>NZ_WKZJ01000012.1:0-106004 GCF_009679715.1 Faecalibacterium sp. BIOML-A1
ACACAGAAGTTAAGCTCACTTGTGCCGAAGATAGTTCGCTGGAAACGGCGCGTGAAAATAGGTAGTCGCCGACTTGAGTTATCAGAATGAAGAAACCGCATTCTGATAATATGCACCTCTAGCTCAGTTGGTAGAGCAACTGACTCTTAATCAGTGGGCCCAGGGTTCGAGTCCCTGGAGGTGCACCAGATATTGAACGCCAAATCGTAAGATTTGGCGTTCTTTTTTGTTATGTAACCCCGAAAAATCGGGGCTTGCACGGTCAATGCACGGTTTTTGCACGGTTGGTGTTTTCATAGGAATCCTCTGCATGGGCTGGAATTGCTTTGAAATGCGTGGTAAATTTTGCATTAGGTCAGCAGAGCCAGACGGAGCTGCGCCTTTACTTCGGGGTCTGCATTCTTCAGCAGTTCCAGCAGAGCGGTCACAGAATCGGTCATGTAACTCAGAAGGTTCTGACCGCTCANCGTTCTTTTTTGTTATGTAACCCCGAAAATTCGGGGTCTGCACGGTCAATGCACGGTTTTTGCACGGTTGGTGTTTTCATAGGAATCCTCTGCATGGGCTGGAATTGCTTTGAAATGCGTGGTAAATTTTGCATCAGGTCAGAAGAGCCAGACGGAGCTGCGCCTTTACTTCGGGGGCTGCATTCTTCAGAAGCTCCAGCAGAGCGGTCATAGAGATGGTCGGTTCGCCTGCAGCGGGTACAGCCTGCGGGCTGGGGCTTTCGGACTTAGCATAGAAGCTTTCCTCGAACTTCCTGCCCAGCTCTACACGGGAGGATTGCTGGATATGCGCATAGGTGTTCACCAGCATATCCGCCGTAGCGTGTCCTGCGGTGCCCTGAACGGCCTTCACATCGCCGCCAGAGATCATCAGCTGATAGGTGGCACTGGAATGNGAATGAAGAAACCGCATTCTGATAATATGCACCTCTAGCTCAGTTGGTAGAGCAACTGACTCTTAATCAGTGGGCCCAGGGTTCGAGTCCCTGGAGGTGCACCAGATATTGAACGCCAAATCGTAAGATTTGGCGTTCTTTTTTGTTATGTAACCCCGAAAAATCGGGGCTTGCACGGTCAATGCACGGTTTTTGCACGGTTGGTGTTTTCATAGGAATCCTCTGCATGGGCTGGAATTGCTTTGAAATGCGTGGTAAATTTTGCATTAGGTCAGCAGAGCCAGACGGAGCTGCGCCTTTACTTCGGGGTCTGCATTCTTCAGCAGTTCCAGCAGAGCGGTCACAGAATCGGTCATGTAACTCAGAAGGTTCTGACCGCTCAGCTGCGGCAGATGGAGGAAAGCAGAATAAGTAAAAGACGGGGTGCTGTGCATTTGTGCAGCACCCCGTCTTTTATTTGTGTTCATCTGCGCCCGGCTCATAGAGCAGCTCCAAATAGGGGTGCTTCCGGATGGCGGTAACCACCTCATCCAGAAAGAGAGCGCACAGGTCGTTGATCCACGGTTTCAGGTACTTATAAAGCAAAAGATAGGCGGTACGCTCTGGCGGTGGGTCTTCCGTGATGGGACAGCAGCGTAGATTCGCATTCTGTAGCAACATCATTTCGGCGGTTTCCTGCGTGGTGATGGTCCATGTCTGCGGGTCGCGCAGAAATTCTGGCAGCATAGAGTTTGTGCCGATAGAAATTTTGCGTACAGTAGATTTTGGAAATCTTCTTTGATGCCGCAAATCGTAGGCGGTGCCCATGGTTAGATAGATCTCGTCCTGCGGCAGAAGATCAATAAAATTGCGATAATAAACTATTCGCCCAGATGCCAGATGTCGCGGTCGTACTCGGCAATGGTGCGGTCGGAGGAGAACATGCCCGCTTTGGCAATGTTCACCAGACACTTGCGCCGCCAGCCTTTCGGGTCGCAGGCGTAATCGCTGAGGGCCTGCCCCTTGCGCACAACGTAGGCGTTGAAGTCCGGCAGGGTCTGGAACCAGTCTTTATGGATCAGCTCGTTGTGCAGGCGGGTCAGGTTTTCGGCGTGACCGGCGGCCAGCATCTCCGGGCCGGTGAGGAAGTTGATGGCGCGGCGGATGTTGGCATCGCCCTCCACCCACTGGGCGGGGTCGTAGTCGCCCACGGCGTAGCGGTGGATGACCTGATCGGAGGTCTGGCCGAAGATATAGATGTTCTCCTCGCCCACCTGCTGGCTGATCTCCACATTGGCACCGTCCATGGTGCCCAGCGTCAGCGCGCCGTTCAGCATGAACTTCATGTTGCCGGTGCCGGAAGCTTCCTTGGAGGCAAGGCTGATCTGCTCGGACAGGTCGCAGGCGGGGATCAGCTTTTCGGCGGCGGTAACGTTGTAGTTCTCCACGAACACCACCTGCAGCCACTTGGACACTTCCGGGTCTGCGGCAATGACCTTGGACAGGGTCAGCAGCGCATGGATGATGTCCTTTGCAATGGTGTAGGCAGGTGCCGCCTTGGCACCGAAGATGCTCACCAGCGGAGCAGCGGGCAGGTGCCCGGCCTTGATCTCGTAGTACTGATGGATGAGGTACAGCAGGTTCAGCTGCTGGCGCTTGTACTCGTGCAGGCGCTTGGACTGGATATCGAACACAGCATCGGTGTTCACACTCACCTTCTGGGTGCGCAGCAGCCAGTCTGCCAGTGCTTCCTTGTTGGCCTTTTTCACAGCGGTCAGCTGCTCCAGTACAGCTTCGTCGTCAGCAAAAGCCAGCAGCTTTTCCAGCTCGGTGGCATCCTTACGGAAGCCGGAGCCGATGTGCTGTTCCAGTGCGGCGGTCAGGCGGGGGTCGCATTCCAGCAGCCAGCGGCGGAAGGTGATGCCGTTGGTCTTATTGTTGAACTTTTCCGGATACAGCTCGTAAAAGCCGTGCAGCTCGGATTTTTTCAAAATCTCGGTGTGCAGCGCCGCCACGCCGTTGGTGGAGTGGGTGAAGTGGATGTCCATGTGGGCCATGTGCACCCGGTCGTCCTTGTCGATGATGGCAAGGCTCTCGTCCTTGGTGCGGGTGCGGGCCAGTGCGTCCAGCTTTTCGATAATGGGCATTAGCTGGGGCACCACGGTATCCAGATAGGCGCGGGGCCACTTTTCCAGCGCTTCGGCCAGAATGGTGTGGTTGGTGTAGGCGCAGGTCTTTGTGACGATCTTTACGGCTTCCTCAAATTCGATGCCCTTTTCGCCCAGCAGCCGGATCAGCTCCGGGATGACCATGCTGGGGTGGGTGTCGTTGATCTGGATGGCGGCGTAGTCGGCCAGATCATGGTAATCGCAGCCCCGGGCGGCACACTCGGCCAGAATGAGCTGGGCACCGGCAGAGACCATCAGGTACTGCTGGTACACCCGCAGGCGGCGGCCTGCCTCATCGGAATCGTCCGGGTAGAGGAAGAGGGTCAGGTTCTTGTCGATGGCAGTTTTATCGAAGGCAATGCCGTCATGGACGATGCTCTCATCGATGGTGTCAAGGTCAAACAGGTTCAGGGTGTTGGTGCGGCCCTCGTAGCCGGTAACGGCCAGCTTGTACAGCCGGGCAGTGTATTCCTTGCCCGCCAGCTCCACCGGGTAGGTGATGTCGGTCTTTTCTGCCCAGCTGTGGGCGGTGAGCCACGGGTCAGGCTTTTCGTTCTGCACGCCGTCCTCAAAGGACTGGTGGAACAGGCCGAAGTGATACCGCAGGCCCACGCCGTCGCCGGGCAGGTTCAGCGTTGCCAGAGAGTCGAGGAAGCAGGCAGCCAGACGGCCCAGACCGCCGTTGCCCAGAGAAGGTTCCGGCTCTACCTCTTCGATATCGGAAAGGCTCTTGCCGACGGCAGCCAGTGCATCGCGGGCTTCATCGTACAGTCCCAGATTGATGAGGTTGTTGGACAGCAGCTTGCCGATGAGAAATTCGGCGCTGATATAGTACAGCTTGCGGCCGGTGACCGGCTGCACACGGTCGGCGCTCTTCTGCCGGACGAGTTCCAGCAGCGCGAGATACAGCTCCTGATTCGTGCAGTCTGCCAGCGGCGTGCCCGTGAGACCCTGTAACGTTTCGGTAAAGCTCATAAATGCATCCTCCTTTGTTAGGGTGTATCTGAAAAGTCGAAAATAGAGTCTGTTTCTACAAGCACAGCCGGATCTTGCGTGAAACAGCCTTGGATCCCACTTGTGCTTGCGAAATATTCGTCATTTTCTTTGTTTTCAAATACACCTTGCGGAAAACAGGTTTGACATCTGTACTTCCAGATATACCACATAAAACAATCAAAATCTTGCCTAAAAAGCGCAGACTGTGGTACAATCCTATCATCGGGAGGTGAAACGATGCAAAATCAGGCATCTTTGCAGGAGACCAAGCAGCATGGTGCCGTGCGGTTTCCCTTCAATCTGTATCCCTGCACCATTCCGGAGGACTTTCCGCAGGTGGCGCTCCACTGGCAGGAGAGCATGGAGCTGGTCTTTGTCAAGCGGGGCACAGGACTGGTGCAGGTGGGCGCTGAGAGCTGCCAGGCCCGCATGGGGGACATCTTTATTTTTACGCCCGGCACCCTCCATGCCCTGCGGCAGGCCGAAGGGCAGTGCATGGAATACGAAAATATCATTTTTGAGCTGGAGCTTCTGGGCGGCGCAGAGGACCTTTGTGCCGAGAAATATCTGCTTCCGCTGCAAAGCGGGCGCCTGTCGCTGCCTGCGCGGCTGACCCCGAACGATTTGTGCTATCTGCAGGCCGCCGCCTGCCTGCGGGAGGTGGAGGATGCCAACCGCGCCAAGCTCCCCGGCTACGAGCTGCAGGTCAAGGGGGCATTGCTGCGGTTTCTTGCCCTGCTCCTTGCACAGGGCCGGCAGCGGCTTGCCGCCGAGACAGCCGACACCCAGCGGCTGAAAACGCTCCTGCAATGGCTCTCGGCCCATTATACCGAGGAACTCCGGGTCTCCGATGCCGCCGGGGTCTGCTCCTTCAGTGCCAGCCACTTCATGCGGTGGTTCCGGCAGATGACCGGGCAGAGCTTTGTGGCCTTTCTGAACGAGTTCCGGCTCAACGCCGCCGCCGAAGCGCTGCAGGCCACGGATGAGACGGTTCTGACCATCGCTTCCCGGTGCGGGTTTGAGAACCTCTCCTATTTTAACCGGGCGTTCAAGGCGCACTTCGGCATGACACCCCGGGAGTACCGGAAAAAATAAGCAAAACGAGGCCGTTCTGCCTCTCTGGAAATGAGAGGAAACGGCCTCGTTTTTTGCACATCAGATCTCCGGCGGCGGGCAGCAGCTTTCCCGTACGATGAGCTGATGCGGCACGATGATCTTGGTGGCCAGCAGGTTGGGGTTCTCGATGTGGTTGATCGAGCTGTTCCGTGCCGTGGAGCAGGCATTGGGCAAGCGGGAGATCATTGCGGAGGATCTTGGTTATATGAGCGAGACGGTCCGTCAGCTGGTGCGGGACAGCGGCTTCCCCGGCATGAAGGTGCTGGAATTTGCCTTTGACTCCCGGGACACCGGCAGTGCCAGCGACTATCTGCCCCACAACTACCCGGTGAACAGCGTGGCCTATACCGGCACCCACGACAACGAGACGCTGGTATCGTGGTATCAGACTGTCACCGATGCCGAGCGCGCCATGGTGCGGGACTATCTGTACGACTACGCCACCCCGGAGGAGCAGCTCTATAAAAGCATGATTGCACTGATCCTGCGCAGCGCAGCGGCGACCTGCATCGTTCCCATGCAGGACTGGCTGGGGCTGGACAACTCTGCCCGCATCAACAAACCCTCCACCGTGGGCCAGAACTGGCGCTGGCGGCTGAAAAAGACCCAGCTGACAAAGAAGCTTCAAAAGGAGATCTGCCAGCTGACCACCCGCTACGGCCGGATGAACTGGGCGTGACAGTATAGTGTTCTGGACTTGATTTTGGAAAGTTTATTGCAGAATAATGGCAGAAGTAATACTTATTCAAAAATAAAAATGACAAAGAGCAAATAAAAAAGTACAGAATATGGATCGGCCCGGTCGAACAGCTGGTTCACATAGTCCTTCTGGGGGATGCCGATGGTCCACAGGCTGTACTTGTCATCCATGGGGATGATGCCCTTTGCCATCATGGTATTCACCACCGGGATGTGCAGCCGGTCGGTGCCCACTTGGCCGGTGATGGCCACCAGCGGCGCACCGTTCGGATAGGAGTGCGCGAGGCGCACCACAAAAAAGCACGAAGCAGCAATGCTTGGTGCTTTTTCTTTTTGACATGTGCCGCGGGATGCTTTATAATAAGAATGATTTCGGATGTCTGCGGGGCGGTGCGCCCTGCGGTAAAATTACGGCAAGCAAAAAAGGAAACCGCTATGAGAGAAGAAAAAGCCGTCAGCCTGCCGCTGCTGCTGGACCCGCGCAGGCCGGAGGAAAACAACCGCGCCTATGCGTACCGGATGCTGCGCAAGAATATCATGACATTGCAGTTGCAGCCGGGCTGTCAACTGAGCGAAGCCGACCTGTGCGAGCAGCTGACGATGAGCCGCACGCCGGTGCACGAAGCGCTGATGATGCTGAAGGGCGAATGGCTGGTGGATGTTCTGCCGCAGCGCGGCAGCATCGTGTCCAAGATCAGCATTCCGTACCTGAACGAGGGCTTTGCCATGCGCCGCATTCTGGAGCCGGCGCTGCTGCGCGGTCTGGCCGGGAAACTGACGCCGGAGCAGCTGGACGAATTCCGAGCCCTGCTGGACCGGCAGAACACCGACCTGTACCTTGATCAGGATGCGGCGGATGATTTTTTCATCTCGCTGGACAACGACTTCCACCGGCTGTTGTACCACGATTCCGGTTATGACCGTATCTGGGAAGCCATGCACAACGTCACTTCCCACATGGACCGCGTGCGCTATCTGGACTCGGCCCTTTGCCGGGGAAATATCGCTTCGGTGCAGAAAGAGCACGTGCAGATCTTTGTCTATCTGCGCGACGGCCTGCCGCCGCAGGTGGACGCGGAAGCGCTGTTTGAGCATCATCTTGGCATGTACCGCGAAAACTTTGCCCAGATCTTGGAGCGGTTCCCGGATTTCTTTTTGAAAAAGTAAAAAACACCCGCTGTCATGGCCCGGTAAGGCTGACAGCGGGTGCTTTTATTCGTAATGATAGGCCTTTACGGCGGGCTGATCGGCTTTGTGCTCCCCAATGATCTTTTCCATCCACACCATATCGTACCAGCGGCCGAACTTGTAGCCGCAGTTGCGGAAGGTGCCGCACAGCGCAAAACCGAGATGCGCGTGGAACTGGGCGCTGTTTTTGGTCAGGTATTCGTCCTCTACCTGCGGGAAGCCGATGCAGGCATACAGGTTCAGAATGCCCATATCCTTTAAACGGTCCGCCAGTGCTTCGTACAGCATCCGGCCCATGCCGCACTTCTGGGCGTTGTGGTCCAGATAGATGGTCAGCTCGCAGGCCCAGTCATAGGCGGCGCGGCCCACAAAGGCTCCGGCGTAAGCGTAGCCCTCGATGCGGCCATCCTTTTCAATGACCAGATACGGATATTTTTGCATCGTGTGCCGCATCCGGCCCTCGAACTCGGCGAGCAACGGCACGGTGTATTCAAAAGTAATGACCGTATGCTCCACATACCATGCGTAAATTTGCAGAATGCGCGGCGCATCGGCAAGTGCGGCGTTGCGGATGGTGATCTGTGCCATGATACAACTTCCTTCCCTATGGATCTGGCCCGATTATAGCACGCGGCAGAGGTGTTTTGCAATTTGCCCGGCGGGTAAGGGTGACGGATTTTAGGCCTGCTTTGCCAGATTTTCTGGTCAAAGCCGTAAAAATGGCACTTTGTGCTCCGGAATTGTGCAAAAAGCTTGCAGGAATGCTGGTTTTTGTGGTATTATTAACAATATATTCCCATTGTGGGGAAGAGAGAGGGGTAATCTGAATGATCAACATCTGCATCATCGCCACCATTGTGATCTATCTGGTGGGAATGCTGCTGGTTGGCTTTGTGTACAGCAAATCCAACGAGGACAGCAGCGATTTCTATCTCGGCGGCCGCAAGATGGGCCCGCTGGTCACGGCCATGAGCGCCGAAGCCAGCGATATGTCCAGCTGGCTGCTGATGGGTATGCCGGGTCTTGCATACCTCACCGGCATCGCATCGCCGGGCTGGACGGCCATCGGCCTTGCCGTGGGCACGTGGCTCAACTGGCTCATCGTGGCCCGCCGCCTGCGCCGCTACTCGGCCAATCTGGATGCCATCACGGTGCCGCAGTTCCTTTCCCTGCGGTTCCATGACCAGCGCAACCTGCTCAACGCGCTGGGCGCGGTCATCATCATCGTGTTCTTCATCCCGTACACCGCTTCCGGCTTTGCCGCCTGCGGCAAGCTGTTCAACAGCCTGTTTGGCGTGGATTACATGGCGGCTATGATCCTGTCCGCTGTGGTCATTGTGGGCTACACCATCATGGGCGGCTTCCGCGCTGTGTCTACCACCGACCTGATCCAGTCCGTTGTCATGAGCATGGCGCTGATCGCGGTGCTGGTGTATGGCGTCAACGTGGCAGGCGGCTGGGACGTGGTTCTGGACAACGCCCGCAGCCTGCCCGGCTACCTGACCATGGCTGCAAGCCACAATGCGGCAGACAACACCGCCACCTCCTACAGCCTGCTGGACATCGCGTCCACGCTGGCATGGGGTCTGGGCTACTTCGGCATGCCCCACATCCTGCTGCGCTTCATGGCCATTGAGGACGAAAAGAAGCTGGTGCTCAGCCGCCGCATTGCAAGCGTGTGGGTGGTCATTGCCATGACCGCTTCCATCGTCATCGGCATGGTGGGTCTGGGCATGACCAAGGCGGGCGCACTGGAGTTCCTGAGCGGTTCTTCCAGCGAGACCCTAATCGTGCGCGTGGCCAGCCTGATCGCTCAGCACGGCGTGCTGGCAGCCATTCTGGCAGGTCTGATCCTTGCCGGCATCCTTGCCGCTACCATGTCCACCGCCGACAGCCAGATGCTGGCAGCGGCCTCCAGCGTATCCCAGAACATCCTGCAGGAGTTCGGCCGCATGAAGCTGACCGAGAAGCAGAGCCTGTTCGCCGCACGCCTGACCATCATCTGCATCAGCGTGGTGGGCGTGGTGCTGGCCCGCGACCCCAACTCCAGCGTGTTCGGCATCGTCAGCTTTGCATGGGCCGGCTTTGGCGGCTCCTTTGGCGCAGTGGTGCTGTGCTCCCTGTTCTGGAAGCGCTGCAACTGGCAGGGCGCACTGGCCGGTATGCTCTCCGGCGGCCTGATGGTCTTTGTATGGAAGTACATCATCAGCCCGCTGGGCGGCGTGTTTGGCATCTACGAGCTGCTGCCTGCCTTCCTGATCTCTCTGGTGGTCTGTGTTGTGGTGAGCCTTGTCACCCCGGCACCCTCGGCAGAGATCGAGGCAGAGTTCGACGCTGCCAAGTAAAAACGATTTAAAATGCCCTCCGCTGCGCTCTGGGCATAGCAGCGGAAAAATGATTGATGCTTATGCAAAAGAGCAAAGCCGGCGGGCTTTGCTCTTTTGCTTTTTCACGGGTGGGGACGCAGAGGAAAGCGGCATTTAATTCAAAAGGATCAGCCATGCTTCGCAGCATGGAAGCAGAAATCCAAAACAGAAAAAGAACAGAAGATCCAGCACGAGCCGCATCAGACGGGTAAGCGGCGTGCCGAGAGACATGGCGTGAATGATAAAAAGATTCACCTCACCCCAGCGCCGGTAGTAACCAGTTTGCTCAAAATTGTTCCAGAGCTCAAGAGATAGAAATTCAAATCCGGCAAACAATGGAAAAATGACCAGGGAGGACATCCAGCCGTCGGCCTGAAGCGAACCATCGCTGAGAGTCCGCCAGTGCACAGCTAATCTGCCTGGACAGGCAAAAATTCCCCACAGGGCAAGTGCAATGCTTAATGCAAGAAGAGCAGTACGCACAGAACGCCAGTCTACAGTGTGCTGGCGGCGCAGCATGGTGAAAAAATCTTCCAGAGGAACGGGAGGAGTGTCATCTTTTTGACGGGAGTCATGACAGTGCATCAGGTCAGCGAGGGTCAGGCCCAGCACATCGGCCAGCGGCTCCAGCGTGTTGATGTCTGGCAGCCCGATGCCGCGTTCCCAGCGGCTGACGGCTTTATCCGTAACGTGAAGCTGCTGAGCCAGTTCGGCCTGCGTCATGTTCCGCTCCCGGCGCACTTGTGCAAGGAATGCACCAAATTCTTTTGCATCCATTCTGCTCACATCCTTTTCCACAGGATAACACAGAAATGTGGAAAACACAACCGACGGAGCGTTTACCTGCCGGTCTGCAAAACAAAAAGGACGTGCTCCCTTGCGGGAACACGTCCTTTTTTATCGCTTCAGTATCAGGCAGAGATCAGCTTACAGCTGGGGGCCGGCAGAGACTAGAGCCTTGCCGTGCTCGTTGCCCTCGTACTTCTTGAAGTTCTTGATGAAGCGGCTTGCCAGATCCTTGGCCTTCTCTTCCCACTGGGAAGCGTCAGCATAGGTGTCGCGAGGATCCAGAATGCCGGTGTCCACGCCGTTCAGCACGGTGGGAACCTCGAAGTCGAAGTAGGGGATCTTCTTGGTGGGCACATTGTTGATGTCGCCGTTCAGGATGGCGTCGATGATGCCGCGGGTATCCTTGATGGAGATGCGCTTGCCGGTGCCGTTCCAGCCGGTGTTGACCAGATAAGCCTTAGCGCCGCTCTTCTGCATCTTCTTGACCAGCTCCTCAGCATACTTGGTGGGGTGCAGCTCCAGGAAGGCCTGGCCGAAGCATGCAGAGAAGGTGGGGGTGGGCTCGGTGATGCCGCGCTCGGTGCCTGCCAGCTTTGCAGTGAAGCCGGACAGGAAGTAGTACTGGGTCTGCTCGGGGCTCAGGATGGAGACCGGGGGCAGAACGCCGAATGCGTCAGCAGACAGGAAGATGACGTTCTTTGCAGCGGGTGCAGAAGAAATGGGGCGGACGATGTTCTTGATGTGGTTGATGGGGTAGGACACACGGGTGTTCTCGGTAACGCTCTTATCGGCGAAATCGATGTGGCCCTCGGCATCCAGAGTGACGTTTTCCAGCAGAGCGTTGCGCTTGATGGCGTTGTAGATATCGGGCTCGGAGTCCTTATCCAGGTTGATGACCTTTGCGTAGCAGCCGCCCTCGAAGTTGAACACGCCGTTGTCGTCCCAGCCGTGCTCGTCATCGCCGATCAGCAGACGCTTGGGATCGGTGGACAGGGTGGTCTTGCCGGTGCCGGACAGACCGAAGAAGATGGCGGTGTTCTCGCCGTTCAGGTCGGTGTTGGCAGAGCAGTGCATGGAAGCCATGCCCTTCAGCGGCAGGAAGTAGTTCATCATGGAGAACATGCCCTTCTTCATCTCGCCGCCGTACCAGGTGTTCACGATGACCTGCTCCTTGCTGGTGATGTTGAACACAACAGCAGTCTCAGAGTTCAGGCCCAGCTCCTTGTAGTTCTCAACCTTGGCCTTGGATGCGTTGTAGACAACGAAATCGGGCTCAAAGTTCTCCAGCTCCTCAGCGGTGGGCTTGATGAACATGTTGGTGACGAAGTGTGCCTGCCATGCAACTTCCATGACAAAGCGGATGGCCATGCGGGTATCCTTGTTGGCACCGCAGAATGCATCCACCACGTACAGGCGCTTGTTGGACAGCTCCTTCTGAGCGATGGCCTTCACAGCAGCCCATGCTTCCTGAGAAGCGGGGTGGTTGTCGTTCTTGTACTCGTCGGAAGTCCACCACACGGTGTCCTTGGAGTTCTCGTCCATAACGATGAACTTGTCCTTGGGAGAACGGCCGGTGTAGATGCCGGTCATAACGTTCACAGCACCCAGCTCGCTGACCTGGCCCTTTTCGTAGCCTTCCAGACCGGGCTTGGTCTCTTCCTCGAACAGCTGCTCGTAGGAGGGGTTGTACACGATCTCAGTCGTGCCGGTAATGCCATACTTGGTAAGATCCAACTTTGCCATATTCGCTATACCTCTACTTTCGTTTGATCCATACGTCCTGTATAGGGCACAGCGTTTCCCGGCGGGCCGGGCGCTGCGCAGAAGGCTTGCAGTTTGTAAATGCAAATTCTCCTGTATACCATTATACATAAAAGTATCCCGAAATCAATAAACGAATCGTGCTATTTGCAGAAAAGAAACAAATTTCATTAAGAAATTTAACTGCCTGAAACAATTTCAGGAAACAAAAGCAGGGGACGAGACCTGAAAAAATAAGGTGGAAAGGCAGAAAAACAATTTTTTGATAAAATTTTGACGAGCTGGGATGCATGAAAAACCGAGCACAAAAACGGCCCTTCCCGCAAAACGGCGCGGCAGGGAAGAGCGGAACAGGATCCACAGCCCGATTTGTGCAAAATTTACGAGATTTTGACGATTTTTATGACAAAGAAGCTTTGCCTGTGGTATACTGTATCTGACAAAAGGACAGCCCCGCTTTTTCTGTGTGCTACATATAAAAAGGAAAAAGATCATGAAGACCATCTACATCCTGCTCACCCGGTCGGGTACCCTGCTTTCAAACCTTGTTTACGCTGTTACCGGTGCAAATTATACCCACGCTTCGCTGGCTTTTGACGAAGACCTGAGCTGCCTGTACAGCTCTACCCGCAAAAACGGCTATACCATGTTCCCGGCAGGGCCCAGCAGGGAATACCTGAACCGGGGTGTGTTCCGTCTGCGGGAGAACGTGCCCTGTGCACTGTATGCGCTGGATGTGAGCGATGAAGCCTACACCCGTGCCCGCCGCCGTGCCGAGCACATGATGGCCCACGGCAGCCTTTACCAGTTCAACGTTATCGGTCTTGCGCTCTGCGGGATGCATATCCGCTGGAAGCGCCGCCGGCACTATTTCTGCTCCCAGTTCGTCAGCGAGGTGCTGGAAAAGAGCGGTGCCATGGAGCTGCCCAAGCACAGCACCCTGATGCACCCGAACGACTACACCCGGCTGGAAGAGCTGCGGTGCGTATACAAGGGTACACTGGCCGGCCTGCCGCAGCGCCAGCAGATGGAATTTGACCAGAACGATACGGTGGTCGGCGTATATCTGGGGCTGGCGCTGGGCCTGTTCCACACCGGCGCGGCCCGAGTGCGGAAGATTTTTTGAAAAAATTGAATTTTTGTGTTGACAAAGCAGGCGTGCTATGCTAAAATAGCCAAGTCGGGAGCGAACACCCGATGCAAAATGGACGTATGGCCCGTTGGTCAAGCGGTTAAGACAGAGGCCTCTCACGCCTTTAACATCGGTTCGATTCCGGTACGGGTCACCATTTTATAGTAGTAAAACGGTCATGTGCCGTTTTATATAAATGCCTCTTTAGCTCAGTCGGTTAGAGCACCTGACTGTTAATCAGGGTGTCGCCTGTTCGAGTCAGGCAAGAGGCGCCAGCAAAGCGATGGAAGTTTTCCATCGCTTTTTTCTTTTTCTCCGGCCGCTTTTGTTGACAGAAAATGCGAGGCGGGATATACTTAAAGCGTGTTTTAGAATTGAAAATTTGTTGGTGGGCGGATGCTTTTAAGGGCAGCATCCTCGCCCTCTCAGGCGCATTCGCGCCAGCTCCCCCAAAGTGGGAGCCTTTGGCAGTCTACACGAAGTATACCGTTATGCCAAGGCCTCTCCCTTTGGGAGAGGTGGATTTGCGGAGCAAAGACGGAGAGGGCGAGCCGCCTTCCGGCAAAATAAAGGAGAACATCATGAAAAAAATCATTCTGACCGGCGACCGTCCCACCGGCCGCCTGCATGTGGGTCACTATGTCGGTTCCCTGAAGGAGCGGGTGCGCCTGCAGAACTCCGGCGAGTACGATGAGATCTACGTTATGATCGCCGATGCACAGGCCCTGACCGATAACGCCGACAACCCGGAAAAGGTGCGCCAGAACATTCTGCAGGTGGCGCTGGATTATCTGGCCTGCGGCATCGACCCCGCCAAGACCCATATTTTCATCCAGTCCATGGTGCCGGAATTGACTGAGCTGAGCTTCTACTATATGAACCTCGTCACCGTGAGCCGCCTGCAGCGCAACCCCACCGTCAAGAGCGAGATCCATATGCGCAACTTTGAGACCAGCATCCCGGTGGGCTTCTTCTGCTACCCCATCAGTCAGGCTGCGGACATCACCGCCTTCCACGCCACCACCGTGCCTGCCGGTGAGGACCAGAAGCCCATGATCGAGCAGTGCTGCGAGATCGTGCGCAAATTCAACGCTGTTTACGGCGATACCCTGACCGAGCCGGAGATCGTGCTGCCCCAGAACGCCGCCTGCCTGCGCCTGCCCGGCACCGACGGCAAGGCCAAGATGAGCAAGAGCCTTGGCAACTGCATCTACCTGTCCGAGGAACCGGAGGACATCAAAAAGAAGGTCATGTCCATGTACACCGACCCCAACCACCTGCGTGTGCAGGATCCCGGCAAGGTGGAGGGCAACCCGGTGTTCATCTATCTGGATGCCTTCTGCCGCCCGGAGCACTTTGCCGAGTTCTGGCCGGAATACCAGAACCTCGACGAGGTAAAGGCACACTACCAGCGCGGCGGTCTGGGCGACGTGAAGGTGAAAAAGTTCCTGAACAGCGTCATGCAGGCCGAGCTGGAGCCCATCCGCACCCGCCGCAAAGAGTGGGAGCAGCGCCTGCCCGAGGTGGTGGAGATCCTGAAGGAGGGCAGCGCTTATGCCGAAAAGACTGCCGCCGCCACGCTGGCCGAGGTGCGCAAGTCCATGCGGATCGATTACTTCGACAACGACAACCTGTTGAAATAAAATCTATGAGAGTGTCCGGGATGCCGCAGGTGTTCCGGACACTCTTTTTATAGTTTACGAAAATTGCATAGAAAATGCGGTCAAACTGTGTTAAAATAGGGGCAACAAGTACAGAAAGCCCCCGCTCTGGGGGCGAGAGGAAAAAGGAAAATCACCATGCAAAAGACCATCTGGATCACTGGCGCAAGCTCCGGCATCGGGCAGGAGTTTGCACGCCGCTATGCAAAGCTGGGCTGCCGGCTCATCCTGACCGCCCGCCGCACCGACCGGCTGGAAGCGCTGGCCGCAAAACTGGGCACGCCCTGCCGCATCCTGCCTGCCGATCTTGCAAAGGAAGAGGACTGCCAGCGCCTTTTCAAGGAGCTGGAGGGGGAGACCATTGATATCTTTATCAACAACGCGGGCTTTGGCGTGTGCGGCAGCTATCTGGAGACCGACGACGCCCGGGAAGAGGAAATGATCCGGGTGAATGTGGAAGCCATGGCGCGGCTGTTCCGCTTTGCGGTGCGCAGGATGCACGCGGCAGGCGGCGGCACCATCCTGAACGTGGCGTCCTCGGCGGGGCTGCTGCCCGGCGGGCCCTATATGGCGGGCTACTATGCCAGCAAGGCCTATGTGGTCAGCCTGACCCGGGGCGTTGCCCGGGAGCTGCAGGAGCTGCACAGCCCGGTCTACGTGTGTGCGCTCTGCCCGGGGCCGGTGGATACCGAGTTCAACGACCGGGCGGGGGTGGTGTTTGCCCTCAAGGGCATCACGCCGGAGTTCTGCGTACAGGAAGCCATGCACGGCATGATGCACCGCAGGATCATCATTGTGCCCTCGGCCTTTATGCGGGCATGCACCACGGCGCAGAAGCTGCTGCCTGCCTCCCTGCTGATGCCCATTGTGGCACGGCAGCAGAAAAAGAAGCTGGGATGATATTCTGGATGGCTCAATATGGCTCTTGTCAACAAGCCCAAATTTTTCCGCCGAAATTGTGCGCACCGCTAATGACTGAAACCGTGTATACAAGAAAAACCCGGGTTTTTGCAGCTTTGCACGACTTTTCACGAAAAAATTTCCCGGAAAATTAAAAATACAGCAAAAATGCAGAAGAAAATGCCTTGACAGAGCCCAAAAAGAATGTTACCCTGTATACAAGAAGGATGCTAAAACCGAGAGTTCAGCTTTGGGCATCCTGCAAGGCAAGAACGGGGCTTCCCCGCAAAGGAACAATTTGATTGGAGGACTCTATTATGGCACAGTGCACTCCCAAATCTTTTGATCTGACCGGCAAGGTCGCGCTGATCACCGGCGCATCTTATGGCATCGGCATGGCTATTGCAAAGGCAATGGCAGCCAACGGTGCAACCATCGTGTTCAACGACATCAAGCAGGAGCTGGTGGATAAGGGCATCGCTGCTTACGAAGAAGCAGGCATCAAGGCTCACGGCTATGTCTGCGACGTGACCGATGAGGATGCCGTCAACGCTATGGTGGCAAAGATCACCGAGGAAGTTGGCCACATCAACATTCTGGTCAACAACGCCGGTATCATTAAGCGCATCCCCATGACCGAGATGAGCGCTGCTCAGTTCCGTCAGGTCATCGATGTTGACCTGAACGCTCCCTTCATCGTGGCAAAGGCCATCATCCCCGACATGATCGCACAGGGCGGCGGCAAGATCATCAACATCTGCTCCATGATGAGTGAGCTGGGCCGTGAGACCGTCTCCGCCTACGCTGCAGCCAAGGGCGGCCTGAAGATGCTCACCAAGAACATCGCTTCTGAGTACGGCGCATACAACATCCAGTGCAACGGCATTGGACCCGGCTACATCGCTACCCCGCAGACCGCACCTCTGCGCGAGATCCAGCCCGACGGCAGCCGTCATCCCTTCGACCAGTTCATCGTTGCCAAGACCCCCGCAGGCCGCTGGGGCGAGGCAGAGGATCTGGGCGGACCTGCTGTCTTCCTGGCATCCGAGGCTTCTGACTTTGTCAATGGCCTGATCCTGTACGTCGATGGCGGCATTCTGGCTTACATCGGCAAGCAGCCCCAGTAATGGCTGAGGATATCCCAAAGGACTGAGCACGGCGGCAGCCGGGCAGGCTTTGCCTGCTGGCTGCCGCTTTTTGTGTTTGTATGGGAAAGGATGTTGTGTTATAATGGAAAAACAGCATAAAGACGCAGTATGGGTGCCCCATGCCGAGATCGAGCCGGAGGTGTGCGGCAAGGGCGTAAAGCGCCGCATTCTGGCCTACAGCAAGGATGCCATGTGCGTGGAAAATACCTTTGAAACCGGCGGTGTGGGTGCCATGCACTGCCACCCGCACACGCAGGTCACCTACATCGTCTCCGGCCGCTACCGCTTTACCATCGGCGACGAGACCCGCGAGGTGGGCCCCGGCGACACCCTGCTCAAGCAGGACGGCGTGATGCACGGCTGTGTGTGTCTGGAAGGCGGCGTGATGCTGGACTTCTTTACCCCCATGCGCGAGGACTTTGTATAACACCTGCACCTGCAGGAGAAGATCATAAAAGGAGAAGAAACTACTATGAAGATTGCACTCATCAACGAGAACAGTCAGGCCGCCAAGAATGGCATCATTGAAGCTGCCCTGAAAAAGGTGGTGGAGCCCATGGGCCACGAGGTGGTCAACTACGGCATGTACGCTGCCGACGATGCTGCCCAGCTGACCTATGTGCAGTGCGGCATTCTGGCTGCCATCCTGCTGAACAGCGGCGCAGCCGATTACGTCATCACCGGCTGCGGCACCGGCGAGGGTGCCATGCTGGCTCTGAACAGCTTCCCCGGCGTGATCTGCGGCCATGTGGAGGACCCTGTGGATGCCTACACCTTTGCCCACGTGAACGACGGCAACGCCGTTGCCATGCCGTTTGCCAAGGGCTTCGGCTGGGGCGGTGAGCTGAACCTTGAGTACTGCTTCGAGAAACTGTTCGGCTTCGGCCACGGTCAGGGCTACCCCAAGGAGCGCGTGGAGCCTGAGCAGCGCAACAAGAAAATTCTGGACGGCGTGCGTGCCGCTACCTTCAAGCCGCTGATCGAGTGCCTGAAGAGCATCGATCAGGACCTGCTGAAGGGCGCTGTGGCCGGTGCAAAGTTCAGCGAGCTGTTCTTCGCCTCCTGCAAGGACGAGGAGCTGGCAGCATACGTCAAGACGCTGCTGTAAGAGGATGCTGCTATGGGCTGGCTTTATCATCTGAACGCAGGCATTACCCATGGACTGGAAGGCTTTCTGGAGACCGCAGTGCCCATGATCGCGGGCCTTGCCGAAGTGATTGGTCTGTTTATCATCGTCACCAGTCTTATCAAGGCCACCTACCACTATGTGCGGGCGACCTTCTTCCATGACCACCATGATTTCCACCACGAGATGAGCAGCGGCCTGACCACGGCGCTGGAATTCCTGATGTCGGCGGAGATCGCAAAGACCTTCCTTTTGCAGAATCTGGAGTCGGTGGTGCCGTTGGCTGCCACCTTTGCACTGCGCGCCATGATGAGCTTGATGCTGCACTGGGAAATGCAGGGCGGACACCGCTCCGGCCGCAAAAAAGCGGAAAACGACACAGAAGCGGAAAAGAATGACTAGTGCGCAGCTGAAAACAGAGTTTTGCCAAACTTTTGCCGTGATAACTTTCTTTGCGTTGTGAAAAACGTAAAACCTTGACATGAGCCCTTGACACTTTTGCACAAAGGGACTATACTCTTGCCATCGAAAGCAAAGGCGCTGACGGAAGAGATTCCGCCAGCGCCTTTTGTGTTTTCGGGGATATTGCCGCTCGGGGGAGGATAGAGGGTCTCCTGAGTGCAAATGAAGCGTTCCTGCGTGCGATCGGCACGGGGAACACCGCACACGCCAAAAGGTTCTGGTGGCCTTGCGGCATCACATTCGTGGGAGGTATGAAAAGTTATGTTCAGCTCCATCAACACCTGTTGGACGCTCGTGGGAGCGTTCCTTGTCTACTTCATGCAGGCGGGCTTCGCCTTGTGCGAAGCCGGTTTCACCCGTGCCAAGAACACCGGTAATATTCTGATGAAGAATATGATGGACTTCTGCATCGGCACCCCGTGCTACTGGATCATCGGCTTTGGCCTGATGTTCGGCGGCACCGGCGCACTGATCGGCGGCTTCGACCCGTTCATTCAGGGCGATTACAGCCATCTGGGTCTGGATATCCCGCTGTGGGTCTACATCGTGTTCCAGACCGTGTTCTGCGCAACGGCTGCCACCATCGTTTCCGGCTCCATGGCCGAGCGCACCAACTTCAAGGCTTACTGCGTTTATTCCGCTGCGATCTCGCTGGTGGTCTACCCCATCTGCGGCCACTGGATGTGGGGCGGCGGCTGGCTGCAGAGCATGGGCTTCCATGATTTTGCAGGCTCTGCAGCAGTCCACAATGTGGGCGGTGTCATCGCTCTGCTGGGCGCATGGATGCTGGGTCCCCGCATCGGCAAGTACGACAAGAACGGCAAGCCTCATGCCATTCCCGGCCACAACCTGACCGCCGGTGCTCTGGGCGTGTTCATCCTGTGGTTCTGCTGGTTCGGCTTTAACGGCGGTTCTTCTCTGAGCCTTGCCACCGACGAGGCCATGACCATGACCGGTCTGGTCTGTTTCAATACCAACCTTGCTGCAGCCGTTGCCACCTGTGTGACCATGATCTTCACCTGGCTGCGCTACGGCAAGCCCGATGTTTCCATGACCCTGAACGGTTCTCTGGCCGGTCTGGTGGCGATCACTGCAGGCTGCGATACCGTTTCTCCCTTCGGCGCATTCTTCATCGGCTTTGTGGCCGGCTTGCTCGTTGTTCTGAGCGTTGAGTTTTTCGATAACATCGCCAAGGTGGATGACCCTGTTGGTGCAGTTTCCGTCCACTTTGCAAACGGCGTGTGGGGCACCATTGCGGTGGGCCTGTTCTCCACCGGTGCCAACACTGAGCACGCAGGTCTCTTCTACGGCGGCGGTCTGGCACAGCTGGGCACCCAGTTGCTGGGCCTCGTTACCGTTGACATCTACGTTGTCGTTGTGATGTTCATTATCTTCAAGCTCATCGATAAGTTCATCGGCCTGCGCGTTCCCGCAGAGGTGGAGATCGACGGTCTGGATATCCACGAGCATGGTCTGGCATCCGCTTACGCTGGTTTCTCCATCTCCGATGCAAACTCTGCTGCCATGGTGCCCAACGAGAACACCGACCTCGGCGAGGACGATGTGACCAAGGCCACCGACAAGCAGATCAGTGCTGCCGTTCCTGTGGTGCGCGAGCCTTCGCCCGTGATCCACGATGGCGTGTACGACACCGGTATGCACAAGGTGTCCATCATTGCAAAGCTTTCCAAGTTCGATCAGCTCAAGACTGCCCTCAACGATCTGGGCGTTACCGGCATGACCGTCACGCAGGTGATGGGCTGCGGCATCCAGAAGGGCACTTCCGAGAAGTACCGCGGCGTGCCTGTGGATACCACCCTGCTGCCCAAGATCAAGGTGGAGGTGATCGTCTCCAAGATCAGCGTGGACGCTGTGGTGGAGGCCGCCAAGAAGGCACTGTACACCGGCCATATCGGCGACGGCAAGATCTTTGTGTACAACGTGACCCGCGTGGTCAAGATCCGCACCGGCGAAGAGGACTTTGCCGCCCTGCAGGATGTGGAGTAAAGCTCCAAAATTCTAACAGCTGTCCCGCTGCGGTGCAGGTGCACCGGCACGACACCGGCCTCTGTACAGCGGCGTGATATACGCGTTTGCGTCAGCAACGAAAGCTCCAGTGGAGCTTTCGAGCGGCCAAACGGTCTGCGAAAGCAGATGGAGGGGCCTCGCCCCGACAAACTCCCTTTGTTCTCCTTTTTCCTTTTTTCTGATCCGACTCAAAAGCCCCGCTTCTGCGCACAAAGAAGCGGGGCTTTTGGCATTTGTTTTACCGGGCATGTAAAAGTTGTATAATATCCTTTGCCATTCTTTGGTTGACATTGATAGAAAAACATGTTATGTTTTGGCGCATATAGACAAAATCAGATCGAAAATAAGAGAGGTGCGGGGAAGAAACATGTGGAAAATAAAGGAATGGTTCCTGCATTATAAGGAAGCGATCCGGGTCTCGCTTCTGGCGCTGTTCCGGTGGACGCTTCTGGCTGTGTGCACCGGCGTGCTGTGCGGCGGCATCGGAACGCTGTTCCATCTGGCAGTGGAATGGGTGACCGAGCAGCGCGCAGAGCAGGTCTGGCTGCTATGGCTTCTGCCTGCGGCGGGCATCGCCATCACGGCTCTGTATAAGGCGACGGGCTGTGTCGGCAAGGGTACCAACGATGTGCTGCGGGCCGTGCAGGACGGCAGCTCGGTGACGCCGTGGCTGGTCCCGGCCATCTTTCTGGGCACTGTGCTCACCCATCTGTGCGGCGGCTCGGCCGGCCGCGAGGGCGCAGCGCTGCAGATGGGCGGCAGCATCGGCTGGAATATCGGCCGGGTGCTGCACTTCAACAATCATGACTGCCGCACGGCTACCGTGTGCGGCATGGCGGCATTTTTTTCGGCGCTGTTCGGTACACCGCTGACCGCGACCCTGTTTGCGATGATGGTGGTGGATGTGGGTCTGATGCTGACCGTGGCCTTCGTGCCGGGCTTTCTGGCGGCGCTCATTGCATACAGCATCTCGCTGAAGGCCGGCATTGCGCCCACACGGTTTGTGATGGAAGCGCCGCCGCTGGATGCCCGGACGGTGGTGCGCACCGCCGTGCTGGCCATGTGCTGCGCGGTGGTGGCGGTGATTTTCTGCCAGATGCTGCACTTTTTTGAGCATGAGATCCCCAAACTGCTGCCGAATCCGTGGGTGCGGGCTGCTGCAGGCGGTGCGGCTGTGGTGGCACTGTCCTACCTGATGGGGGTGGGCCGCTATAACGGTGCCGGCATGGATGTCATTATGGATGCCGTTGAGCTGGAGCAGGCTCTGCCGTGGGACTTTGTGTGCAAAATGGTGCTTACAGTGCTGACCCTGAGTGTGGGCTTCAAGGGCGGCGAAGTGGTGCCGAGTTTTTATATCGGCGCAACGTTTGGCTGCGTGGTGGGGCCGCTGCTGGGGCTCCCGGCGGGCTTTTCTGCTGCAGTGGGTCTGGTGTGCGTGTTCTGCGGGGCGACCAATACGCTGGTGGCTTCCATTGTACTGGCGGCTGAGCTGTTCAGCGGGGCCGGGTTTGAGCTGATGGCGCTGGCCTGCGGCCTGAGCTATATGTTCTCCGGCTATCACAGCCTGTATTCCAGTCAGGGATTCCGCACCAGCAAGCTTTTTTCGGAATTCCTGCAGCCGAAGGAAGAAAAATGAAGAAAAAATTTCATGGCTGCGTCTCTTGATTTTTTCGGCGGGACGTGCTACAATCAGCGTAGTTTCATCCTGTAAAAGCGATGATGCGGACAAACTGAGTTCCCGTTTCTCCATGACCCAGAGAGGGCTGCCCCGCAAGGGTGCTGCAAGCGGCCTGCCATGTGCCGGAGCTCTACCACCGCAGAGCGCAGAGGAGAACCTCTGCCGGGTGCGCCCGTTACAGCACAGCGAGTGGCACGCAGAGGCGTGCAATTCGGGTGGAACCGTGGAACGTTTCTGACTTTTTCAGGCGCTTCATCCCGTGAGTAAGTGTGCGGGATGAAGCGCTTTTTTGTTTTACTTTATCTGTCAAAGGAGCAAACATTATGAAGATCATCTATAAGGACGGTCATGTGGACGAGTGCCCGCAGGATCAGGAACTGCACGTTATCCGCCACACCGCAGCCCACATCATGGCGCAGGCCATCAAGCGCCTGTATCCGCAGGCTGATTTCGCCTTCGGCCCCGCTACCGAGAACGGCTTCTACTACGACGTCGATCTGGGCGACCAGAAGCTCAGCGACGAGGATCTGGCAAACATCGAGAAAGAGATGCGCAAGATCGTCAAGGAGAATTTGCCCATCAAGCCCTTCATCCTGCCCCGCGCCGAGGCCGTGAAGCTGATGGAAGAGCGCAAGGAGAACTACAAGATCGAGCACATGGCGGATCTGGCCGAGGAGACCGAGTTCAGCTTCTTCCAGCAGGGCGAGTACGTGGATATGTGCATCGGACCCCACCTGACCTACACCAAGGCGCTGAAGGCCTTCAAGATCACCCAGCAGTCCGGCGCATACTGGAAGAACGACAAGGAAAACAAGATGCTCACCCGCATCAATGGCGTGGCCTTCCGCAATCAGGAAGAGCTGGATGCTTGGGAGAAGGAGCAGCAGGAGGCCCGTGAGCGCGATCACCGCAAGATCGGCAAGGAAATGGGCCTGTTCATGACCGACGATCTGGTTGGCCGCGGCCTGCCCATGTTCCTGCCCGCAGGCTACACCGTCTGGCAGGAGCTGGAGAACTATATCAAGGAGAAGGAGCGTGCACGCGGCTACCTGCACGTTATGACTCCCTGCATCGGCACTGTGAACCTGTATAAGACCTCCGGTCACTGGGATCACTACCGTGAGAACATGTTCCCCGCCATGGAGATGGAGGGCGAGAGCTATGTTCTGCGCCCGATGAACTGCCCCCACCACATGATGATCTACGCAAATCGTCCCCATTCTTACCGTGACCTGCCCATGCGCATCGGTGAGATCGCCCACGATTTCCGTTACGAGTCCTCCGGCACCCTGAAGGGCATCGAGCGCGGCCGTCACTTCTGCCAGAACGATGCTCACCTGTTCTGCACCCCGGAGCAGATCAAGAGCGAGGTCGCAAACGTGTGCGACCTGATCTTTGAGGTGTACAAGGACTTCAACATTACCGATTACCGCTGCGTGCTGAGCCTGCGTGATCCTGCCGATAAGAAGAAGTACCACGACGATGATGCCATGTGGAACCATGCAGAGCAGGCCCTGCGCGAAGTGCTGACCGAGCTGGGCATCCACTTCACCGAGGAGATCGGCGAGGCTGCCTTCTACGGCCCCAAGCTGGACGTGAACGTCAAGCCCGCCGTGGGTGCCGAGTACACCCTGTCCACCTGCCAGCTGGACTTCTGCCTGCCCGCAAAGTTCCACCTGACCTACGTGGACAAGGACGGCACCGAAAAGACCCCCGTGGTGCTGCACCGCGCCATCCTGGGCTCTCTGGACCGCTTCATGGCTTACCTGATCGAAGAGACCAAGGGCAAGTTCCCCACCTGGCTGGCTCCCACGCAGGTCAAGGTGCTGCCCGTCTCCGAAAAGACGCTGGACTACGCCGAGGGCGTGACCGAAAAGCTGGTGGAAGCCGGTGTCCGTGTTGTGCTGGACGACGACAACCAGAAGATCGGCTACAAGATCCGCGAGGCACAGCAGGTGGACCGTGTGCCTTATATGCTGGTTCTGGGTGCCAAGGAAGCCGAGGCAGGCAACATCTCGGTGCGTGACCGCAAGGGCGAGACCACCACGATGGAGCTGGATGCGTTCATCGCAAAGGTGACTGCCGAGATCCGCAACCGCAGCCTGTAAGCAGACACTGCAAAACACAAAGCGCCGCTTTCCCGGCAGGGGAGAGCGGCGCTTTTTTTGCTGCAGCGAAACGCCAAAGGCCGCTGCTCAAATGGAAACAGCGGCCTTTGGCGTTGGATGCTTTACAAAAAGGAAATCAGGCATTTTCCTTCTGGACGCTCTTGACGGCCAGAGCCTTGGCGGGCTTCATCAGCAGCACACACACGCCGTTGAAGAGAACGGAACCCACGATGAAGGTGATGAAGAACTGGGGCAGGTGGGTGGCCAGAGCGGTGGTGTCGATGCAGGCCACAGTCAGGTAGGCAAAGCCCACGTTGTTCAGCACCTTGGGTGCGTAGGGGTGCAGGATGATGAGGATGAACAGCACCACGGCCAGCGGGATGAGGAAGCCGAAGAAGCCGCCCAGCACCGGGGTCAGGGCCGTGATGGAAAGCAGAGCGATCACAGTGAGGATCAGGCCCACAAGACCACCCAGCTCAACGGTGACGAAGCGATCCTTCACATCGCCTTCCAGCGTGAACATCATGATATTGCTCAGAAAGATCAGCCAGCTGTACTCCAGGCCGGTCACATGGATGATGGCATTGGCGATCAGGATCCACAACAGCAGCATCAGGCGGAAATACAGCAGAAAGCGCTTGGTAACGGCTTCGTTCATGATAAAATACCTCTTTTCTTGATCGTATTGGAAAGCTTTGCTTTCACTAAAGGACACTTTTTGACAGGTAAAACCTGCATTGATGCCGCCATTATACAATATTTACATGGCAAAAACAATACTTTTGCAAGAATAAATTGCATATTTTGGAAATTTTAACTTGCGGAACGAAGGGACGATTGAAAAATGGCAGAGCGAGGCGGAGCCATTTCAAATTGTTTTTCTGTCCAAAATGGAGTATAATGAGACAATAAATATTCTGCCGCGGCTGCGGCTCAGATACGGGAGGAACCTTATATGAACAAACCGGTACTGGTGGTCATGGCGGCTGGCATGGGCAGCCGCTACGGCGGCATGAAGCAGATCGACCCGGTGGGGCCGAACGGTCAGGTGATCGTGGATTATTCCCTTTACGATGCCCGCCGCGCAGGCTTTGAGACGGTGATCTTTGTTATCAAGCATGAGATCGAGGATGCTTTCAAGGCAGCCATCGGCGAGCGTGTATCCAAGGCCATGAACGTGAAATACGCCTTCCAGCAGCTGGATGAGCTGCCCGCAGGCTTTGCCGTGCCGGAGGGCCGTGTCAAGCCCTGGGGCACCTGCCACGCCGTTCTGGCTGCAAAGGACCTCATCGACGGCCCGTTTGCGGTCATCAATGCCGATGATTATTACGGCCCGGAGGCCTTCCGGGTGATGTATGATTACCTGTCCACCCACGAGGACGGCAGCTATTACGACTACTGCATGGTAAGCTATCTGCTCCGGAACACTGTCTCCGAGAATGGCAGCGTGGCCCGCGGCGTATGCGTGACCGAACCCGACGGCACTCTGCACAGTGTGACCGAACGCACCCGCATTGAAACGTACGAAAACGGCGTACACTTCACCGAGGACGGCGGCGCAAGCTGGACCGACCTGCCTGGCGATACCCCGGTGAGCATGAACCTGTGGGGCTTTGGCAAAAGCTTTCTGGACGAAGCCGAGCAGCGCTTTGCGGGCTGGCTGACCGAAAATCTGCCTAAAAACCCGCTCAAGTGTGAGTATTTCCTGCCGCTGGTGGTCACGGAACTGATCGAAGAGGGCAAGGCAAAAATTCAGGTGCTGCGCAGCACGGATAAATGGTACGGCGTTACCTACCGTGAGGACAAGCCGCTGGTGGTGGAAGCCATCGCCCGCAAAACGGCAGAGGGCCAGTACCCGGAAAATCTGTGGGCCTGACCATCTTGACCATTTAGAATGGCCTCCGCGTGCGCTCTGGCCATAATCAGTGGAATTATTATTTTTATTTTGAACTCCAGAAAAATCTGCGGAACGTGTCGGGGCGAGGCCCCGCCATCTTGCTAAAAGCAAGACCGTTCTGCCGCTTGAAAGCCCCACTGGGGCTTTCATTGCTGCGCAAACGCGGATTTTTCTGGAGTTCTTTTTCACGGGGAGGGGGTCGAAATTGGCAAATGCTGCTGCCCGGCACAACTTTTCTGTAAAAACAAAAATCGGAAACGACCGCAGTCGTTTCCGATTTTTTTTAACGTTTAATCACTTATTTTGTCTGGGGAGGGGTAAGGGATGCCCCTTCATCCGAGAAGATCCAGAGCGTTTCATCGATATGAGAGCCACTCCTGGAGTAGGGTGTCACCTTGACGCGGAAGGTGGTGTCGTCGGTCTTTTTATAGGTGTGCTCCACGATGTCGCCGGTCAGGACCTTGCTGCGGATATAGTTGTAGTCCAGCAGGTCCGCCAGACTCTCGCGGCAGGCGGGCTGCACCTGCGTATCACGGTACTGCTGCAGAACGGCGAGGAAAGAGCCGCCGGAGGTGTCCAGAATTTTCTGGAAATAGTCCGGGACGATCACGCCGCGCATACGGTCGGTCTTCAGATCCACAACGAACACGCTCTTGTACTTGGGGGCAAGGACCCGCAGAAAATGCTCGGCATCCCGCTTTTCGGTCAGGGTCTGCTCCAGCTTCTCGTTCAGGCCCCGCAGCTGGCGCTCCTGGCCGTTGCGGGCATAATAGGCCTGCTTGTCCTGCCGCATGGCAGCTTCGGCCTGATTCATGGCATCGTCCAGCCGGTGCAGGTCGTTGGTGCTCTGGATGCCCACCGAGATCTCATATTCCTTCTCGCGCAGGAAAGCACGCATCTTGTCCACAGCCACCCACACGCTGTAGGGCGGCTGGTTCGGGGTGAGGATCACGAATTCGTCACCGCCGATGCGGTAGATGCGGCTGGAAACAAAGAACTTGCGGGCCGCATTGGCAATGAAGCAGAGCATGGCATCGCCGCTGCGGTGGCCCAGATGGTTGTTGACCTCGTGCAGGCCCACCACATCGATGTAGGTGCACACCATGGAGTCGTATTCGCTGGACTGCAGCGTCCGCAGATCGGTCTCGAAGAGGCTGCGGTTCAGCAGGCCAGTCAGGGTGTCGTGGCTGTAGGAGAAGTCCAGCTCCTCGCTGAGATGGTCGGCCTGTGCATCCTCACGCACCACCACGGTGGCCCATGGGTTCTGGGCGCAGCAGTTGCGGCAGGGCAGAAATTCCATGGTGATCCACACGAACTGGCCGGACACGTTTTTGCGGAAGCGGTAGGCCTCCGGCTGCTGGGTGCTGAAAACAGCGGAGCGCAGGGTCTCCAGATCGGTCTGGTCGGTGAACATCTCCGCGTCGTCCGGGTGGATCACCTTGTTCGTCACCATGCGCTCACAGTAAGCGGCAAAGTCCTCCTCAGTGTCCGAACCCGCACCGGGCAGGCGCGGATCCCGCTTGATGACCCGGTATTCGCCGGTGGAAAGGTTCAGCAGAGAAAGCTCCAGCACATTGTCCGCAAAGATCTGGTAGGCCTGCAGCGCCAGTGCGGTCTGCTCGCTGTCGGAGATGGGTGCCCGGCGGTCACGGCACATCAGATCGCGGCGCATATCCCAGTAATCCTCGCTGTTGGGCTGGGCCAGCAGGGCCTCGGCATTCTCCACCGGCATGGGCTTGTAGAAATAATAGCCCTGCGTATACAGGCAGTCGGCGGCCTGCAGCATGGAGACCTGTTCCGGCGTTTCCACGCCCTCGGCGATGATGGGCAGATTCAGGCGGTGGGCCATATCCACCACCGATTCCACGATCTGCACGCCCTTGCTGCGGTTTTGCTGGTTCATGTCGATGAGCTTCATGTCCAGCTTGATGGCATCCACGTTGGTGTCCTTGAGCATATTCAGCGAAGAATAGCCGCTGCCAAAGTCGTCCATCATCACAGAGAAACCTTTGCGGTGCAGGCCCTGGATGGTGTTTTCCACCAGAGAAGCGTTTTCGGCCAGCATGGTCTCGGTGATCTCGGCCAGCAGGAGCTTGGGCTCCAGCTGATACTTTTCCACAAGGTTGGAGAAGATCTGCGGCACGTCCAGATTGACGATATCCACCACGGAAACGTTCACAGATACAGGCACAAGATTGCTGCCGCTCTCCTGCCACTTGTGCAGGGTCTTGCAGACAGACTCCCAGATATACTGATCCAGCTGGGTCACAAGGCCGGTGCTCTCCAGCAGGGGCATGAACTCAGACGGGGGCACGCAGCCGCGGGTGGGGTGGTTCCAGCGCACCAGTGCTTCCATGCCCACGATGGCGCGGGTCATGCTGTTGCACTTGGGCTGCAGAAAGAAGCAGAACTCGTGATTTTTCAGGGCGTGCTCCAGCTCGCTCAGCAGCTGACGCTGCTTCTTGAGACGGCTGAGCATGGCCGGAGTAAAGGGGTGCATACCGCCTACGGCCGGGCTGGGGTCTACCGATGCGATCTGTGCAAGTGCATCGGGTTGCGGTGCGCCGACATTTTCATTCAACTTCAGTTCTTCGGACATGATAAATCCCTCGCTGTTGGATGTTTTCGACAAAATATGGCATTTTAGAAAACAGTATAGCACGATTTTAAACCTTTGAAAATAGATATTTAAAACATTGCGACATTGCGGCAAAAAGAACGGAACGCCAGACGGGTCCGGAAGGCGGGGCATAAAAAGACCGCTGCATTCCTGTGCAGCGGTCTTTTGGGCAGCGGTCTCAGGCATCCTTGCGGGTGTCGGAGCCGTTTTTCTTCGGTTCTTCTTCGGGGCTTTCCCGGCGGGCAAGACCAAGGCGCAGGGCCTTGAGGGTGGTCTTTTTTACGCCATGCTTCAGGCCGGGGAAGGCGCGCAGCATGCGGCGCGGGCCAACGATGCGGGGGGTGCGCAGCAGCTGGGCCTGCATTTCATCGCTGCGGGCCTGCAGCTCCTCGGCCAGCTGTTCCAGACGCAGCAGCTCGGCAGCGCGCTCCATCGTGCCCTTGGCGGCCAGCTGTGCAGCCTTGGCGGCTTCGGCCGTGTTGAGCTTGGCGATCTCGGAAGCACGCTTTGCGGCCTCGCGGGCCTCTTCGGTCTTGGCACGGACGGCGGCCAGCGTTTCACGCAGGGCGTGCTTTTCCGGTGCGGCTTCGCGGGCCTCGGCGGCAGCAAGCTTGAGCTGCAGGCGCTGCTCGTCCAGCTTCTGGTCGGCGTTCAGGGTGGTGGTGCCCAGCAGCTGGGTCATGGCATCGCTGACGGCATGGATACTGTCAGCCAGCTGCTCCATGGCATCCAGCGTCTTGGCCAGACCGGAGGCGGCAAAGGCCGTAACGACTACGTCTGCCGCGTAGACTGCATAGAGCACACACATAACGACAAAGCCCACAAAGGGCGGGATCATATCCACAAGACCGGCGACGACCGGGTGGACGATGCGCATGACCACCAGCGTGCCCACGCCCCACAGCAGGCTGAATTCCAGACAGATGTAGCCGCCAATGTTGAAGGGAAAGTCGCTGTAGTCCCACCAGCGGGTGTGATAGAGCTTATACAGTGCCCAGCCGCCTACCAGTTCCAGCGCACTGGGCAGGATGACGCCGCCGATGTACAGCAGCAGGACGCTGTCCTGCAGAGGGGTCAGGGCGAACAGCACGATGATCATGCCGAAGCCGTAAATGGGGCATACCGGGCCGTTGAGAAAGCCGCGGTTCACCAGCTGACCGGTGGTGGCGGCGGCAAAGATGACCTCCAGACACCAGCCGGTGCAGGAATAAATGAGGAAGAAGGCCAGCACATGATACAGCGAAAAGCCGCATACTGTGGTGGTCGTGAGAAAGTTGAGCATAAAACACCTCCTGTGAGAATCAGGCTGCTGTGCAGGTCAGTTCTGTTTTTGTACGATCTTGTATTCATCGCCCGGCTCAAAGAACGGGCAGGCGGCCGTGCTGCGGGAAAGATAGCGGGCCATCTCGTCCTCGTCCAGACAGCCGCCCTGAGCACAGTACCAGCTGCCGTACTCGTCCTGCACATTGTTCAGGCAGATCTCGCAGGGGTCATTCATTGCCTTCGCCTTCCTGTGCGGCCTTGGCAGCAGCCTCGGCCTCGGCCGCTTCGCGGGCCTGACGCTTGAGGATCTTCGGCTCGATCCAGGTCACGCTGACGGGGTCCGGGTCCTTGCGGGCGATCAGGGCCTTGATCTTGATGCCCATTTCGGTGAACATGCCCTCGTGTTCGGTGCGGATGTTCCACTCCGGCTCGTTCTCATGGAGGTCAAAGGTCATCCACTCGATGTCGTAGCCGGAAGCGGGGAAGTATTCCAGACTGTCGCGGAACAGATCATCGTCGTCGGTCTTGAAGTAGATCTCGCCGCCGTCCTTGAGGAACTCACGGTAGTTGATGAGCTGGCGCGGGTAGGTGAGGCGGTGCTTGTGGGAAGAGCCGTTCTTGCTCCACGGATTGCAGAAGTTGATGTAGATGCGGCTGACCGTATCCTCGGCGGTAATGACCCCCTTGATGCGCTCGATGTCGGTGCTCATGATCTTCACGTTGTCGATGGGGCGGCCTGCAGCCTGATAGGCGGCTTCGATCTTGCGCTTGGCGAGGATGAGCACCTTATCGGTGATATCAATGCCCAGATAGTTGTTTTCCGGGTGGGCGCAGGCCAACTGGGAGATGAAGCCGCCCTTGCCGCAGCCCAGTTCCAGCACAAAGGGCTGCTCCGGGCGGGCGTACTGGGCGTGCCACCTGCCGCCCCAGATCAGCGGCTCGTGGACATGGAAATCGGCTGCCATCAGCTCGTCGTGGGCATAGGGTTTGAAACGCATTCTCATAGTTTGTTGTTCTCCTTAAAATTAACGTGGCTCGCCCTCTCAGGCGCTGACGCGCCAGCTCCCCCAAAGGGGGAGCCCTTGGCAAAGCCGGAAGGTTTTCCGTACTGCCAAAGCCTCTCCCTTTGGGAGAGGTGGCTTTGCGAAGCAAAGACGGAGAGGGCGAGGATGCTTACCGGTTTTGCTCCCGCAAAAATTCCTCCACCTGTTCCGGTGCAGCGGCGCAGCTGCCCTGACAGATGCCGGGCTTGCCGCCGCCGCGTCCGTTCAGGGCGGCGTTCAGGGCTTTGGTCAGGGCGCGCACATCGCCGTCTGCCTGCGCAATGCAGTAGCCGGTGCCCTTTTCGGTGGGGGTCAGGGCGGCGCAGAGACCGGTGGTGGCTTCGGTCAGGCGCACCGCCAGCCGGTGCAGGCCGTCCGGGTCAAGGCCGGGCACTGTGCGGATGGCATCCTCACCGGGGTTTGCCAGCTGGGCAAGTGCATCGAACAGCTGAGAACATACACCAAAGTGTGTAAACTTGAGCGCAGTATACTCATCGTAGACGCGATGCACCGCCACAGCGGTCTGGTCGGCCTTGGCCGAGAGCAGCGCCCCGATCTCTGCCTGCCGCTGGCGCATAGCCTGTGCAGCAAGCAATGCCCGCTGGCCGCACACCACGCTCAGCCGCACGCCGCCCTTGTAGTTCTCGCTGGCCAGAATTTTGATCTGTCCCACCTGTCCGGTGGTGCGGGTGTGAGTGCCGCAGCAGGCGCAGACATCCGCACCGGGAATGGTCACGATGCGCACCTGCCCTTCGATCTCCTTTTTGGAGCGGTAGACAAGGGCGGCAAGCTCCTCCCGGGTGGGGTAGCTGACCAGCACCGGCACATCCTGCCACACGATGCGGTTGGCGGCAAGCTCGGCTGCCTGCAGGCCCTCGGCAGAAATGGGCACGCTGGTGTCCATGCGCACAGCCTCGGAACCGATGTGGAAGCCCACGTTCTCGGCCCCGAACATCTGGTGCAGGATGCCGGAAAGGATGTGCTCACCGGTGTGCTGCTGCATTTTGTCAAAGCGCCATTCCCAGTCGATGCAGCCGGAAACGGCAGTGCCGGGAACAGCGCTTTCCGGCAGAGCATCCACGCTGTGCCAGAGGATGCCGTCATGCTCGTGCACATCGGTCACATTCAGCGTGGCACCGTCCGGCAGGGTCAGGGTGCCCCGGTCGGCAGGCTGACCGCCGCCCTCCGGGTAGAACACCGTGCCGTCCAGCGCAATGCGCCCGCCGCCGGTCTTTTCGTCCGGCTCTGCGGCAAGGATGACGCTCTTGCACTGGGTGCGGAAAGCGTCCTGTTCAAAGTATTTTTCTGTGCGCTGCATGGCGCGGGTACCTCCTGTTCAGGGTGCAGTTTGACGATTTAAAATGGCCGCCGCAGGCTCTGGCCATATTCAGCGGAAAATTTATTTTTATTTTTGCAGAATTGGAACGACTGCGGTCGTTCCAATTCTGCTTTTTCACGCAAGGGGCCGTAAAGGCCAACAACAAAAGAGATTTTACTGCATCTGCCGGTTTCGGCCCTTCTGGTGAAAATGCGTTTGGAGCGGCCCGCGTTTGCGCAGCAATGAAAGCCCCGGTGGGGCTTTTAAGCGGCGAGCGGTCTGCGTCAGCAGATGGCGGGGCCTTGCCCCGACAAGTTCCGCAGGCCGCGACAAACGCGAAATAAAAAATCTGGATTCCGCTGAACATAGCCAGAGCGAAAGCGGAGGCTATTTAAAATCGAAAAAGGGATACACACCCAGTTTAAAAATAAGTATACCACGTTTTTTGCCTGTGGAAAATAGTCTGCGGATATGTTATGATAAGAAACAACGATATTCCCATAAAATGTTAAAAATGAGGAAGGTAATAGCATGCGTGAAAGTGGAATCCTGATGCCGGTGTCCAGCCTGCCCGGCCCTTACGGTATTGGCTGCTTTGGCAAGGAAGCATTCAAGTTTGTGGATTTTCTGGCACAAGCGGGCCAGAAGATCTGGCAGATCCTGCCGCTCAGCCCCACCGGCTACGGTGACAGCCCCTATCAGAGCTGCTCGGCCTTTGCGGGCAACCCCTATTTTATCGACCTCGACGCTTTGAAGGAAGAAGGCCTGCTCACCGCCGCCCAGCTCAAGGCCGAAAAATGGGGCACAGACCCCAAAGAGGTGGACTACGGCACTTTGTATGTGAGCCGCTTTAAAGTCCTGCGCACCGCCTACGCCGCATGGCGCAAGCAGTGCGCTGGGCTGCACGGCTGCAGCTATTACTTCCCGGATGATTATTATGCCTTTACCCTCGCCAATGAGGAATGGCTGGACGACTACGCCCTGTACATGGCCCTGAAAGTGGCCAACGGCATGAAGAACTGGGTGGAGTGGGACAAGCCCTACCGCCTGCGCGACAAAAAGGCCCTTGCTGCCTTTGCCGCCGAAAACGAGGAAGAGATCGGCTTCTGGAAGTTCGTGCAGTACAAGTTTGCGGCCCAGTGGCAGGCGGTGAAGGCCTACGCCAACAAAAAGGACGTGCAGATTTTGGGCGACATCCCCATCTATGTCTCTGCCGACTCGGTGGATGCATGGGTGGGCGGCGCGCTGTTTGAGCTGGATGCCGACGGCGGCTTTGCCCGTGTGGCGGGCTGCCCGCCGGATTACTTCTCTGCCGACGGTCAGCTGTGGGGCAACCCGCTGTACAACTGGGCCTACCACAAAAAGACCGGCTACGCGTGGTGGGTGCGCCGGGTGCGCCACGCACTGGGCATCTACGACCTGCTGCGCATCGACCACTTCCGCGGCTTCGATACCTATTGGGCCATCCCGGCAGACAGCACCACTGCCCGCACCGGCAAGTGGGAGAACGGCCCTGGCATGGAGCTGTTCGATGCGCTGGAAGCTGCCCTTGGCAAGCTGCCCATCATTGCCGAGGATCTGGGTGAACTGTTCCCCAGCGTGCGAAAGCTGCTGGCCGACAGCACCTTCCCGGGCATGAAGGTGCTGCAGTTCGCCTTCAGCGGCGGGGACAGCGAGTATCTGCCCCACAACCACGTCAAGAACAGCGTAGTGTATCCCGGCACCCACGATAACACCACCCTGACCGACTGGTGGGAGAACGGCGCTTCCGAAAAGGAAAAGGCTGCCGCTGCCGCTTACCTGCACCTGACCGGCGTAAAGCCCACCGCAAAGGAGCTGGCGGCCATCCGGACCGATGATGTCCGCATCGCTCTGCTGCGCGCAGCGCTGGGGTCGGTGGCTGACCGGGCCATCATCCCCATGTACGACTGGCTGGGTCTGGGCGCGGAAGCACACCTGAATACCCCCGGCAAGCTGGGCGGAAACTGGGCATGGCGCGCCGCTGACGGCTTTGCCGCCAAGGCACTGGCCAAGACCATCCACGACGAGTGCAGTGTGTACTGCCGCGTATAAACAGAAGGCACAGAGCGGCGGGAGCTTGGCAATTTGACGAAAATGTAAAAACTCCGGCAGAAAATTGTGCGTTTTGCTGGTAAAATCGGAAGCTGAATGGTATAATGTTGCTAAAGCGGCATTATACCATTTTTCTTTGCCTGATGCGTTCCCGGCATTTCCGGAAACAGGGCGGGCGCGGGATGCATAATGCGGCAGATGGTTCCTGAACGTATGGGGAACAGGTGACTGCACGCGGGATACGGGAGCGCCGCGTGCGCAGATGATGGGGAAAATTACATGAAGAAAGAATGTACCGAGCAGGATCTACGGGAACTTGCGCGCTCAGCGCAGGCCGTATTTGAGGCAGTGACCCTGACCGAAGCACCGCTTTGTGACGGCTGGCAGGACGATGGCCTGCGGGTGGACTACGAGCTGCGCAATGGCCGTGTGGACTGTGTGCTGCACCGCAGAGTGGAAGCGGATGGCAAATGCTGGGAGCTGGAAATGTGCGCACCGCTGGCAGGCAATGTGCTGCCGGAAGAGCGCATGACGCCCCGGGAGCGGGAACTGTGCCGCGAGGATATGAGCCACGATTTCCTTACCGGCGTGTACAACCGCCGCTATCTGGAAACGGTGTTTGCCCAAAAGCTGGAACAGTGTGCAGCGCAGGGCCGCAAGGCGGCCGTGGCACTGGTGAGCATCGACAACGGCCAGAAGCTGCGGGATACCTACGGCCAGCCTGTGATGGACCAGCTGCACTGCTTTGTGGGCAACCAGTGGAAAAAGAGCTTTGATACCCCTGCGACCCGCGTGGTCTGCCGCCTGACCGGCAGCATCTTTGCGGTGGGCTGTCTGGATGCCGACGGCAAGCAGCTGGCAGAGGAAATGCAGAACCTGTATCGGCAGATGCCCCGGGAATGCATCACCACCACCGGCATGATGCGCCGGGTGCCCTTTACCCTGAGCTGCGGCGTGGCGAGCCTTGAGGATGTCCCTGCAAAGAACTGGCAGGCATTGTATGAGCTGTGCGACGCACGCCTGCGGGAGGCACAGAACGCCGGCGGCGATCAGATGCGTGCAGAATAAAACCAGCGTATAAAATCCCCCTTTTGGCGCAGACTAAGGCCAGAAGGGGGATTTTTTGTATGGAAAACCAGAAGAACGACAACCTGAACCTGCTGGAAGCCGTGGTGCAGAATACCGAGATGGGCAAGAACACCTTGGAACAGATCGTGCCGATGACCGACGATGTGCAGTTCAAGGCCGAGCTGCTGCGCCAGCGCAATGTGTACCACCAGCTCAATCAGGAAGCGCACACCGCCATCGAGGCCTGCGGCGGCACCGCGCAGGGGCAGAGCGCCATGGCAAAGCTGAACACGAAAATGGGCATCAGTATGAAGACCCTCACGGACAAGTCCACCCGCAATCTGGCCGAGATGCTCACGCAGGGCAGCGGCATGGGGGTGGTGGACTGCGTAAAGGCCCAGAAGGATTACCCCAATGCCGCGCCCGGCGCAAAGCGCCTTGCCCAAAGGCTGCAAGAGTTTCAGGAGGATAGCCGGGTAAAGCTGGAACAGTTTTTGTAAAAGAAAACCCTCTCAGGCTCACTTTGTTCGCCAGCTCTCCCGAAGGGCGAGCCATTGGCAAAACGGAAAACGTTTCCGGAATGTCAAAAGCTCCCCCTTTCGGGGGAGCTGGCAATGCGAAGCATTGACTGAGAGGGTTCTTTTTACAGTGCTTCCACCATTGCTGCCACGATCTTGGTGGCGGTGGCTACATATTCCGCAATGCTGAACTTTTTCACCACCAGCACCTCGTGGCCGTCCTCGTCAGCGTTGTCGCTCATGGCGCGCAGGATGACGCAGGGCACACCGTTCTTGGCGGCGATCTGGCTCACAGCGGCACCTTCCATCTCCACGCAGTCGGGGGCGCATTTGGCTTCAATGGCAGCCTTGGTTTCACTGTCGCCCACAAACAGGTCGCCGGTGGCGATCTTGCCCACCAGAGCCTTCACACCCGCTTCGGCGCAGGCTTTTTCGGCGGCAGCGATCAGCTCCGGGTCGCCGGTGTATTCCTTGAGGAACGGCGGGTTCTGGCAGATCATGTCCAGCTGTGCGTCGTGGTACAGCACGGTCTTGCCGATGACCACATCGCCAATGCCGATCTTCGAGGTCATATTGCCTGCGATGCCGGAAAAGATGATCTTCTCCGCGCCGAATTTTGTGATGAGCACCTGCGTGGTGGCGGCGGCATTGGCCTTGCCCATGCCGGCACAGCACACCACCACCTGTCTGTCGGCCAGCGTGCCCTTGTGGTAATCCACGCCGCCGTAGGGCTCCACGGTGACGTTTTCCAGCTTTGCACACAGCTGATCGACTTCATCGGGCATTGCGCCCATAATACCGAAAATCATAGGAAACCTCTTTTACGATTTTAAATGGCCGACGCGTGCGCTCTGGCCATATTCAGGGGAATGACTCTTTTTAATTCAGGAAGGCTGGGAACGAACCCTCTCAGTCATCGCTGCGCGATGCCAGCTCTCCCAAAGGGAGAGCTTTTATGGCTCTTCCGGTTCGCTGCAATCGAGCTCCCCCCTCGGGGGAGCTGTCAAAACCGTCGGGTTTTGACTGAGAGGGTTTCCCTTTAAACATTGAACAGGAATTCAATCACATCGCCATCGTTGACAACGTATTCCTTGCCCTCGGTGCGCTGCAGACCCTTGGCCTTGACGGCGGCGTAATCGAAGTTGTTGGCTTCCAGATCGCTGTAGCCAATGACGCTGGCACGGATGAAGCCGCGCTCGAAATCGCTGTGGATCTTGCCGGCAGCCTGTGGTGCTTTGGTGCCCTTGCGGATGGTCCATGCGCGGCACTCCTTCTTGCCGTCGGTCAGGAAGGAGATCAGGCCCAGCAGATCATAGCTGGCAGTGATGAGGTTGTCCAGACCACTGGCTTCAATGCCCATTTCAGCCAGAAAAGCCTTCTTTTCCTCGGGAGAGTAGTCGGCGATATCCTCCTCGGTCTTGGCGCAGATGGGAATGTAGCGTGCGCCCTCTTCCTTGGCGCGTGCGGCCACCAGCGGGACATACTTGTTGTTTTCGATGCCCTCCATCAGGTCGTCCTCGCCCACGTTGCAGGCGTACAGCACCGGCTTTGCGCTCAGCAGACCCATCTCGTGCAGAACAGCTTGCTGCTCGGCATCGCCCTCGTCAAAATCGAAGCTGCGGGCAGGCTTGCCGGCGCTCAGGTGGTCGGCCAGCTGCTGCAGCCATGCAGCTTCGGCGGCAGCGCCCTTGTTGTTGCCGCTCTTGGCAGCCTTTGCCATGCGGCCTGCGCGGTTCTGCACCACCTCAAGGTCGGACAGGATCAGCTCGTAGTCGATGGCATCGATGTCGGCAATGGGGTCCACGGCCTCAGCCTTGGAAACATCCTCCACCACATGGATGATGTTGTCATCGTCAAAGCAGCGCACCACATGCACAATGGCGTCGCACTCGCGGATGTGGCCCAGGAACTTGTTGCCAAGGCCCGCGCCCTGACTGGCACCCTTTACAAGGCCCGCGATATCCACGAACTCCACGATGGCAGGGGTCTTTTTATTGGTCTGCCAGATCTCGGCCAGCTTGTCCAGACGCTTGTCCGGCACGGCTACGATGCCGCTGTTCGGCTCGATGGTGCAGAAAGGATAGTTTGCGGCTTCTGCGTTCTTGGTGGAGGTGATGGCATTGAACAGAGTGGACTTGCCGACGTTCGGCAGGCCGACGATACCTAATTTCATTTTATTATACTCCTTGCGAAAAAGATTTTACGCTGCGGTAAAAAGCGATATTATAACAGGATAATTGTAGCACAATGGACGTTTTTTCTCAATACTCACTTAAGTGGAAACGAAAAGCCGCCCGTGGAAAAGCAGTGCTGCTTTTCCACGGGCAGTCCTTATGATTCAGGTTGTACGGGTCTTACTTGCAGATGGTAAGGGTGCCGGACGCGGTCTCCTCAAAATGGCTGGCGTAGAATTCCTCCATCAGCCGGATGAGAGAAACGATGTCCCGGGCACCGGCGGTCTCGTAGCAGGAGTGCATGGCCAGCTGGGGCAGGCCGATGTCCACGCAGTTCATGGATACCTGTGCCATGGCAAGGTTGCCCAGAGTGCTGCCGCCGACCTTATCGGAACGGTTGGCAAAATACTGCAGCGGGACACCGGCGCGGGCGGCAAGCTCCTTTGCCACGGCCATGCTCATGCCGTCGCTGGTATACTTCTGGCCGGCGTGGACCTTGACCACAACGCCCTCGTTCATGTAGGTGCAGTTGTTCACATCGGTATATTCCGGGTGGTTGGGGTGCACGGCGTGGGCGTTGTCGGCGCTGAACATGAAGCTGGAGGCCACCGCACGGTGGAAGTCCTCATCGCCGGGGCAGACGTTCTGCGCGATGCGGTGCAGTACGTCGTACAGGAAGGTGGAAGCCGCGCCCTGCTTGGTGCCGGAACCCACTTCTTCGTTGTCGAAAAAGGCGGCAACATTGATGGACTGGGCGCTGTGTGCGTTCAGAAAACCTTTCAGGATGCCGAACACACACTGCTGGTCATCCAGACGGCCGGAGGAGATGAACTCCTCATTGCAGCCCCAGACGGCGGCCTTTTCGCGGATGCAGAGGAACAGGTCGCTGCCAAGGATCTGGTCTTCTGCGACCTGCAGCTCAGCGGCGACCAGCTTTTTCAGCACGCCTTCCTCGGCGGCACCGCCCAGCAGGGGAAGCATATCCACCTGCTTGTTGTAGGAAGCCTTGTCGTTGACCTCGCGGTTCATATGGATGGCCACGCTGGGAATCATCAGCAGGTCGCGGTCCAGTGTGAGCAGGCGGGAGGTGATGGCATCGTTCTCCTTTATCAGCACACGGCCTGCCACCGACAGCGGCCTGTCCATCCATGTGGAGCAGATCATGCCGCCGTAGCCCTCGGTGTTCAGCTTGGTGTACTTCCGGCCCATGTGGATCTCGGCGTTTTCCTTGATGCGGAAGCAGGGGGAATCCGTGTGGGCAGCAGCCACGTTGAAGCTGTAGTTTTCCAGCTGTTCTCCCATGCGGAATGCAAGGATGCTGGAGCCGTTGCGGCAGACAAAATAGCTCCTGCCGGGTTCCAGCTGCCACCGGCGGCTCTCCAGCAGCTCGGAAAAGCCCTCCTTCAGCAGGATGTTCCGGACGGATGCAGTGGTGTGGTATGCGGTAGGATTGCCGTCAATGAAGGACAGCAGCTCCTGTACTTCTTTTTCGATCATTGGGAGTCCCTCCATGGATTTATCGGTTTGGATGCTCCTATTCTACTTCTGCGGTCTGCGCTTTGCAATAGCCGGTCCTGCGGGCGGGGAAGAATTTGTTTTACATTGCGCGGGTTCTATAGTATACTATTCCTGTTGGTAAATATCGAATCGACAGGAAAGGCAGGGAACCGTCATGGAACGCAGTGATCTGCGCTATCAGGCGTATGTAGAAATATTAAAGGAAGAACTGATCCCGGCAATGGGCTGCACAGAGCCCATTGCACTGGCTTATGCCGCGGCCCGGGCACGCGAGGTGCTGGGCGCACTGCCCGAGAGCGTGCAGCTGCAGGTGAGCGGCAGCATTATTAAGAATGTGAAGAGCGTCATCGTGCCCAACACCGGCCACCTGAAAGGCATGGAAGCCGCTGTGGCAGCGGGCATCATTGCCGGTTCGGCAGACAGAGAGCTGGAAGTCATCTCCGAGGTCAGCGAGGACAAGAAGGCTGCCATCCGGGATTACATGCAGACGGTGCCCATTTCCATCCAGCACATCGAGCAGGGGCATGTGTTCGATATCATCGTTACCGAGCGCAGCGGGGATTCCTACGCAAAGGTGCGCATTGCGGATTTTCACACCAACATCTGCCTGATCGAAAAGAATGGCCGGGTGCTCTACGAAAAGCCGCTGCTGAACGAGGAGGCCCGGCGGGACAGCCGGGCCGACCGCAGCCTGCTGAACATGAAGGACATCTGGGATTTTGCCGAGACGGCCGACCTGCAGGATGTGGCGGACCTGCTGGAACGTCAGATCCGCTACAACAACGCCATTGCAGAGGAGGGCCTTCTGGGCGACTATGGCGCGAACATCGGCCGGGTGCTGCTTTCTACCTACGGCAACGATGTGTCTATCCGGGCCAAGGCCAAGGCGGCCGCCGGTTCGGATGCCCGCATGAACGGCTGTGAGCTGCCGGTCATCATCAACTCCGGCAGCGGCAATCAGGGCATCACCTGCTCGGTGCCGCTCATTGAATATGCCAAGGAGCTGCACAGCGGCAAGGAAAAGCTTTACCGTGCCCTCATCATTTCCAATCTGGTGGCCATCCACGAAAAGACCGGCATCGGCACCCTGTCCGCCTACTGCGGCGCAGTCAGTGCTGGTGCGGGCGCTGGCGCGGGCATCGTATATCTGTGCGGCGACGGCTATCAGGCCGCCATCCACACGGTGGTCAATGCGCTGGCCATCGTGTCCGGCATCGTGTGCGACGGCGCAAAGGCCTCCTGCGCGGCAAAGATCGCATCCTCGGTGGACGCGGCCTTGCTTGGCTACAACATGTACAAGTGCCATCAGGAGTTCAAGGGCGGCGACGGCATCGTGATGAAGGACATCGAGACCACCATCAAGGGCATCGGCCGTCTGGGCAAGAACGGCATGAAGGAGACCAATGAGGAGATCATCCGGCTGATGATCGAGTAAGGCCGGGCCGGAATTGTGAAAAAATCATACAAATCCTTCTTTATTTTGTCATAACTCTTCCGTATAATAAGAAGTGGAATACTTTGCTGCTCTGCCTGCCCCGGCGGGCATCCGATAAAATGGGAGGAGATCATTATGGCCAACGAAAAGATCCTCGTTGTGGACGACGATACCAATATCTGCGAGCTGCTGCGGCTGTACCTGACCAAGGAGGGCTATCAGGTTACAGTGGCAAACGATGGCGAAGAAGGCCTGGAAAAGTTCAATCAGGTCAAGCCCGATATGGTGCTGCTGGACGTGATGATGCCCAAGATGGACGGTCTGGAAGTGTGCCGCCGCATCCGCAAGGCGGGCAACACCCCGGTGATGATGCTCACGGCCAAGGGCGAGACCTTTGATAAGGTGCTGGGCTTGGAGCTGGGTGCAGACGATTACATGGTAAAGCCCTTTGATGCCAAGGAAGTGGTGGCCCGCATCAAGGCGGTGCTGCGCCGCTGCCAGACCACCACGGCTGCTGCCGAGAGCACCGAGGGCGTGATCGAATTCGACAACCTGCGTCTGGACATGAACAGCTATGAGCTGCGGGTCAAGGGCAAGGTGGTGGAGGCTCCCCCCAAGGAGCTGGAACTGCTGAACTGTCTGGCCTCCCATCCGAACCGCGTCTACACCCGTGACCAGCTGCTGGACGAGGTGTGGGGCTTTGAGTATTACGGCGACAGCCGCACCATTGATGTGCATGTCAAGCGCCTGCGCGAGAAGCTGGCCGGTGCTTCCGACAAATGGGAGCTGAAGACCGTATGGGGCGTGGGCTATAAGTTCGAGGTGCGTCAGTAATGCGCAAAAGTATCTCGGTGGCGTTCTTCTCGCTGGTGTCCACCCTGATGGTGCTGGGCATCGTGCTGATGGGCGCTTCGGAGTGGGTGCTGTTCAAGAACTACTTCGCCAAGGACCGCTACGAAACACTGGATCAGGTGGTGGGTGTCACCCAGCGCACGGCCCAGTATCTGGTCCAGCAGGCGGAGCTGCCGGAAGGCGATGAGCTGGACGCACTGAGCACCAAGCTGGAGATCATCGGCGAGAGCGCAGAGGCCTATCTGTTCTTTACCGACAACGACGGCCGGGTGATGATCGCCTCCAGCCCGGACAAGCTGGAGAGCCTGACCGTGCCGGAAGAAATGATGGAGAAGATCGACGCTTCCGATGCGGACTACTACCATGTGTTCGGCACGCTGGGCGGCATGCTGGACGGGAAAAGCTACATCACGGTCAGCGAAATGCGCAATGAGAACGGCCAGCCCAGCGGCTACCTGTTCCTGTGCTCTTCCGGTGAGCAGCTGACCCAGTTCAAGCAGCAGTTCTGGTCCAACTTCCTGCTGTCGGCCTGTGTGATGCTGCTGTGTGCCAGCATCCTGACCAAGATCCTGATGCGCCAGCTCACCGACCCGCTGCAGAAGGTGACGGATGCCGCCCAGCGCTTTGGCGGCGGTGATCTTTCCGTCCGTGTGGAGGGAGTGGAAGGCGAAGGCGAGGCAGCCGACCTTGCCCGCACCTTCAACCGCATGGCAGACAACATCCAGATGAACGACAACTCCCGCGGTCAGTTCATGGGCAACATCGCCCACGAGCTGCGCACCCCCATGACCACCATCAAGGGCTTTGTGGACGGCATTCTGGACGGCACCATCCCGCCGGATATGCAGAACCACTACCTGCAGCTGGTCAGTGAGGAAACGGGCCGTCTGGCACGGCTCATCCAGAACATGCTGGATCTTTCCAAGCTGGAAAGCGGCGAATATCAGGTGAATGCCCGGATGTTCAACATCTGGGAGACGATCACCGGCGTGGCGCTCTCGGCAGAGCAGCGCATCAACGACGGCATGATCGACATCGACGGCCTGACCATGGACGAAAAGGTACTGGTCTACGCCGACCCCGACCTGATCCATCAGGTGGTGTATAACCTGCTGGACAACGCCATCAAGTTTACGCCTGCGGGCGGCACCATCCGCTTTGGGGTGGAAAAGCTTGGCCCGGAAGCCGAGATCTCCATCTGGAACTCCGGTCAGGGCATCAGCCCGGAAGCGCTGCCCTACGTGTTCCAGCGGTTCTACAAGGAGGACCGCTCCCGCGGCCTGCACGCCCGGGGCGCTGGCCTTGGCCTGAACATCTGCAAGGTGCTGGTGAACCTTTCCGGCGGGCAGATCCGGGTGGAGAGCCAGCAGGGCGAGTGGTGCCGGTTCGTGTTCACCCTGCCCACCGTGGCCCCGAACCCCGGCGGCATGAAGCGCCTGCCGGACGAAGCCGGCGGTGAACCCACCGTGGAAGACCCTGCAAGCATGAAGCCCGTAGAATGAACTTCCAGCCAGACTGCCCCGGACCCGGGGCGGTCTGGCTGTTTTGGCGTGGGGAAACCTTGCCGCCGATGAAACTCCCCCAGTCATCTCGCTGCGCTCAATGCCAGCCCCCTCTGGGATGGGGCCCTTGGCATGGCGGTAAAGCTTCCGGTTAAAGTGCAAATCTTCCGGGCGTGCCAGAGGCTCCCTCTCCGAGGGAGCTGGCAAAGCCGTCAGGCTTTGACTGAGGGAGTTTACTTCGCAAATGGACAGATCTTTCCAAATACGTCATTTCCGTGAAAAAGCCATTGGCGGGTTTGATTTTTTGCTCGTTTTCATGTAAACTAAAAGGTAACCATGCCCATGCTGTTTTTGCGGTTTGAAACCGCCAGCATAATGGGACAAATGGGAATAAGAAATTATAAAATAACGGAGCGTAAAGATAGAATATGGCAATCGTAAGTCCTTCGATCCTTTCCGCTGATTTTGGCAAACTGGGTGCAGACTGCCGCATGGTGCTGGATGCCGGTGCACAGATGCTGCATTACGACGTGATGGACGGCCACTTTGTGCCCAACATCAGCTTTGGCGTGCCGGTGCTCAAGAGCCTGCACAAAAATCTGCCGGATGCCTTTTATGATGTGCACCTGATGATCAGCCATCCGCTGCAGTATGCGGAAGCCTTCATCAAAGCCGGTGCCACCCTGTACAACTTCCACCTTGAGTGCGAGGACGATATCCAGGCCACCATCGATGCCGTCCGGGCGCTGGGCTGCAAGGTGGGGCTGACCATCAAGCCCGGCACCGAGCCGCAGGCGCTGGCACCGTATCTTGACCAGCTGGATCTTGTGCTGGTGATGAGCGTGGAGCCCGGCTTCGGCGGACAGAAGTTCATGCCCTCGGCGCTGGACAAGCTGCGCTGGCTCAAGGCGGAGCGCGCGGCACGCGGCGCACACTACCTGCTGGAAGTGGACGGCGGCGTGGACAATGCCACCGCGCCCCAGTGCGTGGAAGCGGGCGCTGATATTCTGGTGGCGGGCAGTGCAGTGTTCGGCGCAGCAGACCCTGCTGCAGCCGTGCAGCACCTCGCCAGCCTTTGAAAGGATAACCATTTATGGATGAATCTTTGATCCGGGAGCAGGAGGCACAGCTCCAGAAGACCGGCCGCTACTATAAGCATATCTGCTTTATGGCGGTGCCGGTGCTGTGCATGGCCTGTTTTCTGTACGGTGTGCGCCCGCTGCTGCTGTGCGGCATTGCGGTGCTTACCGGCAACCTGTGCGACCGTCTCGTTTCGCTGCTGCGCCGCCGCGTGTATCAGGGCAGTGACTTTTCCAACGAGAGCTTTGCGCTCGTCATTGCCCTGCTGATGCCGGTGACGGTGGATATCTATGTTCTGATCGCCGCAGTGCTTGCCGGTGTGCTGATCGGCAAGGAGATCTTTGGCGGCTACGGCAGCTACCCCTTCAACCCGGCTGCTGTGGGCTATGTGGTGGCGGCAGTGTCATGGCCGGAACAGGTGTTCCGCTATCCGCAGCCCTATACGAACATCCCTTTGTGGGACGCTTCCATGGTGCCGGTCTCCAGCGCCATTGAGGACACCCTGCGCAGCGGCGGCATGCTGAACATCGGCTCGCTGGCGCTGGGTCTGGGCGAATATGCTGCTCCCATGGGCACTGGCGCTGCACTGGTGATCCTTGCCTGCGGCCTGTTTTTGTGGACCCAGAAGGATGCCCACATGTCTGCATCGATCAGCTTTCTTGTGACCTGTGCGGTCATTGCGTTCTTCTTCCCGCGGCAGGCGGGCCTTGCCGACAGTGCCGTGCTGTCAAATATCCTGCCCCGCCTGCAGTGTGTGCGGGATGAGCTGCTGACTGGCGCGATCCTGTTCAGCGCGGTGTTCCTGATCAACGAGCCTTACACCTGCGTGCACCACCGCATGGGCCGTGTGCTGTACGGCGTGCTGGTGGGCGTTGTGAGCATGGGCTTCCGCTACTATGGCGTGTACGAGACCGGTGTGTGTTTTGCGCTGCTGGTGGTCAACAGTGTGTCGGCATGGATCGACCGCACCGAGGCAAAGCTGTATCACCTGACCCATCTGCAGGCAGATGCCGGAAAGGGGGCAGCACAATGAGACGCGCAACGGCTGAACTGATCGTAAAAGATCCCAACAAGTTTGCCCACCACGACCGTGTGTTCCTGAATAACCCGGTGGTCATGCAGGGCATGGGCCTTGCCCCGCTGGTGGTGCTTGCCACCAGCGGCCAGAATGCGGTGATGCTGGCGGCGGCGGTGGCGCTGCTGCTGGTGCCCTCCCGCGTGCTGGCCTGTCTGCTGAGCCGCCTTGTGCCCCTGCACGACGAGGACCCCGCCCCGGAAACGCTGCAGAAAAAGCTGCTGCCCCGTGCACTGGTGTACGGCTTCAGCACGGCGGTGGTGTATCTGGCGGTGTATCCCATCCTGAATATACTGTTCAGCACCAGCCTGCTGAGCCTTGGCATCTACCTGCCCCTGCTCACGGTGGAGCCGCTGCTGACCTACCGCTTTGGCCGCGTGCAGGAGACGGTGCGCAAGGCTGTCTCCAAGGGCCTGCGCATCACGGTGGGCTATGCTTTGCTGCTGGTGCTGCTGGGCTGCGTCCGTGAATGGCTGGCCGCAGGCACCATGTTCGGTGTGGTTGTCAGCCGCCCGGTGCTGCCCATGGCAAGCATGCCGGCAGGCGGCTTTATCGTGCTGGGTGTGCTGTGCGCCGTATGGCGTGCACTGGCCCAAAAGCGCAAGGCATATCTCACCAAAGAGGCACGCAACCTTGTGGATGTGCATTCCCAGAAGGAGGCGGACCGCGAACAATGAGAGATGTTGTAACAACAAGCGCAGTGTTCTTCAGCTATGCACTGCTGGCGGTGTTCGCGCAGAACGCCGTCTTTACCCGTGCACTGGGCGTTTCGCGTCTGGTGCAGCTGGTGGGCGATGACCGCACCAGCAGCTGGCTGTTCGGTATGCAGCTGTGCATCACGCAGGTGCTGGTAACGCCGTTTGCGTGGTATGCCGGCAGCCGGATCGCGCCGCTGGCAAACCGTGCCCAGCTGCGCCCGCTGGTGTATATTGCCAGCATTGCCGTGGTGTGCGTTCTGGAGCACGCCGTGCTGTGGCTGGCGAAGGGCCTGCCGCACCGCAGCGCATTGCTGCGCATCGTGCCGCTGGCGGGCCTGAACAGCTGTGTGCTTGGCACTGTACTGGTGGAGCGTACCCAGAGCTTTACGCTGGGGCAGAGCCTTGGCTTTGGCCTTGGCAGCGGCCTTGGCTATGTGCTGGCGGTGCTGCTGGTAACGGAAGCCCGCCACCGCCTGCGCAGCAAGGCCATCCCGGAAGCATTCCGCGGCCTGCCCATCACGCTGGTGTATATCGGCGTGCTGGCACTGGCAATCTATGGTTTCACCGGACATTCTGTGATCCTGTAACATTGGCAGGGAGGAGAATCGACAATGGCAAAGTATAAACGTCAGAAGGTCAAGCGCTACCGCCGCAGCTTCTACAGCCGCGGTACACGCATCAAAAAAGGCATCGGCATCGTGGTGCTGGTGCTGGCGGTGCTGGGCGCAGCCTGGCTGGCAGCACCCCACGTGCTGGACTGGGCTACCCACACCTGGTATACTGTGGTGAAGAACCGTGATCTGGAAGCTGAATCGGCATCCCGCGCAGCCGCCTCGTCCGAAGCAGCTGCATCCTCGGCGGTACAGGAAGCGGCTTCGTCCCAGCCGGAGCCGGAACAGCCCAAGGAGCTGGACGGCAAGGCCGTTACCGGCGGCAGCTGGGCCGCAGTGGATGTGAGCACCCTTGCCGATGATGCGGCCATCCGTGCAGCGGCGCAGCAGCTCAAGGCGCAGGGAGCGGATTACGGCCTTGTGACCCTGAAAACACCGGATGGCAGCATCTGCTACGCTTCGCAGGTGCCGGCTGCCGCCCAGAGCATTGCCGACACCACCGTGGACCCGGCCCGCATCGCGGCCATCTTCCGGGAGGAGGGCGTGATCCCTGTGGCCCAGCTTGCAGCCTTCAAGGACCCCATCTCCTCCCGCACCGACCGCAGCATGGCCATCCACTACGGCGACGGCCTGTGGCTGGACGCCCAGAAGGACGGCAATGCATGGCTGAATCCCTACTCCGCTGCGGCAGTGGAATATGTAGGCGATCTGGTAGCCGAGGTGCAGGGCATGGGCTTTGAGCAGGTAGTCCTGACCAATGTCCAGTTCCCGAAGCTCAGCCGCAAACAGGACTACGGCGAAACCAGCGGCGTTTCCCGCGCGGATCAGCTCAAGGCGGATATCGCCGCCCTGCAGAGCCGCTTTGCGGGCAGCATGACCCTGTGGTTCAGCTACACGCTGGATCAGTGCAACACCAACAGCGTGTCGCTGGATGTGCCCGCTGTGACGCTGGGCATGGACAACCTGCTGGTGACGGCAGACAAGGCGATGGACGCCGACAGCCGCACCGCACTGGAGCAGTCTGCCGCCGGACAGGGCGTGCAGCATCTGGTGCTGCACAGCGCCGACATTTTCCAGTAACGTCTCTGGTTTTATAAGAGGGAGGAATCTGCTATGAATACCAAATCCTGCTTTGCACCGGCCCACATCCTTCTGCCTTCGGAGCAGATCCCACTGGAAAAGTGGGGCTGCATTGCCTGCGATCAGTTCACCAGTGACCGGGATTACTGGCAGAAAGCCGAGGCTGCCGCGGCAGGCAGCCCAAGCACCCTGAACATGATCCTGCCGGAGGTCTATCTGGAAGACGGCGATGCCGATGCACGCATTGAGAAGATCCATGCCACCATGGATGACTATGCCCGGAACGTGCTGACCCGCGCGGTGGACGGCTTTGTTTACGTGGAACGCACCGAGCAGAGCGGCAAGGTGCGGCAGGGCCTTGTGGGCATGGTGGATCTGGAAGCCTACAGCTACCGCCGGGGCGAGAAATGCACGGTGCGCCCCAGCGAGAGCACCGTGGAAAGCCGCATCCCGCCCCGCATGAAGGTGCGCACCGGTGCCGCGCTGGAAACGCCCCACATCATGATGCTGGCGGACGACCCCGGCTGCACCCTCATCGAGCCGGTGGCGGCGCATAAAGCCGAACTGCCCAAGGTATACGAAGGCGAATTGATGCTGAACGGCGGCCACATTGCGGGCTGGGCTGTGGAAGACCCTGCCCTCATTGCGCAGATCGAAGATGCGCTGGCTGTGCTGGGCAGTCAGGAAGAATTCGACAAAAAGTATCCGGATGCCACTCGCCGCGACCCGCTGACGCTGGCCGTGGGCGACGGCAACCACTCGCTGGCCACTGCAAAGGCCTGCTGGGAGGAGCTGAAAAAGACACTCACACCGGAGCAGGCAGCAAACCATCCGGCCCGCTGGTGTCTGGCCGAGGTGTGCAATGTGCACTCGCCTGCGATCGAGATCGAGCCGATCCACCGCGTGCTGTTCAATGTGGACTGCGCAGCGGTGCTGCTGAGCCTGATCACGTGGAGCGACTCCAATATGGCCGGCTGCAGCTTTGGCGGCAGCAAGCAGCAGCCCTTCACGCTGGCCGGGCCGCACATGTCCAACGTGCTCAGCTTTGAGGACCCAACCGCACCGCTGACCGTGGGCACCATTGACGAATTTATCGAATACTATCTTGAGCACCACAAGGAAGCCCGCGTGGACTATGTGCACGACGAGCCTGCTGTGCGCGCCCTGTGCAAAAAAGGTGCTGTGGCATTCCTGATGCCGCCGTTTGCCAAGAGTGACCTGTTCAAAGGCGTTGTGATGGGCGGCGTGCTGCCGCGCAAGACCTTCAGCATGGGCCACGCAGAAGAAAAGCGGTACTATGTGGAGTGCCGGAAAATTACGGAATAATTATTGGAGAACCATGACATTTAAAGAATTGAATCTGTCCGCCCCGCTTCTGCGCGCTGTGCAGGAGGCAGGCTATGAGACCCCGTCGCCCATTCAGGCGGCGGCGATCCCGCCGGTGCTGTCCGGCCGGGATCTGATGGGCTGTGCCCAGACCGGTACCGGCAAGACGGCTGCTTTTGCGCTGCCCATGCTGGACCGGCTCACGGCCAATGCGCCCCGCAGAAAGGGTGCCATCCGCGCCCTGATCCTGACCCCTACCCGTGAGCTTGCTTTGCAGATCGGCGAAAGCTTTGATGCCTACGGCAAGTATCTCAAGCTGCGCAGCACCGTCATTTTTGGCGGCGTGGGCCAGGCACCGCAGGTGGAAGCGCTGAAAAAGGGCGTGGACATCCTGATCGCCTGCCCGGGACGGCTCAACGACCTGATCGGTCAGGGATTTATCGACCTCTCGAACCTTGAGATCTTTGTGCTGGACGAAGCCGACCGGATGCTGGATATGGGCTTTGTGCACGATGTGAAGAAGGTGATCGCAAAGCTGCCCGGGGAGCGTCAGAACCTGATGTTCAGCGCCACCATGCCCACCGAGATCGAACAGCTGGCCGCAGGCATCCTGCGCAAGCCCGCCTTCGTCAAGGTGGACCCGGTGTCCAGCACCGTGGACCGCATCCAGCAGAGCCTGTACCATGTGGAAAAGGGCAACAAGAAATTCCTGCTGCCGTGGCTCATCAAGAACCTGCAGCCCCCGGTGGTGAACGCGCTGGTGTTCAGCCGCACCAAGCACGGCGCGGATAAAATTGCAAAAGACCTCACCAAGCAGGGCATCCCGGCGGCGGCCATCCATGGCAACAAGAGCCAGACCGCCCGCGTGACCGCGCTGGAAAACTTCAAGGCCGGTAAGACCAAGGTGCTGGTAGCCACCGATATCGCCGCCCGCGGCATCGATATCAGCGAGCTGTCCCATGTGTTCAACTACGACCTGCCCGAGGTACCGGAGACGTACGTGCACCGCATCGGCCGCACGGCCCGCGCCGGTGCCGACGGTACGGCGGTCAGCTTCTGTGCACCTGAGGAGCAGGAGTATCTGGCAGGCATCGAAAAGCTGAACCGCCGTAAAATTCCCGTGGTGAGCGGCCACCCGTGGGACGGCGTGCCCGCGCCGGTGCGCCCGGAGCCGCCGGTGCGCGGCAAAAAGCCCAAGGCAGCCGCCGCTGAACCGGCAGAAAAGCCTGCCGCAAAGCAGCCGAAGCCCGCAAAGGCCGAAGCGAAAAACGCAAAACCTGAAAAAAAGGCTGCACCCGCACCCAAGGTGCAGGCAAAGCCCGCAAAAACCGAAAAAGAGGAACCACTCATGGATGATACCAAGCGTACTACCGGCGGACGCAGCAATGACCGCCGTTCCAATAATAACAGCCGCCCGCGCCGGGAGCAGAACGCTCCTGCCCGCGGCAGCAATGCGCAGCCCAAGTTTGACCCGCATTTTGTGAGTGCCCCGGAGGCCACTCCGCTGCGCCCGGCCAAAAAGACTCCGGCTGCACCCGCCGCCCCGGCCATCCGTACGGCTGCACAGCCTGCTCAGCAGAACAGCAGCATGCAAGGCCAGAAGAGCCGTCGCAATGACCGCAGCGACCGTCCGGCCCGCCAGAACAGCCAGCCTGCCGCCCAGAGCCAGAGCGCAGAGCAGGGCCGCGGTGCAAACAACGGCCAGCGCGGCCGTCAGAATGCGTCCCGCAATGCACAGCCTGCACCGGCCCGTGCCCCCAGAGCGGAGAGCAGCCGCCGCGGCCGTGCCGCTGCTGCAAGGGACGAAGACCCGGGCCTTATGCTCATCAGCCGTCGTCCGCCGCAGCAGAAGTTCACGAACTTTGAGGAGTATATGAACGCCCACGGCGGTGCAACTGCACCCATTGAGGACCACAGCGACGAAGTATGAGCAAAAATGAACCGTTTGCCCCATGGCAGTGCCCGCTGTGCGGGGAGAAACTGACCGGCGACAGCACCCTGAAATGCACAAAAGGCCACTGCTTTGACCGCGCCAAGGAGGGCTACTGGCATCTGCTGCCGGTGCAGAGCATGCGCACCAAGGCCCCCGGCGACAGCAAGGAGATGGTGGCCGCCCGCCGCGCGTTCCTGAATGCCGGATACTACGGCATCTTTGGCAAAGCGGTGGGTGAGCTGTGCGCAGAGTACGGCCAGCCTGCCAGCCCGGAGGCGGCGCTGCATCTGCTGGATGCAGGCTGCGGCGAGGGCTGGTACGACCGCTGCATCGCGCAGGCGCTTGCCGAAAAAGGCCGCCGGGTGCAGCTGGCGGGTTTTGATATCGCAAAGCCTGCGGTGCGTCTTGCGGCCAAGGCCCTGCCCACGGCACAGTATGCGGTGGCATCCAGCTTCAGCCAGCCGGTGCGCACCGGCTGGGCCGACCTGCTGCTGAACTGCTTTTCGCCCTTTGCACAGGAGGAATTCTTGCGGGTGCTGCGCCCGGGCGGACGGATGATCTATGTGGTGCCCGGTGCCGAACATCTGTACCAGATGAAGGCCGTGCTCTACGAAAAGCCCTATAAAAACCCGGTGCAGCAGATCGCCTATGACGGTTTTGCCGCCATTGGGGAACGGAAAGTGACCGGCCGCGTCATGGTGCCCCACGAACAGCTGGAAGCGCTGTTCGCCATGACACCCTATTACTGGAAAACGCCGCGCGGCGGGGCGGAGCGCCTTGCTGCGCTGTCCCAGCTGGAAACCGATATCTCGTTCCGGTTCCTTGTATTTGAAAAGCTGTAATGATAGCAGTTTGCGTTTTTAATGCACAAGCAACATCCGCAGACTGCATATCGCAAATATGCCGTTTTAATAGGCACTATTTTTGAAAATTGCGATAAAAAGCAGAAACGCTCGTCATGCAGAATTGTGTGACGAGCGCTTTTTTGCTTCAGCTTCTGTCAAAAGCCCCGTCCCCGAGGGGGCTGTCGAGCGAATGCGAGACTGGAGAAGTTCCGTGTGATAGGTCGTCCACGAAAAACACCACTGCCCCCACCGCCGGAGGATAGGAGGAGTCCGGCAGGTGAGGGCAGCAGTGCTGTATCAGGATAGAGAGATCGCTTAGTGTTTTTCGCCCTTGGGCAGCAGACCGGCACGCTCCAGGGCCGGACGCAGGGCGAGGTACAGGATGACCGCACACACGGTGGAGGCCACGCTGTTTACAAAGGTGACGCCGCCTGCAATTTTGGTCAGCGCCTGTGCCACGGTGTATTCCTGACCAAAGATGTACACATTGCGGAAGTAGCCCAGGAACGGGTCGGTCAGCACGTTCAGCAGCAGGCCGGAACCGGCAGAAACGATCACCTTGACGAGATAGCCGGAGCTGTGCTTGTCGAGGTCGCGCAGCTTGAATGCCTTGTGCGCCACGGCACCGCAGGTGATGCCGATGATGAACTTGAGCACAAAGGTGGTGACGGCGTAGCCCGGGTCACCGGCCAGAATATCGGCCAGCGCCAGACCAATGGCACCGGCCAGACCGCCGGACACACCGTCCAGCAGCAGGGCGGTCAGGGCGGTGAAGGTGTTGCCCAGATGGAACGAAGAGCCGCCGTAGAACGGCACACGGAAGAACAGATAGGCCACAAGGCTTAAAGCGGCCATGACACCGGTCATGGCCAGCTCCTTGGTGGTGAAGGTGCGCTTGTACAGCACACTTGCAAACAGAATGACGATGACAACGACTGCCAGAAGCAGCCACATTGCAGTAGTAGACATGATTTACTCTCCCTCCAAATTTCCGTTCCCGCGGCACCAAAGCCCCACTGGGGCTTTGATTGCTTCGCAACCACTTACCTACAATCCTACTTGACATTTGGGTGCCCAGCGGGTATGCTCCTATTATACGCAGAACTGACACCATGAAAATACCCAGAATAAAGTTTTTTAATGGGGTCAGTTTGATGCAATACCCAGACAGGAGGGATAATTTATGGTCCATCTGACCACGGCGCTGGATGCTTCTTCTGGCGTGCCGCTGTACGAACAGCTGTACCGCAGCCTTGCCGGAGAGATGCGAAGCGGCACCCTTGCGGCGGGCACCCGGATGCCCGGCAAGCGGCGGCTGGCGGCAGAGCTGTCCGTCTCGGTGAATACGGTGGATGCCGCCTATCAGATGCTGGCGGCGGAAGGGTATCTGGAATCGCGGGAGCGCAGCGGCTTTTATGTACAGGAATATCTGGCCCTGCCGTCCCGGCCTGCCGGCGGGCCGGAACAGCCCGCACCGCCAAAACCGGAACCGCCTGTGCTGCCGGTGCGGTACGACCTTTCCACCCGCGGGGTAGACCCGGAGCTGTTCCCGTTCCGCACATGGGCGCGGCTGCAAAAGGAGCTGCTCTATTCCTCGCCCCAGCTGCTCACCCACGGCGATGCGCAGGGCGACCCGGCCCTGCGGCAGGCGCTGGCGGAATATCTCTCTGAATACCGCGGTGTGCAGTGCGGGCCGCATCAGATCGTGGTGGGCGCGGGATTGGAATACCTGCTGGGCCTGCTGGCACCGCTGCTGCCCGGCCCTGCAGCGGTGGAAACGCCGGGCTACCCCCGTGCTTTGCAGGTGCTGCAGAACAACGGTGTGCACTGCTGCTGCCTACCGGTGGACGAGGACGGCCTTTCGGTGGAAGCACTGAACCGGTCGGATGCAGCGGTGTGCTACGTCACGCCCAGCCACCAGTTCCCCACAGGCGTCACCATGCCTGCGGGCCGCAGAGCCGAGCTTCTGCACTGGGCAGCCCGCAGGCCGGGCGGGCGGTATATTATAGAAGATGATTACGATTCGGAGTTCCGTTTTGATACCCGGCCTCTGCCCAGCCTGCAGGGCATGGCGGGTGCAGACGGCCCGGTGGTGTACCTCTCCACCTGCTCCCGCAGTCTGGCTCCCAGCATCCGTATCGCCTATATGGTGCTGCCGGAGCATCTTCTGCCTGCATGGCGGAAAAAATACCGCCTTTACTCCGGCACGGTGAGCCGGTTTGAGCAGCAGACGCTGGCCCGCTTTATCACCGAGGGCTACTTCACCCGGCATCTGGCCCGGGAGCGGGTGGCCTACAAGGCCCGGCGGGACGCGCTGGCGGCAGCATTGAACACTGCCTTTGCTCCCGGCGAGCTGACCCTTGCGGGCCTGCACACCGGACTGAACCTGCTGGCAAAGCTCAAAGACCCGCCGCCGGATGCTGCGCTGCGCTGCGCGGCGGAAGCCGAAGGCGTGCAGCTGAGCCTGCTGAGCGATTACGACCTGACCGGAGAAGCACCCTCAGCGGCGGGCACGCTGGTGCTGGGTTATGGCTCGCTGAAGGACGAGGCCTGCGCCTCGGTGGGCGAAACATTGAAAAAGGTCTGCATGGCAGCGCGGGAAGCATCCGTGACCGTGTAAGTGCCGCTGGCGGCATTCCACTGGCCGGGCAGGGCCTGCGCCGCCACAGCGGCGCTGTTGTTGGCAAGAAATTCCAGTGTGCGTTCCAAAGCGTCATAGTCCAGCGCGGTCAGGTCGGTGAGCAGGGCCGAACTGCTGGCACGCAAGGCATCCGGCAGGGTGGCGGGCAGCAGGTCCAGATCCTGCCGGAGAAAAGCATCCCACACGGCAGCGCGGGCCGCTGCGGTGCGTACTGGTGAAAAGGCTTCGTCGGCCTGCAGCTGGCACAAGAATTCGTGCGCGTCCCCGGCGGAAATGCCCTGCACGGCCCGGCTGCGGCCATAGCGGGCAAGCTCTTCCTCGGTCAGTGCGCCGGTAAAGCCTACCCGCACCGGCCCGTACCGGCTGGCAATGCGCTCCAGCACATCGGGAGAGAAGGCCAGATACCTTGTGCCCTCCGGCAGGGCCAGCACCTGTGCCAGCGCTTCGCGGCAGCGGGCCGGGCCAGCGGCGGCATAGCAGCGGGCAAGGGATGTTTCTTCTTCTGCAAAAGGCACGGTGAGCACGGCAGGCACGCTGAGCAGATGCACGCAGTTCTGGCTGGCGTTCAGGTAGGCCAGCACAAAGCCGGGCTGTTCGCCGGAGACGCACAGCAGCACAGTGAGCTGGTCGGTGGTCTTGGGCAGCTGGATGGGCACACCGCTCTCGCTGCGGGCAGCCTGCCGCAGCTGGGTGCGCAGCTGCTGACGGGACAGCAGCACCGTGCCGCCCACCAGCGGCACCAGCACCAGCAGCGAAGCAAACAGTGCTGCCCAAAAGGGCTTCCAACCTCCACTGCGCATGGGATACACCGCCTTTCCTTTGCATAAAGCTTTGGCCTGCAGGCAAGACTTTATGCAGAAAAGGAGGCGTTTGCAGATGAAAAACAAAAAAGAGACTGCACCGACCACAGAGAAAGAACGGGAGAACTTCTGGCTGGAGATCGGCCCCGCCAGCGCCTATTACGGCACAGATTCTTATGAGACCGCGAAAGAAAACGGCGATGCCAGCCCGGATGGCAAAGCCCGGGGGTTTGAAGGCGCGGAGCCGAAAGAAAAGTAAAATAAATTTATGGCAGCGCTATGATGAGGGAGGATAAAAGTAATACCAAAACAAAATTCATCTGTCGGCATAACAGATGAAAAAGCAGCGTATGATATACAAAATGTCTTGCGTACAAGGACAGAATATGGTATAGTCTTTCTATCGCGCACAACTGTGCGCCAGAAGAACTGAAAAAGACGTGCACGGCGGAGAAAGACCGTGCACTCTGGAGAAGCCCGCTTGTAAAGTGGGTGCCGAAGGTGTAAGGCCGCAGGGAAAGCGGCTGTATCTCTCAGGCAAAAGGACAGAGCCATCGTCTTTGCGCAATGGGGCGCAGCCGGGAATGCGGCGCACCCCGGCTGCGGAAAATGAGAGCGCTCCGAATTTTGCGGGCAGAGCCTTTGGTGGGTTCTGTCCGCTTTTGTTTTGTGTATAGGGGGAAAGAGAGAATGGTCGAGATGATCACGCAGGTGAACAATGCCATCAATGGCGTGGTGTGGGGGCCGTTTGGTCTGGCACTGCTGTTCTGCACCGGCTTCTGGATGAGCGCCCGCACGGGCTTTTTCCAGTTCCGCAAAATGGGCTACTGGCTCCGGCACACCATCGGCGCGATCTTCACCAACAAGGACATCACCGCGCATACCAGCAAGGAGGATATGGCCATCAGCCAGTTCCAGAGCATGTGCACGGCGCTGGCGGGCACCATCGGCACCGGCAACATCGTGGGTGTGGCAACGGCCATCGTTTCCGGTGGGCCGGGAGCCATCTTCTGGATGTGGGTCATGGCATTGCTTGGCATGATGACCAGCTTTTCGGAGAATGTGCTGGGCGTGTACTACCGCCGCAAAAACGAAAAAGGCGAGTGGTCGGGCGGTGCCATGTACTACCTCACCGATGGTCTTGGCGCAAAGAAGGGCTGCAAACAGCTGGGCAAGGTGCTGGCAGTGCTGTTTGCCTGTTTCTGCATTCTGGCTTCCTTCGGCATTGGCAACATGAGCCAGATCAATTCCATCGCGGGCAACATGAACGCTGCTTTTGGCGTACCGACCCTCGTCACCGGCCTGTGCCTGATGGTGGTCACGGCCCTTATCGTCATTGGCGGTTTGAAGCGCGTTGCCGCTGTTACCGAAAAGCTGGTGCCGCTCATGGCCCTGTTCTACATTGCAGGCGCGCTCATCATCGTAGTGCTGCACGCGGGCAACATCCCAGCGGCATTTGCGGCTATTTTCAAGGGTGCGTTCAACCTGAACGCGGCAGGCGGCGGTGCGCTGGGCTACGGCATCAGCCAGACCATCACCTGGGGCTTCAAGCGCGGTGCCTTCTCCAACGAAGCCGGTCTCGGCTCTGCCGTCATGGTCAACTCCGCTTCCAACGTCAAGGAGCCGGTGCATCAGGGCATGTGGGGCGTGTTTGAGGTGTTTGCCGATACCATCGTGGTCTGCACGCTCACTGCTCTGGTCATCCTGACCACCGGCGTGGTGGACCTGCAGAGCGGCGCTGTACTGGCCGGTGTGCAGGACAACGCATTGGTGGGTCAGGCCTTCACCGCCGCATTTGGCAGCTTTGGCCCCAAGTTCATTGCTGTTTCCATTCTGCTGTTTGCCTACTCCACCACGCTGGGCTGGAGCCACTACGGAACCAAGGCCGTGGAGTATCTCTTCGGCACCACCGGCAGCCGCATCTACAAGGTGGTCTTTGTGTGCATGACCGTGGTGGGTGCCACCATGAAGCTGGGCCTTGCGTGGGATCTTTCCGACACTTTCAACGGTCTGATGATGATCCCGAACCTGATCGGCGTGCTGGTGCTGTCCGGCACTGTGGTGGACATCACCCGCAACTACTTCGACCGCCGGGTGAAGGGCAAGGACATCGAACCCATGTGGTCGGCTTTCCTGGAGTACCAGAAGCAGGAGGAGGCCGAAGCCGCCGCAGAGGAAGCGGAGCTGGAAAAGGCCGCAAACGAATAAAATACCCAAAAGCAAGGGCTGTCTGTGAATGAGGACAGCCCTTGCTTTTGTCTGCTGCCCTGCCTTATAATAAATTAAAAAACAGGGGAGGGAACAACCATGAGCGAATTTTCCCATCTGAAAAACAAACTCCTTGCCGAACAGGTGGAGGACGAAATTTACCACTATATTCTGGATACCCCGCTGGAGCCGGGAGCCAAGCTGCCCAATGAATTTGAACTGGGCGAAAAATTCGGTGTGGGCCGCAGCACGGTGCGCGAAGCCGTGAAGCTGCTTTCCAGCAAGGGCATCGTGGAGGTGCGGCGGGGCTCCGGCACCTATGTGGTCACGACTGCCAAGGGCCTTTCGGACCCGCTGAACCTGCGCAGCGTGCAGGACAAGAACGCGCTGGCACTGGATCTTGTCAATGTGCGCCTGCTGCTGGAACCGGGCATGGCCGAGATGGCAGCGCTGAACGCTTCCGACGAGGACATCGAGCGCATCCAGCGCCTGTGCGACCGGGTGGAGAGCAAGATCCACAGCGGTGATCTGTACATTGAGGACGACATCGCATTCCATACCTGCATCGCAGAGAGCAGCAAGAACATGGTGGTGGAGCAGCTCATCCCTATTATTGATACGGCGGTCATGATGTTCGTGAATGTCACCCACAAAAAGCTGACGGAGGAGACCATCCTGACCCACCGCATGATCACCGAAGCCATTGCCCGGCATGACCCCATTGGCGCCCGGTCTGCCATGGTGATGCACCTGAACTTCAACCGCAACTGCATCCGAAAGCTTTACGACGGCGAATGGGAAACCTGACGCCGCTGCATTTTACGTCCCCGCACAGTGCAAGGTCTGTGCGGGGACTTTTTATGCCTGAAGTTGTCTGATGACTTTTTAAGACGAATGACACAGAAAAGTCGGAAAACTGGTTAGATTATATGATGTATCCAAGATTTCAGAGCAATGTGCACGAAAAACTGGGCTGGTTATTGTTATAAAGTGGGTTCTGACTGCGACAACTTGCAAACAAGGCGGGATTCGATTAAAATGAATATGTAAGATGTCCGACAGTCAAAAAGGACGATTTGCAAAGCAGAAAAAAGAGTATTTTGGAGGTACGATCATGGAACTGCGTTCTCAGGCAGTGCGTAAACTGGCACCGGAAAACGATCCGCTGAAGATCGGCATGGGCTGGAAGGTGGACGACCTTGCAAAGCCCCAGATCATGGTGGAGAGCACCTTTGGCGACAGCCACCCCGGCAGCGCCCATCTGGATCAGTTCGTGAAGGAGGCTGTACAGGCAGTCAACACCCACGGCGGCAAGGCTGCACGCTATTTTGCAACCGATATGTGCGACGGTATCGCACAGGGCCACGACGGCATCAACTACTCGCTGCCCCACCGTGACGCCATCGTGAATCTGGTGGAAGCTCAGGCCAACGCCACCGTGTACGACGGCGGCGTGTTCATCGCCAGCTGCGACAAGTCCATGCCCGCCATGCTGATGAGCATTGGCCGCCTGAAGGATATGAGCGCCATCGTGGTCACCGGCGGCGTGATGGAAGCCCACACCCTGCCCAAGAAGTACGTGGTCAACGACCCCGCCTGCGCCATCAACGACCTGCTGACGCTGGAACAGATTGGCAAGTTCGACGCATGGGAAAAGACGGGCGTCATCCCCAACGAGCAGCTGGACTACTACAAGCACAACGCCTGCCCCAGCTGCGGTGCCTGCTCCTTTATGGGCACCGCTTCTACCATGCAGATTATGGCCGAGGCATTGGGCCTGATGCTGCCGGGCACCGCCCTGATGCCGGCCACCGCCCCGGAGCTGAAGCAGGCTGCCTATGATGCCGGCGTTCAGGTGATGAAGCTGGTGGCCGAGGGCATCAAGGCCAAGGACATCGTTACCATGAAGAGCTTTGAAAACGCCATCATGGTGCACGCCGCCATCTCCGGCTCCACCAATGCCACCATGCATCTGCCCGCCATTGCACACGAGTTCGGCTTTGAGATCGATGCCGACACCTTTGACCGGATGCACCGCGGCGCACACTATCTGCTGAACATCCGTCCCTCCGGCGACTGGCCCGCACAGTACTTCTACTATGCAGGCGGCGTGCCCCGCGTGATGGAAGAGATCAAGTCCATGCTGCATCTGGACGTGATGACTGTCACCGGCAAGACGCTGGGCGAAAACCTGGAAGACCTGAAGAAGAACGGCTTCTACGAGCACTGCGACGAGATCCTGCAGGAAAAGACCAAGGGTCTGGGCATCAAAGTCACCCGCGAGGACATCATCCACAGCTTTGACAACGCCAAGGGCACCGACGGCAGCATCGCTATCCTGAAGGGCAATCTGGCCCCGGAGGGCAGTGTCATCAAGCACACCGCCTGCCCCAAGAACATGTTCCACGCCACCCTGCGCGCAAAGCCCTTTGACAGCGAGGAAGAGTGCATCAGCGCCGTTCTGAACAAGCAGGTCCAGCCCGGAGATGCCATCTTCATCCGTTACGAAGGCCCCCGCGGCAGCGGCATGCCCGAGATGTTCTACACCGGCGAGGCCATCTGCGCCGACCCGAAGCTGGCTTCCAGCGTGGCGCTCATCACCGACGGCCGCTTCTCCGGCGCAAGCCGCGGCCCGGTCATCGGCCATGTCAGCCCGGAGGCCGCTGTGGGCGGCCCCATCGCTCTGGTGGAAGAGGGCGATCTCATCCGCATCGATGTGCCGAACCGCCAGCTTGCCATCGTGGGCGTGAACGGTGAGGAAAAGACCCCCGAAGAGATGGAGGCCATCCTTGCCCAGCGCCGTGCCAACTGGAAGCCCAAGGCTCCCAAGTACACCAAGGGCCTGCTGAAGCTCTACTCTCAGCACGCCGTCAGCCCCATGAAGGGTGCATATATGGAGTAAAAACGCTTCGTTTACGATAAAAACCAAAAACAAAAATCAACTGTTCAGCGTTGTTTTGCTGAACGGTCTGGATAAAGCTACGCCAAAAACAAAAAAGCGGATATTGCTTCGTCTATAAAAACCATCGAAATCCGGTGTCCGTCTGCGGGGACGGCGCTGAAATAAGACCCAAAGCACACAAAACATCAAAAAATGGAGGAAACGTTTATGACAGCTGTTGCAACCCCGGACGCCGCACGGCTCGTGTTCGCCGCGGTGGCGGGCCTGATCCTTTTGCTCATCCTTATCATCAAGTTCAAAGTCCACGCCATGATCTCCATCCTGATCGGTGCGGTGGGCATCGGCCTGATGGCCGGTATGCCCCTGTCTGACATCATCGGCTCGGTCAACGAAGGTATCGGCAACACCTTAAAGGGCATCGCTCTTCTGGTGGGCCTTGGCTCCATGTTCGGTGCCATTCTGGAAGAATCCGGCGGCGCACAGACGCTGGCCGTGACCATGGTGCGCAGGTTCGGCGACGAAAAAGCCGCATGGGCGCTGGGTATCACAGGTCTGGTGGTGGCCATGCCGGTGTTCTTTGATGCCGGTCTGATCATCCTGATCCCGCTGGCCTTCTCTCTGGCAAAGCGCACCAAGCGCTCGGTCCTGTACTATGTCATCCCTCTGCTGGCCGGTCTGGCTGTCGGCCACGCCTTCATCCCTCCCACGCCGGGCCCCGTTCTGGTGGCCAGCATGCTGGGCGTTGATCTGGGCTGGGTCATCCTCATCGGCATCTTCTGCGGCATCTTCGCCATGATCGCTGCCGGTCCCATCTGGGGCTCCATCTGCGGCAAGAAGTATATGATCGAGGTGCCCGAGCACGTTGCACAGCAGGCAGACATCGACGAGAGCAAGCTGCCCAAGTTCGGCACCATTGTGGGCATCATCCTGATCCCGCTGGTCCTCATCATTGCAAACTCTGTGGCAAAAGTGGTGCCCGCTCTGGCTGGCATCCAGCCCGTTCTGGCCTTCCTCGGTGAGCCCTTCATGGCTCTGCTGCTGGCTACCATCGCTGCTATGTATCTGCTGGGCACCCGTCACGGCTATAACAATGCCCAGCTGGAAAAGATCATGACCAAGTCCCTTGAGCCCACCGGCATGATCCTGCTGGTCACTGCCTGCGGCGGCGTGCTGCGCTACATGCTGCAGAACTCCGGTCTGGGCGACGTCATCGGCAACGCCGTGGCAAACGCCAGCCTGCCGCTGGTTCTGGTGGCCTTCATCGTGGCTGCTCTGGTGCGCATCTCCGTTGGTTCCTCTACCGTGGCTATGACCATGGCAGCAGGCATCATCTCCGCCATGCCCGGCATCAGCGAACTCAGCCCGCTGTATCTGGCCTGCGTCACCGCTGCCATCGCCGGCGGCTCCACCGTGTGCTCCCACTTTAACGACTCCGGCTTCTGGCTGGTGAAGAGCCTTGTGGGCATGGACGAAAAGACCACCCTCAAGACCTGGACCATCATGGAAACTCTGGTTGGCGGTGTGGGCTTCCTGGTAGCACTCATCATCTCCTTCTTTGCTTAATCATCCTCATCTGCGGGGCTGTGCCTGTACACAGTCTGCGCAATGCTTTGCAAATTCCTGCAATCTCCTCAGCACAGCAGACCCCCGGGCGGTTTACCGTCCGGGGGTCTGCTGCTTTCTGCTGCACCTTACAAAAGAGGTAGGTCCGGCCCGGAGGCCAGCTGGATGAAGGCGTCCATTTCCCGGGTGCAGCATTTATCCTTGTGGTAGAACATCTGGCGGTACATGGTCAGCCGGAAGTCTGACACCTCCAGAATGCGCAGATCTCCTCTGGACGCAGGCTCGGCCACAGCGAAGCGCGGCAGCAGGGAAATGCCGGAGGAGCGCTCCAGCATCTTGATGATAAAGGAGGTATCGCTGATCTCAAGGCTGGGGATCAGCTCGATCTGGCGGGAAGCCAGAAACCGGTCAAAGGTGCGGCGGTAGTTGGCGTTGCGTTCGGTGAGGAAGAAGGGCTTGTCCAGAAGCTCTGCTACCCGGTACGGGCCGGGGTGGCCGAGGTCGATGTCCGGGGAAGCCACGAACACCACCTCCTCCGGGATCTCGTTGCATTTGTGCCAGCTGTTGGAGTAGCGGGGCTCGTCCAGAATGCAGATGAGGTCCACCTCGCCGCGCTCCATCTTTTCGATCAGCTCTTCCGGGGAGCCGGTAGTGACCCGAAGGCTGACTTTGGGGTGTTCCACCCGGAACTGATGCATCAGGCCGGGCAGACGGAAAAAGCAGAGGGATTCCAGCGTGCCGATGTGCAGGCAGCCCTCCAGCTCGGCATCCTCGCTCAGGGCGCGGCGGGCGTTGTGGATGGTATCCAGAATGCTGTTGGCGTATTCCAGAAAGCACTGACCCTGTGCGGTCAGGATCACCCGCTTGCCCATGCGGTCGAACAGGCGCACACCCAGCTCTTCTTCCAGCGCTTTGATCTGCACGGTAACGGCAGACTGGGAATAGCCCAGACTTTCCGCTGCCTTGGAAAAGCTCTGGAACTGGGCGGCACGGATCAGGGTGTTCAGCTGGCGCACTTCCATGGCGAAGCTCCTTTGCTATTAAGATTTTTAAACCATAACTTTAGTTTTATGAATTTGAATCATGCATATGTCTATGTTAAACTAAATGTGTCAACACGTCAAGTGAAAATTTGACGTTTCGTGAAAGGCTGGCCGTGCGGGCTGCGGCGGAGAGAGCGCTGTCAGGTGCCGCACAAAGGTCAGAATAGGAAAAGGAGGATTTTATTCTTATGGAAAAGAAAAAATTCAAGCTCGGACTGCTGCCGAAGCTGCTCATCGCCATCGTGCTGGGCATCATCATCGGCCAGTTCTTCCCGGTGTGGTTCTGCCGGGTCGTCGTCACGGCATCCAGCATCTTCAGCTCGTTCCTGAAGTTCATCATCCCGCTGATGATCGTGGCCTACGTCACCATGGGCATTGCCGACCTGAAGAGCGGCGCAGGCAAGCTGCTGCTCATCACGGTGGCTCTGGCCTACGGCTCCACCCTGATCGCAGGCTCGGCATCCTATCTGGTGTCTGCAAGCCTGTTCCCCAGCTTCATGAGCGAAGGCGCTCTGGAACAGATCGCCGCCACGGCTGACAACTCTCTGGCCAGCTACATCTCCATCTCCATCCCTCCGCTGCTGGACACCCTGTCTGCCGTGGTGCTGGCCTTCGTGCTGGGCCTGTGCCTGTCCACCTTGCGCGGCAAGACCATCGGTGATACACTTTATAATGGCATGAAGGACTTCTCCGGCATCATCGATCAGGTGCTGCACAGCGTCATCATCCCGCTGCTGCCCCTGTACGTCTGCGGTACCTTCATCGACATGACCAAGTCCGGCAAGACCTACGCCATTCTGGGCATCCTGTGGAAGGTGTTCCTGGTGGTCATCATCATGCATCTGGTCTGCATCTTCCTGCAGTTCTGCGTTGCAGGCGCTGTGAGCCACAAGAGCCCCTTCAAGATGATCCGCAACCAGATCCCCGGCTACACCACCGCTCTGGGCACTCAGTCCTCTGCAGCCACCATCCCGGTCAACCTGCAGTGCGCTGCGGCTGATGGCGTGAGCGAGCAGATCCGCAACTTCGTGGTGCCTCTGTGCGCCAACATCCACATGGCAGGCTCCATGATCACCATTACCGCCTGCGCAACTGCCGTCTGCCTGATGAACCAGCTGCCCATCAGCCTTGCTACCGTGGTGCCCTTCATCATGACGCTGGGCGTTGCCATGGTGGCTTCTCCCGGTGCTCCCGGCGGCTCCATCATGACCGCTCTGCCCTTCCTGTACATGATCTTTGGCGCTGAGGCCGGTGACCCCAATGGCCCCATCTGCGCCATCATGGTGGCTCTGTACATCACTCAGGATTCCTTCGGCACTGCCTGCAACGTCTCCGGCGACAACGCCATCGGCGTGATCGTGGAGACCATCTACCAGAAGTTCATCAACAAGAGCAGCGCAAGCGTCTGATGCGCGGCGCGGTTCTTGACCTGACAGGAGTGACACCCCATGGCATTTATCAGTGTTTTTGATGTTCTGGGCCCGAACATGATCGGCCCCTCCAGCTCCCACACCGCAGGCGCGGAGATCATCGCCTTTCTGGCACAGAAGATGATCGCCCCGCCGCTGAAGCGGGCGGACTTTACCCTCTACGGCTCCTTTGCCAAGACCTACCACGGCCACGGTACCGACCGTGCCCTGCTGGGCGGCATCATGGGCTTTTCGGCCGATGATACCCGCATCCGGGATTCCTTTGCCATTGCCACCGACCGCGGCCTTGGCTACAGCTTCACCCCCAATGAGGTGGAGACCGACATCCACCCCAACACGGTGGATATCCGCATGGAGAATGCGGCCGGTCAGGTGATGACCGTGCGCGGTGAATCGCTTGGCGGCGGCAAGGTGCGCATTGTGCGGATCAACGGCGTGGAGGTGGACTTTACCGGCGAGTACAATGCTCTCATCGTGGTGCAGAAGGACAAGCCCGGCGTGGTGGCCCACATCACCAAGATCCTCAGCGACCGCAGCGTGAACATCGCGTTCATGCGTCTGTTCCGCGAGGAAAAGGGGCACACGGCTTACACCATCGTGGAGTCGGATGAGCGCCTGCCCGAGGGTGTGGATCAGCTGCTGCTGGCAAACCCGAACATCAACGATGTAATGGTCGTGCAGCCGTAAGGAGGGACGAGCGATGAACATGGATTTCAAGTCCGCCAAGGATCTGCTGGACCTGTGTGAGGAAAACCAACTGCCCATTTCGGAAGTGATGCGCCAGCGGGAATGCCTGCTGGGCGAAACGCCCCGGGATGCTGTGGATCACCGCATGGCAAAGGCATGGGAGATCATGCACGCTTCTGCCACCCAGCCGCTGAAAAAGCCCATCAAATCCATGGGCGGCCTGATCGGCGGCGAGGCCAAAAAGCTGGAGACACATTATAATAAGAAGAAAAACATCTGCGGCGATGTGCTGCAGAAGGCCATGACCTACGCCATGGCCGTGCTGGAAGTGAACGCTTCCATGGGCCTGATCGTGGCTGCACCCACTGCAGGCTCTGCAGGCGTGGTGCCGGGCATGATGCTGGCCCTGCAGGAGTGCTACCGCATCTCCGACCAGCGCATCGTGGATGCCCTGTTCAACGCCGGTGCCGTGGGCTATCTTGCCATGCGCAACGCCACCGTGGCCGGTGCCGTGGGCGGCTGTCAGGCCGAGGTGGGCATTGCGTCTGCCATGGCTGCTTCTGCCGCCGTGGAGCTGATGGGCGGCAACCCGCAGCAGTGTCTGGATGCAGCTTCCACCGTGCTGATGAACATGCTGGGCCTTGTGTGCGACCCCGTAGGCGGGCTGGTGGAGTACCCCTGCCAGAACCGCAACGCTGCCGGTGTGGCCAACGCCCTCATTGCAGCAGAACTGTCCCTGAGCGGCATCCGCCAGCTGATCCCCTTCGACCAGATGCTGGACGCCATGTACGCCGTGGGCAAGCGCCTGCCCGCCGAGCTGCGCGAGACCGCCCTTGGCGGCTGTGCCGCCACCCCCGCCGCCTGTGCCGCCTGCGGCCTGTGCAGCGGGAACTGATCTTTCAACATGCAGCGCCGCCGGTGTGGAAACGCTCGGCGGCGTTTTTGCGCGTTCGTGACCGGAAATGCCGGCCCAAACGGCGGGGCTTTGCATCTTTTTGTGCAAACACACCGAAAAGATGGCCGGGATGACTGGCGCTTGTCTGCGAAATGTGATAAACTAAACGCAGAAGTACTCTGCGCAGCCCGTGCAGAGCGGCAAAAAAGATGATAAGTGAGGTCGTTTGTAATGAAGATCATTCGTGCAAAAGATTATGCGGATATGTCCCGCAAGGCAGCCAATATCATTTCGGCACAGGTCATTATGAAGCCCAACTGCGTGCTGGGTCTGGCGACCGGCGGCACCCCCGTGGGCGCGTATGCACAGCTGGTGGACTGGTACAACAAGGGCGACATCGATTTTTCTGAGGTGACCACCGTCAATCTGGACGAGTACCGCGGCCTGCCCAAGGAGCACCCGGAAAGCTACTGGAGCTTCATGCACCGCAACCTGTTCGACAAGGTGAACATCGACCCTGCAAAGATCAACCTGCCGGACGGCACCAACCCCGATGCAGAGGATGCCTGCGCAAAGTACAACCAGATCATCCACGCTGTGGGTGGTATCGACCTGCAGCTGCTGGGCATCGGCCACGACGGCCACATCGGCTTCAATGAGCCGGGCGAAGCCTTTGAGCTGGAGACCCACTGTGTGAACCTGACCGCCGAGACCATTGAGGCAAACAAGCGCTTCTTTGACGGCAATGTGGATCTGGTGCCCAAGCAGGCTTATACCATGGGCATCAAGACTATCATGCAGGCACGCAAGGTGCTCATGGTGGCAAACGGCGCAGGCAAGGCCGAGATCGTCAAGAAGGCATTCTTCGGTCCCGTCACTCCGGAGGTGCCCGCAAGCATCCTGCAGATGCATCCGGACTTCACGCTGGTGGGCGACGAGGAAGCTCTGAGCCTGATCTGATCGTTCCACGCTCTGACTGCCGCACGGTGCAATGCCGTGCGGCAGTTTTTTGCTGCCAACGGCTTTACAATCGCGTAAAAAGGCGGTATTCTTTATACGATACTTTTCTCAGGGAGGAAACCATGGATATCCGCCAGCTGCACTACTTTCTGGTATTGTGCGATGAAATGAATTACAGCCGCGCGGCACAGCGGCTGTTTTTGTCACGGCAGGCACTGCGGCAGAGCATCTCTGCACTGGAAGCCGAGCTGTGCGGGCCGCTGTTCCTCAGCGCCCACCACAAGCTCACCCTTACCGACCGCGGCATGAGCCTGCAGCGCCATGCCGCGCCGGTAGTGGAGCAGTTCCAGCAGATGCAGGCATCCCTGCGGGCCGAGATCCAGTCGGCGCAGCCGGTGCGCATCGGCATCAGCGTGTCGCTGGTGCCGGACTACCTGCCCGGATTGGAGACCCAGCTAGACAAGTTCCGCCAGCAGTATCCCCATGTGGAGATGCGCTTCCGCATGATGGACAACGATGCGGTGGCGGACGATGTGGAGCAGGGGGAGCTGGACGCGGGTCTGGTCATCGATCTGGGCTGCGCTGCGCCGGTACTGGCCCGCACCACCCTGCGGGCAGACCCTGCCTGCCTGCTGGTGCCTCGGGGGCACGCGTTCTGGGATAAGGAGAGCATCCCGCTGGCAGAGCTGCGCGGTCAGCGGGTGCTGCTGCCCAGCTTGCGGCAGGATCTGTTCAGCCCGCTGTGGTCGGCCTGCGCCCGGTTGGGCTTTGCGCCGAATGCGGAGATCGGCCCCAGCTTTTATCAGGCCTATTATCTTGTGCAGGAGCAGCTTTGCACCTGTCTGACCCGCTATGAACCGGGAGCCAGACGGGAACTGGACCGTGTGCGGGATGTGCTGCTGGAAGATCTGCCCCCGCTGTGCGTCTCACTGGTGCAGCGGCGGGATCATTCCTCTGCCTACATCGACCTGCTGCGCAGCTACCTGATGGAGGTGCTGGGCGGTTCGGCCAGCCTGCCGCCCCGCCGCGGACGGCCCGCAAAGCCGTTCTACAATTTCCCGGTGCTGTCCAGCGCTGCGGCAAAGGCTGCACCGGCCCACCCGGTGCCCGGCACCCAGCTGGATTTTGCCGGCGGCACCAACTTCCGGGAGCTGGGCGGTTACGAAGCCGACGAGGGCAAGCATATCAAGTGGGGCCAGATCTGGCGCGGCATCCCTACCTGCAAGCTCACCGGTGAAGCCGACCGCGCGAAGCTGGACGCGCTGGGCCTGCGCCTGATTCTTGATCTGCGCAGCAGCGGGGAAGTGCAGAAAGAACCGGACTACGTACCGGACGGTGCACGTCTGGTGCAGATCTGCGGCCTGTGCGCCGAGGACGGCCACGAGATCTCCTTTGCGCCGGATGATATCGCCACCCTGATGAAGGGCTATGAAGAAAGCGCCGACGGCAGCACCTTCGTGCAGGCTATGTACGAGCGGATGCTGTTTGGCAACAAGGCGTTCAAGGAGCTGTTCCGTGCGCTGGAAGCAGGCGAGACCCCCATCCTGTTCCACTGCTCGGCCGGCAAGGACCGCACCGGCGTGGCGGCCATGCTCATTCTGCTGGCACTGGGCGCTTCGGATGAGACGATCTGTGCGGACTATGAGCGCACGAACCTCTGCCGCAAGGCTGAGATCGACGCAGTGCTGGCGGAGCACGCCGAAGAGATCGCGGCAAACCCGGCCTGCCGGATGCGCTATTACCGCAAGGCGGGCGTGGACCCGGCAGCCGCACCCTTTGTGCTGCGCACCATCCGCGCAAAATACGGCAGCGCCGAGAACTATCTGGAAGCCGAATACGGCCTGACCCCTGCGCGCCTGATGCGGCTGCGCAGGATGTATCTGGAATAAACGGGAACGGGGACGGCATCCGGTGCGGATACTGTCCCTGTTTTCTGCACAAAATGTTCTGCGGGGCAGGGTTTTCCTCTTGACAAGCGGGCAATTGTTTCGTACTATAATTAGTAGTATGGAATAAAAGACGCTGTGTGCAGGTCGTTCCCGTGACCCGTGTCCCTTACAGGCAGAGCCTGCCTGTTTTTATATAAGATAGAACTGTAGATAGAAAAGCTTGCAGCCTGTTCGTGCGGCATTGGCCGTGCGTGTGGTCTTGTTGCCACTTTTTGCATTGAAAGCTCACTTATAAAAAATGTTTGCAGCCTACACCTGCCCTACAGCGTCTCCTGCTTATGATTCAGAATTTTGAATTTTAACAAAGGAGAGTGAAATGCGATGTCCACGATCATCTGGATCGTGATCTTGATCGTCGCGCTTGCTGCGGGCATCGGTGCAGGCTATTTTATTGGTTACAACAACCGTAAAAAGACCGCCGAAGCTCAGATCGGCAGCGCGGAAGCCGAGGCCACCCGTCTGGTGAACGAAGCGATCAAGACCGCAGAACAGAAACGCAAGGAAGCGGTTCTGGAAGCAAAGGACGAGGCCTTCAAGCTGAAGGCCGAGGTGGATGCCCAGAAGGCAGAAGCCGATAAGGAGATCAAACAGCGCCGTGCGGAGATCAGCCGTCAGGAGAACCGCATCGACCAGAAGGAAACCGCCCTCGACCGCAAGACCGAGGTACTGGAAAAGAAGGAAGAGGAGCTGAAAAAGCGCGCCGCTGAGGCCGAGGAGCGTCTGGCCGAGATCGAGGCCCTGCGCGCCAAGGAGATGGAGCGTCTGGAAACGCTGGCCGGTCTGAGTCAGGAGGACGCCCGCGAAGTGCTGCTGCACAAGGTGGACGAGGAGCTGACCCACGAAAAGGCCGTGCGCGTTGCCGCCTACGAGACCGACCTGAAGGAAAACTGCGACAACATCGCACGCAACCTGATCGGTCAGGCCGTCAGCCGCTGCGCTGCCGACCACTGCAGCGAGACCACCGTCAGCGTGGTGCCGCTGCCCAGCGACGAAATGAAGGGCCGCATCATCGGCCGCGAGGGCCGCAACATCCGCGCTCTGGAGACCGCGACCGGCGTGGACCTGATCATCGACGATACCCCGGAGGCCATCACCCTGTCCTCCTTCGACCAGACCCGCCGCGAGGTGGCCCGCATGACGCTGGAACGCCTGATCGGTGATGGCCGCATCCACCCCGCCCGCATCGAGGAGACGGTGGAAAAGTGCCGCCACGAGCTGGAGCTGCAGATGAAGCGCGAGGGCGAGCGTGCCGTGATGGAGCTGGGCATCCATGGCCTGCACCCGGACCTGATCAAGCTGATCGGCCGGTTGAAGTACCGCACCAGCTTTGGCCAGAACGCCCTGACCCACAGCATGGAGGTGGCATGGGTGGCCGGCCTGCTGGCAGGCGAGATGGGTGTGAACGTGACCATGGCACGCCGTGCCGGTCTGCTGCATGATATCGGCAAGGCACTGGACCACGAGATCGAGGGCAGCCATGTGCAGATCGGTGTGGATATCTGCCGCAAGTACAAGGAAAACACCCAGATCATCCATGCCATTGAGGCTCACCACGGCGATGTGGAGCCCAAGACACCGCTGGCCTTCATCATTCAGGCTGCCGATGCCATCAGCGCTGCACGCCCGGGTGCCCGCCGCGAGAACGTGGAAAGCTACGTCAAGCGTCTGGAAAATCTGGAGGAGATCTCTTCCAGCTTTGAGGGTGTGGAGCAGGCCTTTGCCGTGCAGGCAGGCCGCGAAGTGCGCATCATGGTCAAGCCCGATGTCATCAGCGACGATCAGGTGATCCTGCTGGCACGCTCCATTGCCAAGAAGATCGAGGACACGCTGGATTACCCCGGCCAGATCAAGGTCAATGTGATCCGCGAGAGCCGCGCTGTGGAGTACGCAAAATAAAGTTTTGCCCAAAAAGCTGCCGTGCAGATGCACAGCAGCTTTTTTTCTGCTTGTAATCCGGCGGCAAAAAAGGTATCATGGAGAAAAACAGACCGAAAGGGGAGAACCACTATATGAAACATGCAAGAAAATGGCTGGCTTGCCTGCTGGCGGGTGCACTGGCACTGGCGGTGCTGACCGGATGCAGTGCACTGATGGGCGGCACGGTGCAGAAGGATACAGAACAGGCCAAGGCCCTGATGAAAGAGGTAGACCCCAGCCTGACCTATAATACCGATCTGGAAGATGCAGCCAGCCGTCTGGCAGACTGGCTGGTGGAGGACTCTACCCAGCTGACCACCCAGTCCGGCCTGCTGACACGCAAGGTGCCCATGACCACCGGCTCCGGTGCCATGCTGGATACGAATGTGTACGATTTTATCGATCATTCCACCAGCTTTCTGTTCCTGCCCAGAGGCGTGGTGATCGGCCTTGCAATGAACAACGAATGGGGCTTTACCGGCTACCTGTATGCTCCGCCGCTGAGCGAGGCGGGCAGCGCACTGCGCAGCTATGCGGCAGGCTGCAAACAGATGGGCGCGGTGTTCATTGAATACGGCGGCGAGACTTACGTAGTGGCTATGTTTGCCTAAAAACCGAAAAAACGGTGTTTCCCTGCTGAGAACGGTGCGTTTTCAGCAGGGATTTTTTGTGTCTGGTATGTGCACAAAAAACAGGCTGAAAGTACGACTTATGCACAAAAAATGAAAATACGCAGGTGAAATCTCTTCATCTGTTTCCCCGAAAAACACAAAAAACTCATGTTTTCGCGAAACTGTATTTCGAGCAACTACAGTATATCTTCAAAACTGCACAAAAACAAAAACAAAATTTTTGCTGACCATTGGTCAAAGCACAGAAAAACAGCCGGAAGCCTTTCCTTTTCAGGCGGAACAGCGTATAATGCGGATATCGCACAAAGGTGTGCAGCGCTCCAGAGAAGGAGCAAAAAGCCTTTGTGCATTTTTCACCATTCAATGCTTTACCTCAATAAAGCATTGAGGTAAGAGAGAGGGAAAAAATATGAAATTCGATCGTCGTATTTCTCGCCGCAGCTTCCTGGCTGCTGCAGGCGTATCGGCTGCTGCACTGGCTCTGACTGCCTGCGGCGGCTCTTCCAGCACCGCTGCTTCCGGCTCCACCGCTGCTTCTGGTGCAGCCGCCTCTGCTGAGGGCGGTGTGCTGAACGTCATGCTGGAGACCGAAGTCCAGTCTCTGGACCCCCAGCTGGCTACCGACGGCACCTCCTTTGAGGTCATCGCCAACTACACCGACGGCCTGATGCAGATGGATGCGAACGGTGCAGCCGTGGAGGCTCTGGCAGAGAGCTATGAGCTGAGCGAGGACGGCAAGACCTACACCTTCCACCTGAAGGATGCAAAGTGGTCCAATGGCGATGCCGTTACCGCAGCAGACTTCGTGTTTGGCTGGCAGCGTGCTGTTGACCCCGCAAACGCTTCCGAGTATGCCTACATGCTGAGCGATATCGGTCAGGTGGTCAACGCCGCCGAGATCATTGCAGGCAGCAAGCCCGTCACCGATCTGGGCATCACCGCAGTGGACGACAAGACCCTGAAGGTGGAGCTGAACGTTCCGGTCAGCTACTTCCTGAGCCTGATGTACTTCCCCACCTTCTACCCCATGAACCAGAAGTTCTTTGAGAGCTGCGGCGATACCTACGGCACCAGCGCAGACACCGTGCTGTCCAACGGTGCATTCGTGATGACCAGCTATGAGCCGGCCGCCACCGCTTTTGAGCTGGTGAAGAACGCCGACTATTACGATGCTGACCGCATTGCTCTGGACGGCCTGAACTATCAGGTCATCAAGGACAGCCAGCAGGCTCTGATGAGCTATCAGAACGGCGATCTGGATATCACCCTGCTGAACGGCGAGCAGGTCGAGCAGGTCAAGGACGACCCCGAGTTCACCAGCGTGGGTGCTGGCTACCTGTGGTACATCAGCCCCAACATGGACGCTGTGCCGGAGCTGGCAAACCTGAACCTGCGCCGTGCCATCACCTTTGCACTGGATCGTGATTCCATCACCAATGACGTGCTGAAGGACGGCTCTTCTCCCGCCTACACCGCAGTGCCCGCACAGTTCGCCACCGGCCCGGATGGCAGCGATTTCAGCGCCGACCAGACCAAGTTTGCAGAGTTCTGCGCATACGATCCCGACAAGGCTGCAGAGTACTACGAGCAGGCCAAGGCTGAGCTGGGCAAGGATTCCTTCTCCTTCACCATGGTCGTCGATGCCGACGATGCTCCTCAGAAGGTCGCTCAGGTCGTTCAGGAGCAGCTGCAGACCACTCTGCCCGGCTTTACTCTGGAGCTGAAGGTAGAGCCCAAGAAGCAGCGCGTGCAGGATATGCAGGACGGCAACTTTGAGATCGGCCTGACCCGCTGGGGCCCCGACTACGCCGATCCCATGACCTATCTGGGCATGTGGGTCACCGGCAACTCCAACAACTACGGTCTGTGGAGCGATGCTGACTACGATGCCATCATCGCAGAGTGCACCACCGGTGATCTGTGCACCGATCCCGAGGGCCGCTGGGAAGCCATGTATGACGCTGAGTCCATCGTGCTGGAGCAGGCCGCCATCTTCCCGCTGTATGGTCAGTGCAACGCCGAGATGATCTCTTCTGCCGTGACCGGCGTGGACTTCCACCCGGTTGCTCTGAACCGCGTCTACAAGGACGCAAAGAAGAGCGTCTGATCCTGATCGAGAACTGAAATGCCGCACAGTGGCAGCGAAAATGCCGCTGTGCGACTTTTTGGCTTTTGCACTGTCCGCGTGCAGCGCACGGCTGACCGCGGCAGGCGGGAGCAGTTCTGCCCCGTGCGGGGCGGAGAAGAAACTTTAAGGGGGTCTACCCAACGTGAAAAAATACACGCTCAAGCGTATCATTACTTCGTTGTTTACGCTGCTGGCCATCCTGCTGGTGTTGTTCATCCTCATGCAGCTGATGCCCGGTTCGCCCTTCAACGATGAAAAGCTGACGCCGGAAATGCGCGCATCCCTGTACGCAAAGTACGGTCTGGATCAGCCCATCTATGTACAGTTCTTCCGCTATGTGACCAACATGCTGCGCGGTGACTTCGGCGTAAGCTACAATATCTCCAAGAACACGCCCATCTCCCAGCTGATCCAGTCCCGTCTGCCCATTTCCATCCGTGTGGGCGGCATGGCTGTCACACTGGGTGCCATCGTGGGCCTTGTGCTCGGCATCATTGCAGCCCTCAAGCGGGACACCATCTTCGACACTCTGGCCACCATTATCTCGGTCATCGGCGTGTCGGTGCCGTCTTACGTGATCGCACTGGCCCTGAGCTATACCTTTGGCTTCAAGCTCAAGTGGTTCCCCATGCTGTTCTCCGCAAAGGATGTGTTCGGCTCCAGTGTGCTGCCCAGCATCTCGCTGTCCATGTTCACCATGGCTTCCATTGCCCGCTTTACCCGCAGTGAAATGATCGAAGTTCTGGACTCCGATTATATGCTGCTGGCCGAGAGCAAGGGCATTTCCGGCCCGGCGCTGATCTTCCGCCACGCGCTGCGCAACGCGCTGATCCCCATTATCACCGTGCTGGCCCCGCTGATCGTGGACCTGATGACCGGCTCGCTGGTGGTGGAGAAGATCTTCGCCATTCCCGGTGTGGGCAGCCTGCTGGTGACGGCCATCCAGTCCAACGACTACAATGTGGTCATCAGCCTGAGCTTCATCTACAGTGCCATGTACATTGGCATCATGCTGGTCGTTGACCTGCTGTACGGCATCATCGACCCGCGCATCCGCTTGGCAAAGGGGGACGACTGATATGGCAGAAAAAGCGATTCACCTGGGCGGCGAAGCCACGGCTGATGCCATTGTCAGCGCTGTGGATACCATGTATTCCGAGCATACCTTCAACGAGAAGGACTTTGCGCTCAAGCATAACGACGCAGAGATCGCAATGGACTCGAACTTTGCCGCACAGAGCTTCTGGAAGGATGTGCGGGTGCGCTTCTTCCGCAAAAAGAGCGCGGTGCTCGGCCTGATCCTCGTTGTCTTTATCGTGCTGCTGGCGGCATTTGGCCCCGGCATGAACGAGTATACCTACTCCGGTCAGGAGCTGAGCCAGAAAAACTTTGCGCCCCGCGTGCAGGTGCTGGAGAACTTCGGCATCTTCAACGGTGACGAGAAAATGAGCACCACCACCGGTTCCAAGACAGTGAATGCCTATGTGGAAAAGGGCAAGGAGGATGTCTACTACTGGTTCGGCAGCGACACCTATGGCCGCGATATCTGGACCCGTACCTGGGAGGGTGCCCGCGTGTCCCTGATCATCGCGGTTGCCGCCGCCATCATCGATATGGTCATCGGCATGAGCTACGGCCTGATCTCCGGCTACTTTGGCGGCAAGGTGGATATGATGATGCAGCGTTTCCTGGAAGTTGCCAACGGCATCCCCCGTCTGGTGATCGTCACGCTGCTTCTGCTGGTGCTCAAGCCCGGCATGATCACCATTATCTTTGCTCTGATGCTCACCGAGTGGGTGGGCATGAGCCGCATTGCCCGCGCTGAGATGCTCAAGCTGAAGGATCAGGAGTTCGTGCTGGCTTCCCGCACGCTGGGCGCAGGCAGCTTCTTCATCATCTTCAAGGAAGTGCTGCCCAACATCATCGGACCCATCATCACGCAGGTCATGTTCAGCATCCCCACCGCCATCTTCACCGAGGCATTCCTGTCCTTTGTGGGTCTGGGCATCCCGGTGCCGCAGTGCTCGCTGGGTTCTCTGATCAGCGAGCTGTACAACAGCTTCACCACCCATCCTTATCAGATCATCCCGCCGATGGTGGTCATGAGCCTGCTGATGATGAGCTTCAACCTCGTGGCCGACGGCCTGCGCGAGGCGCTGGACCCCAAGATGAAGAGTATGTAAGGAGGAACACCCCATGCCTGAAAAGAAAAAAGAACAGGTCTTGTCGGTGCGAGACCTTGATATCACCTTTAAGACCACCGCAGGCCCGGTGCACGCCATCCGCGGCGTGAACATCGACCTGTACAAGGGCGAAACGGTGGCGCTGGTGGGCGAATCTGGCTCCGGCAAGTCCGTTACCATGAAGGCCGCCATGGGCATTCTGGCACAGAACGCCATTGTGAACAGCGGTTCCATCCAGTTCAGCTACCATCACGCCGACGGCAGCCCCGAGACGGTGGATCTGCTGCAGAAGGACAAAAAGTGGATCCGCCGCCACATCAACGGCAAGCGCATCGCCATGGTGTTCCAGGACCCCATGACAAGCCTTGACCCCACCATGCCCATCGGCAAGCAGATCATGGAGGGCATGCTGTGGCACTACAAGATGCCCAAGGATGCCGCCTACAAAAAGGCTGTGCAGCTGCTGGAAGAGGTGGGCATCACCGATGCCGAAAAGCGCATGAAGAGCTACCCGCACCAGCTGTCCGGCGGTATGCGCCAGCGCGTGGTCATTGCCATTGCACTGGCCTGCGACCCCGACCTGCTGATCTGTGACGAGCCCACCACGGCACTGGATGTGACCATTCAGGCCAAGATCCTGGAGCTGATCCGCAGCATCCAGCGTGAGCGCGGCATCTCGGTCATTTACATCACCCATGATCTGGGCGTTGTGGCAAAGGTGGCCGATTATGTGGACGTGATGTACGCAGGCAAGATCGTGGAGACCGGCACCATCGACGAGATCTTCTACGAGCCGCGCCACCCCTACACGTGGGGCCTGCTTTCCGCCATGCCCGATCTGGACACCGCAGACGACCGTCTGTACACCATTCCGGGTTCGCCGCCGAACCTGCTGCATGAGAAGCAGGGCGATGCCTTTGCGCCGCGCAACCACTTTGCCCTGAACATCGACGACGAAGTGGACCCGCCCATGTTCAAGATCAGCGACACCCACTATGCAGCTACATGGCTGCTGGACCCCCGCGCACCCAAGGTGGACATGCCGCCTGAGCTTGCTCAGCGCATTGCCCGCATGCGTGCCGAGGCAGAAAAGATCAAGGAGGCGGAATAAATGGCAGGACAGAATGCTGCTCCGCTGCTGAAGGTCGAGGGCCTGAAGCAGTATTTCCGCGTGAGCAAGAGCTATACCGTCAAGGCTGTGGACAATGTCAGCTTTGAGATCTATCCCGGCGAGACCTATGGTCTGGTGGGCGAGTCCGGTTCCGGCAAGTCCACCATCGGCCGCAGCGTCATCCGCCTGTATGACCCCACTGCCGGCAAGATCACCTTTGATGGGCATGATATCAGCGGCAGGCTGAGCCGCGTGCAGAACGATACGCTGCGCACCCAGATGCAGATGATCTTTCAGGACCCCATGGCGTCCCTGAACCCCCGCAAGAAGGTGGAGGATATCATCGGCGAGGGTCTGGACATCCACCACATGTACAAGACCCGCGAAGAGCGCCGCGAAAAGGTGGAGAAAATTCTGGCCAAGGTGGGCCTTGCGCCCGAACATGCCGAGCGCTATCCCCACCAGTTCTCTGGCGGCCAGCGCCAGCGCGTGGGCATTGCCCGCGCCCTCATTATGAACCCCAAGCTCATCATCGCAGATGAGTGCATCTCGGCGCTGGACGTGTCCATTCAGGCGCAGGTGGTCAACCTGATGAAGGATATCCAGCAGGAGACCGGCACGGCCTACCTGTTCATTGCGCATGACCTTTCCATGGTCAAGTACATCTCGGACCGCATCGGAGTGCTGCATCTGGGCCACCTGCTGGAGACGGGTACGACCGAAGAGATCTTCGAGAATCCCATCCACCCCTACACCCGCAGCCTGCTGTCGGCCATCCCGCTGCCGAACCCGGTGGTGGAAAAACGCCGCGTGGCTGAGACCTACGACTACGCCACTTCCGGCATCGATTACAACAAGGGCACCGATCACCATGTGAGCGGCAGCCACTATGTCAAGTGCACCGACGAAGAGTTTGCAAAATGGTGTAAATGATAGTAAACAAAGAAGGAGCGTTCCCGCGTGGAAACGCTCCTTCTTTGTTTTATTATAATTACGCAGAAAGGAATGGAATGCAGGAGATTCAGCAGTTATCGTAGCGGGCAAGGTTGCGGTTGCGGCGTTCGATAAAGTAGTACAGGGCTTTGCTCCGGCTGAAAAAGGCAAAGCGCATTTTATTGTAGAAGGACAAAATGGAACGGCTCTTTTGGTAGGCATGGCGGATGAGCTGATCCGATTCAGGGTCTAAGGCAGAACGATAGAGGATCGGGTAATCATTCAGGGCCATATCCACAAAATAGGCATCGTTTTCCAGCATGTCGGGGTACCGCTTTTCAAGAAACAGATAACGCTCTGTGACCATCGCAAGCCTGTCCTGAAAGAACTTTATACAGTCTGTATGGAGAGTGCTGCCATCGCGCTGATAATAGTAATACAGGGGTTCGTCCGAGTACACGATCTGCCCTGCGTCGAACAGGATCTTGTATGCAATGCCAAGATCTTCCATAACGCGACCGACCGGAAACCGGATGGTGTCAAACAGTTCCCGTTTGCATAATTTATTCCATGCATAACATGCGTAGGTATCCTCCGTAAAAAGCTCCCGGATGGCATCAGCACCTTGAAAGAGCGTAACGTTTCGGGAAGAAAGCGGAGCAGGGACCTCCGGCGCGTCAGCATAGACGAGTTTCCAATGGACGGCAGAAATATCAGTGTGGTACTCATGGAGCAGATCATAAAGGGTCTCGATGAAATTTTCTGCAATGTAATCATCGCTGTCAACAAAGGAGATGTACGCACCGGATGCCGCATCCAGTCCCACATTCCGGGCATCGGATAGGCCACCGTTTTTCTTATGGATGACCCTGATGCGTGCGTCCCGCTGTGCCCATGCATCACAGAGTGCAGGGCAGTTATCGGGAGAACCATCATCGACCAGGATCACCTCAAGGTTCGGATATGTCTGGGCCAGAATGCTGGCGACACACCGGTCCAAATAGGGCTCTACTTTATATACCGGAACAATGACGGACACGAGTTCGTTATTTGTATTCTGCATGATATCCTCCTCCAAGCTGGTTTAATCATATCATGGGAGCAGGGATTCCGCAATGAGAACTTTATAAGTTTTGAGTTCAAGTCCTGGCTGGCCCTCAGAACGGCATCCGACACCATTTGACATTCCTATGCGCTGGGACCCGCAGGCTAAGTAAAGCCCCACCGGGGCTTTACTTGCGTCGCTTCGCGTCGCCGCCTTGTTCAAGTCCTGACTGGCAACAAAAAAGAGCACCCCGATGGGTGCTCTTTTTTGTTATGGGCCAGCCAGGACTTGAACCCGGGACCAAGCGGTTATGAGAACGTCGCTAATTTTGAAATCCCGTTTTTCTTGTGAAATTTTATGGCTATTTGATAATTCCATAAAAGTGCCTTTGTGTACTTTGACGTAACTTTTGGTATCTTTTTGTCTCTAAAACGGCTCTTTGTAGGTGAAAATTTTCACCTACGAAACTCGACACTTACTGTTACCATTTTGGCTTTACATGGCTCACTTTCTAAAATTGAAGGTGAGCTTTTTCTTTTGCAGAAATCGGGAAGGAGGTTTTCTACTCCTCTGCTGCGGACCCCCTCTATCTGTCCGCAGCAGAACAACAAAATGCAAAAAGCCCAGAGCGATACCGCTCCAGGCTCCGTTGTCTGTATGTACACATCATCTTATAATGTCCGGGGCGGATATTGTCAAGGGAAGTGAACGGGGTTCATCTCTAGGTGCCCACCGATTCATCTTGTTTGGTGTTTTGCATCCACCGCACCAGCGCTTCGGCGTCCTGTTTGCCTTTGGCGTACATTTTTTCAAGGCAGGCGCGGTTCTTGGTCAGGGTGGACATTCCCTCGGTGCTGTCCGGGGCGATGATGCAGACAAGGCCCTGTCGCTCCAGCTCCCGCGCCCGCTGGACAGCCGTGTTGTACCGCCATGCCCGGCGGCGCAGCCCCTCGGCTGCAGCGGGGTAATGCGACTGCAGCAGGTGTGCCAGATGCTTGTCCCGGGCATCACTACTCACCAGCCCGATGGGCTTGGTCAGGATGAGAGCCACCCGGTCGCAGCCGTGGGCAAAGGCCCATTCCAGCGGGACGGGGTCGGCCAGGCCGCCATCAAAATAAGGCACGCCGTCGATGACGCAGGGCTGGTCGATGACCGGGATGCAGCAGGACGCCATGAGGACGCGGTAGTCGTCCGGGTGGAGGTCTGCCTTGGTGAAATACTGCGCCTCGCCGTTCTGTGCATTAGCGGCCACCACGCAGAGCTCTGCCGGGCTGCGGGCAAGCGCCGCGTAATCCAGCGGATTCTCGCCGCCTGCATTGCTGAGGGTGCCGTAGACATAGCCCAGATCGAGATAGGAGTGCTTGCGGATGAGGTTGTGCACGCTCATGTACTCCCTGCGGAAGGAGTATTCATCGTAAAAGGGCTTGTTCCGCCCATGCTGGCCTGCCAGATAGGACGTCATATTGGCGCTGCCCGCCGAAACGCCGATGCAGAGATCGAAGCGGAGGTCCTCCTCCAGGCAGCGGTCCAGCACGCCAGCGCCGTAAATGCCCCGCAGGCCGCCACCCACATCGATGACACCGTATTTCATGATCTGTTCCTCCATCGTTTAATTCCATTTCCCTCCCAGTATAACGGGACGGCGGGAAATACTCATTGAGCAAACGGCGGGATCTGATGCAATTTGCGGCAGAAAGCAGGATCTGCCGCAATGGGGGCAAACAAAAACGGCCAGCGTATCATGTGCTCTGTGATATGTACCCCTAATCGAAAAAATCCATCCGCATATGTTCCGGCACGCCTTCGTCAGCATTCTGTTGTCTAATCCCAATATCGGTGTGGCAACGGTGGCCGCAGAAGCCGGACGCGCTCAGCCCAGCACGACCCTTGCAATCTACACGCAGGTCTACGACAGACGACGTGATGAGATTCGGAAACAGATGAGCAAAGAATTGTACAAGTAAAGCGCCTATTCATGCAAAAAGAAAAGCACGAGAGCAAAATCTCGTGCTTTTTTGGTGGGCCAGCCAGGACTTGAACCCGGGACCAAGCGGTTATGAGAACGTCGCTAATTTTGAAATCCCGTTTTTCTTGTGAAATCTTGTGACTATCTGATAATTCTATGAAAGTGCCTTTGTGTACTTTGACGTAACTTTTGGTGTCTTTTAGTCTCTAAAACGGCTCTTTGTACCCAGAACCGTACCCAAGAATTTTTGGGTACGAAACTCGACACTTACTGTTACCGTTTTGCTTTTACATAGCTCACTTTCAAAATTGAAGGTGAGCTTTTTCTTTTGCAGAAATCAGGGAGGAGGTTTTCCACATGAACAAGCACTCACAGTTGAAAATCCGAGGACACACCAAATGACGCTGGACTACTTCTATGGTCAGTCGGGCGAGTTGTTCTCCTACTTCCGCATCCCCAAGGCACTGTTCCAAGACCACCGCTTCCGGCAGCTCTCCACCGATGCCCGGACGCTGTACGGCATTCTGCTGGACCGCATGAGCCTGTCCGCAAAGAACGGCTGGCTGGACGAGCGGGGGCGAGTGTATATCATTTACACCGTCCGGGAAGTGCAGGAATCTCTCTGCTGCGCCGAACACAAGGCGGTCAAGCTGTTCCGGGAACTGGAGGACTTCGACCTCATCGAGCGCAAACGCCGTGGTCTGGGCAGACCCAGCCTGATCTACGTCAAGGACTTTTCCTCCGGCTTGCCAAAAGCGCAAGTACAGAATTGCCCAAACGGCAATTCAGGCGCTGCCGAAAGCGCAACTCTGGAACAGCCAAAACCGCAAGCAAATAAGACTGATAAGAATAAAACAGAGTGGAACGATCCTGACCCTATCTGTTCCGGGGGCATCCGGGAGCAGCTTGAGGATTATTTTTATCAGGCATTGGAGGTAGACCTCCTGCTTCGGCTCTGCCCGGATGATGAGGATACTATCTACCAGATCGTAGACCTGCTTGTGGATACCTGTTCCACCAAACGCAAGATGTTGCGGATCGCCGGAGATGACAAACCTGCCGAGGTGGTACGCAGTCGGCTGAAAAAGCTGAACGCTGACCACATCCGTTTTGTGCTGGATTCTCTGGCAGAAAACACCGCCCCGGTGCGGAACATGAAGCAGTATCTGCTGGCGATGCTCTACAATGCGCCCACCACCATGAACCTCTACTATCAGAACAAAACGAACCACGACTTTGCGCGCGGTTCACCGAAAGCGGGGTGATGTTATCGCAAAGAAAGCTACGATTATCGCAGTCACCAATCAAAAAGGTGGTGTGGGGAAAAGCACCACCTGCGAGAACTTAGGCGTCGGGCTGGCAATGGAGGGCAAAAAAGTCCTGTTGGTGGACACTGACCCACAGGGGTCTTTGACCATCAGCATGGGCTGGAAACAGCCGGACGAACTGCCCACCACTCTTTCCACCCTGATGGCAAAAGCCATGAACGACCAGCCCATCCATCCCGGAGAGGGCGTTCTGCACCATGCAGAGGGCGTTGATCTGATTCCGGCAAACATTGAACTGGCTGGACTGGAAGTTGCCCTTGTGAACAGCATGAACCGGGAAAAGATGCTGAAACAGGTGCTGGACAGTGCCAAGCGAGAGTACGATTTTATTCTGCTGGACTGTATGCCCTCGCTGGGGATGCTGACGATCAACGCACTAGCGGCGGCAGACGCTGCCCTGATTCCGGTGCAGGCGCAGTATCTTTCGGCTAAAGGTCTGGAACAGCTTTTGCAGACGGTGCAGAAAGTCCGGCGGCAAATCAACCCGAAGCTGAAAATCGAGGGCATCTTGCTGACCATGACCGACAGCCGCACCAATTATGGAAAGCAGATCAGCAATCTGATCCGGCAGGCATACGGAAAGCACCTGAAGGTGTTTGAACAGACCATCCCTCGCTCCGTCCGTGCAGCAGAAACCAGTGCGGCAGGCAAGAGCATTTTCCAGCATGACCCCAAAGGCAAGGTGGCAGAAGCCTACCAATCTCTTGCAAAGGAGGTGCTGGCAGATGCCGATCGACAGCGGAAACTTAGCTCTGAAAGGGCTAGATGACCTGTTTTCCACCGAGGAAAACCGACAGGAGGAACAACGGGAGCAGGTGCAGCAGATTCCCATCGACGAGCTGCACCCCTTCACCAACCACCCCTTCAAGGTGCTGGACGATGAAGCCATGACCCGGACGGTGGAAAGCATCGCACAGTACGGGGTGCTGGCTCCGCTGATCGCCCGCCCCCGCCCGGACGGTAACGGCTACGAGATCATCTCCGGGCACCGCCGTCAGTATGCAGCTAAACTTGCCGGGCTGGATACCCTGCCGGTCATTGTGCGGCAGATGTCGGACGATGCTGCTGTGATATTGATGGTGGATTCCAACCTTCAGCGTGAACACATCCTGCCCAGTGAACGGGCCTTGGCGTACAAGATGAAACTGGATGCCATGCGAAGAACTAGCGGTAGACCGTCAAAAGAAAATGTGTCCCAAATTGGGACACAAAAACGTTCCGACCAAATCATGGCCGAAGAACTTGGTGAAAGCCGCAATCAAATCCAGCGTTTCATCCGCCTGACAAACCTTGTTCCCGAACTGCTGGACATGGTAGACGAAAAGAAAATTTCCTTTAATCCCGCTGTGGAGCTGTCCTATCTGGACGAAAGCCAACAGCGGGATTTTTTAGAAGCCATGGAGGACACCCAGAATGCACCGTCCCTTTCCCAAGCGCAGCAACTGAAAAAAATGGCACAGCAGGGAGAGTTCAGCTACGAAAAAGCCTTCGATGTGATGGGGCAGGAGAAAAAGAGCGAGAAAGACACCGTGACCATCAAAAACGAGACCCTGCGGAAGTATTTCCCCCGCAGCTACACCCCAAAGCAAATGGAGGAGAAGATCATCCAGCTTTTGGATGCGTGGCAGAAAAAACAGCAGCGCCGCAACGAGCGCTGACCGTAAAGTAAGACCCCATGGGGTCTTTTTTGTTTGCAAAAACTTGGAGACTAACTATTAAAAGTCAAGCCCCAAAATGAAAAAATCCGTCTGCCGACCGCTGCCCCTGACAAACAGCATTCAAATGCCATAATCAATGCAGCGAGGGCGACGGAGAGAATAGCAAAGCAAGCCCGGCCAACCCTCGCAGAAACAGAATAGCATTTGAATGCTTCGGTTTGTCAAGGGTTCGCTGCGCCAGCTAAGTTGTTCTTGGATTTGGCTCAGGCTCTGGAGAGAATCAGGCAGCTACAAGATATGCTTTGCCAGATTTCTGCAAGGCATAGATTAGCCGCACAAGTTTCTTCGTGGCATGGGATAAGGCAACATTGTAGTGCTTTCCTTCAGCACGTTTCTTGGCAAGATATTCAGCAAAGACGGGATTCCAGTGGCAGACGTACTTGGTTGCGTTGTAGAGGGCATATCGCAAATAACGAGAACCACGCTTCTCCATGTGAGCGTAACAGTTTGTAAGTTTTCCGGACTGGTATGTAGATGGAGAGCAGCCAGCGTAAGCAAGGATTTTGTCAGGAGATTCAAAGTTGGAAAAATCACCGATTTCAGCAAGAATCATGGCTGCTGACTGGATACCGACACCGGGAATAGAAAGAATCGGTGGATTCAGTTCATCCATGATTTTCTGAATAGAAACTTCAATTTCATCAATCTCGGAGGTGAGTTCCCGAATGAGTTTAATGGTATGCTTCAGTTCCAGAAATTTAGCAGGCATAACGGAACCAATGGAAGTTCTGGCAGCATCTCGAATCTGGATAGCCTTATCTTTGCCATAACGACCCTTGGATGCTGTCGCAAGAAGGTTTGTCAGCTTGGTGAGATGAATTTCTGAAATCTGTTTTGCACCGGGATATTCACTGAGGAGCGCATAAACCGAAGCAATATGGAGAGAGGGAACGAGCTTCTCCAGTTCTGGAAACAGAATCGTGACCAGTCTGGACACTGACTGCTTCAGCTTGGCTCTTTCACGAACCTTATCGAATCGGTATCTTGTTAGTGACTTTAACTCTTCGTTATGGTATGCTGTATCCGTGTAGGACTTGAGGTCTACATCGGACAATAGCATAGTTGCAATCGTTCTTGCATCCACACGATCGGTTTTGGTTTTGCGAAGGCTGAGACTTTTTCGGTACAGGTTGGTGTGCAAAGGATTCATGACATAGACGGCCAGGTCATTGTCAAGAAGAAATCCAAGAATGTTGTAGCTGTAATGTCCGGTAGCCTCAAGTCCTACTTTTATTTTGTCTGACTTTTTGGTACAGTCTCGAATCGTCTGAAGCAGCTGCTTGAAGCCATCCATGTTATTGGGGATGGTAATGCAGTCGGCACGAATCGTTCCGTCCGAGTCGAGAATACAGCAGTCGTGCTTATCCTTGGCAACGTCAATTCCAACACAAACCATTTTGATACCTCCGGCGTATTTATTTCGATGCTGTTCAGGACCACAGACTTCTTTGCTCTTGTAACCTCGTTCTAAATAAACCGTCTGGCGGTATCTAACTGATTAACATTTCAACAAAGAAGCTGTGGTTGGAGCCTCCCAAAAACCGTCTTTGCGGTAGTAACGCCTCACCAATCCACAGCACCCTGAAACTATTGTAGCATTCCGCTGGAGAGCGGTCTATAAATACTACTATTTTATTATACGAGGTAACGCCTATGAACAATACGATTCCTTTTCACTCCGCACCCCATGCTCCGCAGATCACGGTGGATGTGAACATCCTGACCATGCTGAAGCAGGCGGCATCCTGTTTGACCGAGGCAGCAGGCAGGGATGTGTACCTTGCCGCTATCGGCCCGGACATGGAGCTGACCATTATCATGGAGGAGGATGCCCCTTCCGTTCTGCCTTGTTTTGACGAGGACGATGCTCTGATCACCGTGAAGGGCGCGCCGCTGTTTATCAGCTACAATCCGGCGCAGGTCCTCAAGCTGGCAGGCAAGCGGTACCTGACCGGTCCGGTCATCTTCTACCGCACCGATGGGCACAGCACCATCGTATCCCTGACGGTGGAGGATATTTACCGCTTTCAGACCTATCTGGAAAGCCACAGCACCACCCTGATGGCAGATGGGCAGAAGCTGACCTGCATCTGCATCGACTGAGGTGTGAATGGAACAGAATGAAAACACCCTGTCGGTGCTGAAAATTGCGCCGGGACAGCGTCCGCAGCAGGTCGAGATCGATAACGACCTGAAAGCCTTGCAGCAGGCAGTGGGCGGCTCGATTGATGCTGTTTACCCCTTTGCAGACCCGGTGGCTATCATCTGCAATGACGAGGGCAAACTCATGGGTCTGCCGTTGAACCGTGCCCTGCGGGACGAGGACGGGCAGATGTACGACGCCGTTGCCGGAACCTTTCTGGTGGTGGGGCTGGGCGAGGAGGATTTTGCATCCCTGACCCCGGAACTGGCGCAGAAGTACGAGCAGCTATTCCATCAGCCGGAAGCCTTTCTGAAATTGGGCAACCGTCTGCTGGTACTGCCGGTGCCCGATGAACCTTCGGCAGAAAAGCCCCGCACCAAGCCCCCGGCAGAGCGTGACCGCTAAAATCACCCTGCTGCATTGGAGGTGATGGCAGTGCAGGAAGAAATCGAACAGAAATCCTTCAACCTGATGATCTCCACCACGAAATTGTCTGCCCGGACGGTCCTCCGGGCGGTAAAGGCGGCGTATCGGCTGTACCAGTCCAAGGCATCCCAAGGCAAGCAGAGCGTCCGCACCCTGTTGCGGCAGAATCGGGGCGTGTCCAGTGTGGAAATCAGCAAAACGGGCATCCGTGGGCTGGAACGCTATGCCAAAAAGTACGGCATCGACTACGCCATCCGCAAGGACACCTCCGAGGTGCCACCCCGGTATCTGGTCTTTTTCAAAGCCCCGGACGCAGAAGCCTTCAACTCGGCGTTCAAAGAGTATTCGGCATCTCTACTCAACAAGGACAAACGCCCCTCGGTGCTGGCAAAACTGCATGAACTGGTGCAGGCGGCGGCAGAACTCCCCGGCAAAGTCCGGAATAAGGAACAGGAGCGTGGACTGTGACCACGAAAAAACTGACAAAGCTGCTGGCGCTGTATCTGCCCTATATTTTGCTGGGACTGGCGGCAACGAACTTCGGTGAAGCGTGGCGGCTTGCGGAGGGCAAGGAACTGGGCGATAAGATCATGTCCATGATTGGCACCGTTCCGCTGGCGTTTGCAAACCCTCTGCCCAGCCTGCATCCGCTTGATATTCTGGTGGGTTTGTGCTGCGGTGCAGGGTTACGGCTGGCGGTCTATTTGCGTGGAAAAAACGCCAAGAAGTACCGCCACGGCATGGAGTACGGCTCTGCCCGGTGGGGCACCGCCAAGGATATTGAGCCGTTCATGGCTCCCAAGTTTGCCGACAACATTATCCTGACCAAAACGGAACGGCTGATGATGTCCAACCGCCCACCGGACCCCAAAAATGCCCGGAACAAAAATGTGCTGGTGGTGGGCGGCTCCGGCAGCGGCAAGACCCGGTTTTGGCTCAAGCCCAACCTTTTACAATGTCACAGTTCCTATGTAGTCACTGACCCGAAAGGAACTATCGTGCTTGAATGTGGCAACGCGATGTTGAAGAACGGTTACAAGGTCAGGATTCTGAACACCATCAACTTCAAAAAGTCGATGCACTACAACCCGTTCGCCTATGTCCACAGCGAAAAGGACATTCTGAAACTGGTCACGACCCTGATGACCAACACCAAGGGCGAAGGGTCCGGTGGCGATCCATTTTGGGAGAAAAGCGAGCGTCTTTTGCTCACCGCCCTGATCGCTTATCTGCATTATGAAGCCCCGGTGGAGGAGCAGAATTTTGCAACACTGTTAGAAATGCTCAACACCATGCAGGTGCTGGAGGACGACGAGGAATACCAGAACCCGGTGGATCTGCTGTTTGAAGAACTGGCAAAAAAGAAGCCCAACTCCTTTGCCGTGCGGCAGTACAAACTTTACAAGCTGGCCGCAGGAAAGACCGCAAAATCCATCCTCATTTCCTGTGGTGCCCGGCTTGCGCCCTTCGACATCCAAGAGCTGCGGGACCTCACCATGTACGATGAGCTGGCGCTGGACACGCTGGGCGATAAGAAGACGGCGTTGTTCCTCATCATGTCGGACACGGATTCAACCTTTAACTTCCTCATCAGCATGGTCTACACCCAGCTTTTCAATCTGCTGTGCGATAAAGCAGATGATGTGTACGGCGGCAAGCTGCCCGTCCATGTGCGGTGCCTGATCGACGAGTGTGCCAACATCGGGCAGATTCCCAATCTGGAAAAGCTGGTGGCCACCATCCGCAGCCGTGAGATCTCCGCCTGTCTTGTTTTGCAGGCGAAAAGCCAGCTAAAGGCTATCTACAAGGACAATGCGGATACCATCATTGGCAACATGGACAGTCAGATTTTTCTCGGCGGCTCGGAACCCGGTACACTGAAAGACCTGTCCGAAATTCTGGGAAAAGAAACGATTGATTCTTTTAACACTTCGGACACGCGCGGTAATTCGCCATCCTACGGAACATCGTTCCAAAAACTTGGTCACGAATTATTGAGCCGGGACGAGCTGGCGGTGTTGGACGGCGGCAAGTGTATTTTGCAGCTGCGTGGTGTCAGACCGTTTCTTTCTGACAAGTACGACCTGACCCAGCACCCTAACTACAGGCTGACCTCGGATTACGACCCCAAAAACACCTTCGATATTGAAAAATATCTGAACCGAAAAGAAAAAATCAATCCCAATGATGAATTTGTTGTGATTGACGCTGATTCGCTCCCGTCTGCCTGACCCGGTAGGCGGTTTTATTTTATCCAGACCAGAGAGGTACACCGGCAAGCTCACTCTCGCCGTAGTTTGCGGCTTTAATATGTAGCTTCAGGTGTGTACGGACGGTCTACAACTTTCATTTATAAAGGAGAAACGACTATGGAATTCTTTAACTCTGCTATCGAAGTCCTCCAGACCCTCGTTGTTGCCCTCGGTGCCGGTCTCGGCGTGTGGGGTGCTATCAATCTGCTGGAGGGCTATGGTAACGACAACCCCGGCTCCAAGTCTCAGGGCATGAAGCAGCTCATGGCTGGCGGCGGTGTCGCTCTGGTGGGCATCACCCTCATTCCTCTGCTGTCTGGTCTGTTCGGCTAAGAGCCGCAGGCGGGTTTTCCCGCCTGTACATACGCAATCGCTCTATCTTTGCTGTGGATAACAGCCCTTTATCATAAGGAGCACATTGCGGTACGAATCTCCACCCATCAATGAAAGGCGGTGTCTTATGCAGTTTTTGACCCACATTATTTTTCTCCTGAACCTTCTCAAGACCCTCATCAACCACTTCAGCTAAGGACGGTGACTGAATGGAAACCGTTCTCAAAGCCATTGCCGACTGGATCAAAAGCATCCTGACGGCAGGCATTATGTCAAACCTTTCCGGGTTGTTCGATGATGTGAACACGCAGGTGGGAAACATCGCACAGCAGGTGGGCACTAAGCCCTCCAGCTTTGAACCGAGAGTGTTCGCCATGATCGAAGCCCTCTCCCGGAATGTGGTGCTGCCCATTGCAGGCGTGATTTTGACCTTCATTGCTTGCTATGAATTGATTCAAATGATTACTGAACACAACAATATGGCACAGTTTGAACCGGCACTCATCATGCGCTGGATTTTTAAGACCGCTGTTTCGGTGTGGCTCATCAGCAATACTTTTGATATTGTGATGGCAGTCTTTGACCTTACGCAGAAAGTTGTGTCCGATTCCAGCGGCATCATTGCCGGAAACACCCGTGTCAACGACATTGGCTTGTCGATGTTGGAAGCCAGCCTGATGCAGATAGATGTAGGACCTCTGTTCGGGCTGTTCCTGCAAAGTTTCTTCATCGGCATCACCATGCGGATCTTGAGCATCATCATTTTTGTCATCGTCTACGGGCGTATGATCGAAATTTACTGCATGGTGAGCCTTGCGCCCATCCCCATGGCGACCTTCGGCAACCACGAGCAGAGCCACATGGGGCAGAACTACCTGAAATGCCTGTTCGCACTGGGCTTTCAGGGCTTTCTCATCCTCATCTGCGTGGCAATTTATGCCGTGCTGATCCAGAGCGTGGCAATTTCCGGGGACGCCATCAACTCCATTTGGAGCATTGTAGGCTACACTGTTCTGCTCTGTTTCAGCCTGTTCAAGACCAGTTCCGTGACAAAATCCGTTCTCGGAGCGCATTAAAGGAGGTGCTTTATTGGCTGCGTATATTTCCGTTCCCCGTGACCTGACGAAAGTAAAATCGAAGGTCGCATTCAACCTGACGAAACGGCAACTGCTTTGTTTCGGCACAGCGGCTCTCATTGGAGTGCCGCTGTTTTTTGTTCTCCGGGACTCCGGCGGCAACACTGCCGCCACCCTCGGCATGATGGCGGTGATGCTGCCAGCGTTCTTCCTTGGAATGTACGAAAAGAACGGTCAGCCCATGGAAAAGCTGCTGTCGTACTATGTGCAGTCCCGGTTTGTCCGCCCGAAGATTCGCCCCTACAAGACCAACAACTACTATGCGATTTTGATGAAGGGAGGCATGACCTATGATTCCGTTTTGGAAAAAGACCGGTAAGCACAGCAAGCCGCAGTCTACGCAGAAGCGTAGGCAGAAAGCAAAGCCTGCTGTGCCCCGGACCGCCCAGCAGTCCATCCCCATGCAGCGGATGTTTGAGGACGGCACCTGCCGTGTCCGTCCCGGCTACTACACCCGCACCATCCAGTATCAGGACATCAATTACCAGCTCGCCCAGCAGGAGGACAAGACCGCCATTTTCGAGGAATGGTGTTCCTTCCTCAACTTTTTCGACAGCTCCATCAAATTTGAACTGTCCTTTGTGAACATGGCAACCGACAGCACCGAGTTTGAGAAAAGCATCCGCATTCCGTTCCAGAAGGACGGCTTTGACGATGTTCGTGCCGAGTATTCCCAGATGCTGCGCCAGCAGCTTGCCAAGGGCAATAATGGTCTGACCAAGACCAAATTCATCACCTTTGGGGTGGAGGGCGAAAGCATGGCACAGGTCAAGCCCCGGCTCGACCACATCCAGAACGATCTGCTGAACAACTTCCACCGGCTGGGTGTGCAGGCAAAACCCCTGAATGGTGCCCAGCGGCTGAAACTCATGCACGATATGTTCAACATGGACGGCGTATCCAAGTTTCACTTTGACTGGAAAGACCTTGTGAAAAGCGGGCTGTCCGTGAAGGATGCCATTGCGCCCACCGCCTTTGCTTTCAAGAACAGCCGTACCTTCCAGATGGGCGGCATCTATTGCGCCGCCAGCTTTCTGAGCATCACGGCCTCCGACATCAGCGACCAGCTTTTGAAGGATTTTCTGGATATGGATTCGTCCCAGATCGTCACCATGCACATTCAGAGTGTCGATCAGAACCGTGCCATCAAGACCGTCAAGCGCACCATCACGGAACTGGATCGCAGCAAGATCGAGGAACAGAAGAAGGCAATCCGTGCCGGATATGATATTGACATCATTCCGTCGGATTTGGCGACCTACGGCAGAGATGCCAAGGCTCTTTTGAAGGAATTGCAGAGCCAGAACGAGCGGATGTTCCTTGTCACCTTTCTGGTGCTGAACACGGGCAGGACTGAGCAGGAACTGGAAAACAATGTTTTTCAGGCCAGCTCCATTGCCCAGAAACACAACTGCAACCTGTGCCGACTGGATTTCCAGCAGGAGCAGGGGCTGATGAGCAGCCTGCCGCTGGCAGACTGTCAGATCGAAATTCAGCGAGGGCTGACCACCAGCAGCACCGCCATCTTCATCCCGTTCACCACGCAGGAACTGTATCAGTCCGGTAAGGAAAGCCTGTATTACGGCCTGAACGCCCTGTCCAACAACCTTATCATGGTGGACCGGAAAAAGCTGAAAAATCCCAATGGGCTTATCCTCGGCACTCCCGGCTCTGGCAAAAGTTTCTCGGCAAAGCGAGAGATCACCAACGCTTTTCTGGTGACGGATGATGATATTATCATCTGCGACCCGGAAGCAGAATACGCTCCGCTGGTGGAGCGTCTGCATGGGCAGGTTATTCACATCGGTCCCGCCAGCACCCAGTATATCAACCCCATGGACATCAACAGCAATTACAGCGAGGAGGACAATCCGCTGGCATTGAAAGCTGACTTTATTCTTTCTCTGTGTGAGCTGGTGGTGGGCGGAAAAGAGGGCTTGCAGCCGGTAGAAAAGACGGTCATTGACCGCTGTGTTCATGTGGTCTACCGCAAGTATTTCGAGAATCCGACCCCGGAAAATATGCCGCTGCTGGAAGATCTGTACAACGCCCTGCTGACGCAGGACGAACCGGAAGCGCGCCATGTGGCGGCAGCATTGGAGATCTACGTCAAAGGTTCTTTGAACATCTTCAATCACCACACCAACGTGGACATCCACAACCGCATCGTCTGCTTCGACATCAAGCAGCTGGGCAAGCAGCTCAAAAAGCTGGGTATGCTCATCGTGCAGGATGCCGTGTGGGGGCGCGTGACCGCCAACCGCAGTGCCGGAAAATCCACCCGGTACTATGCAGACGAATTCCACCTTTTGCTGAAAGAAGAGCAGACTGCGGCGTATTCCGTGGAGATCTGGAAGCGTTTCCGCAAGTGGGGCGGCATCCCGACAGCCCTAACGCAGAACGTCAAAGATCTGCTGGCAAGTCCCGAAGTATCGAATATTTTTGAGAACTCGGACTTTGTGTATATGCTCAATCAGGCGAACGGTGATAGGCAGATCCTCGCAAAGCAGCTCAACATCTCTCCCCATCAGCTTTCTTATGTGACCCACTCCGGCGAAGGCGAGGGACTGCTGTTTTTCGGCAACGTGATCCTGCCCTTTGTTGACCACTTCCCGAAAGACCTTGAACTCTACCGCATCCTCACGACCAAACTCAACGAGATCTCGGAGGGCACACAGAAATGAGCAATCCGAAGCTGAACATCAAGGAGGAAACCTCAACCAAAAAGACCCGTTCTCCCCCGAAGAAAACGAGGGTGGAGCAGTCGGTGCCCAAAAAGAAAAAGCTGAAAACCGATGCAGATAAAGCTGCGGAAAAGGCACAGCATCTGCGGTTTGGCAAGGCGGAACTGACCCCGGACGAGTTGAGCCGTTTGAGCAAGGCACAGAAGCGGGAAATGTACGCCGCCCATGCCGCCCGGTCTGCGGTGCACCGGGAGGTTGACCAGTACGAGGATGACAATGTGGGCACGCAGGCTTTGAGCGAGGGCGAAAAGGCGGCTGGAAGTGTCCGGGATATTTCCAAGAGCCGTTACGCCAAAAAGCTGAAAAAGAAAGCCAAGATGCAGGGCAAGAAAGGCACCAAAACCGCAAAATCTTCTGCACAGGAGCCAACTGCGGCACAAGATACAGGCGCATCCGGCACCGGCAAGGGTGGCTCCAACTGGCTTTCACGCTGGAAACAGCGGCAAGAAATCCACAAAAGCTACTATGCCGCCGCCCGGTCCGGCACAGCGGCGCAGACCGCAGGCGGTAAGGCTGCATCCAATGGCGCATCTGCTGCCCGATCCGGCGTGGAACAGGCGGTGGAGAAAGGCAAAACTGCCGTCAGCACCGCTGTAAAGGGGCTGATGAATGCCGCCAAGAGCAACGCACACGTTCTGGTGATCGTGGGCGTTTTTCTTTTGCTCATCCTCATGGTGATGTCGGGCTTTTCCTCCTGCGGAATCCTCTTTTCCGGCGGTACGCAGGTGTCCGGGCAGACCATGTACTCTGCCGAGGACCGGGACATCCGGGGCGCAGAACAGGACTACAAGAAGCTGGAAAAGGAGCTGGATAAAAAGATCAAGCGCACTCCCACCGACCACCCCGGCTACAACGAGTACCAGTACCATCTTGACCCCATCGAGCATGACCCATGGCAGCTCACTTCGTTCCTGACCACCTTGTATGATGACTACACCCGCAGCGAGGTACAGGGAAAACTGAAGGAGACCTTCAAAAAGCAGTACAAACTGACCACATGGGTGGAGGTACAGATACGGTACAAGACCGTTTGGGTCATCAGCCCGGCAGGAATCCCGGTTCCCACGCAGGTGCCCTATGAGTACCGCATCTTCCACACCAAGCTGGTCAATCGTGGCTTGGAGGTGGTCATCCGGGAAGAATTGGATGCTGACCAATGGAAACGGTACGAGATCTTTCAGGATACGCTGGGCGGCAGACCTTATCTTTTTAATGGAGGCTTGCCGCCCGGTGGCTCGGATGGCTCCGGCACACCGGGCATCGACTATCAGATTCCGGCAGAAGCCCTGACGGATGAGGAGTTCGCCGCCATCTACAAGGAAGCTCAAAAGTATGTTGGTACGCCCTATGTGTGGGGTGGTTCTACCCCGGAAACAGGGTTTGATTGCAGCGGTTATGTCTGCTGGGTCTACAACCAGAACGGCTACGATGTGGGGCGCACCACCGCCAACGGCTTGTGGAACAAAAGCCAGCATATTTCCGAAGCCGAAGCAAAGCCCGGAGATTTGGTCTTTTTCAAAGGCACCTACGACACCCCCGGCATGAGCCATACCGGGATCTATCTGGGCAATGGCATGATGGTCAGTGCCGGAGACCCTATCAAGTACGCAAACATTCACTCGTCCTACTGGGAGAAGCATCTCGCCGGATTCGGACGGCTTTCAAAATGATTGGAGGAGTTACTATGAGCGAAAAATCGGATAAGCTGCGGGCAATGCTGGAAAAAGAGAAGGAGCGCCGCATCAAGCTGAACAACCGCATCGAGATTTTGGAGCGGCGCATTCAGGAGGAGGATTCCGCCGAGGTCAACGAGATGGTGCGGACTGCAAAGGTCACGCCGGAACAGCTCGCCGCCCTGCTGCGGCAGTCGGCTGCCACCACCCCGAACCCGGCTGCGCTGTCTGCTGTGGGTGCAACTTTTGAGAAGGAGGTCGATGCAGATGAAGATTAAGAAACTGGGTGCGCTGCTGGTATCGGCGGCACTGTGCGCTGGCATGGCGGCTCCTGCCTTTGCCTTCGAGGGCGAAGCCGCCCCCGTGGAGCAGCCTATCCTGCCGGAGGTGGTGGAAAATGTAGTCACCGTCACGGACGAAACCTCTGGTGCCCTGACCCCGGAGGGCAATCTGACATTGGTGGACGATTACCACACCAATTATTCGGACGGCTCCGGGCAGCAGTTCATTACGCTGGTCAGCAAATCCGGCAACACGTTCTATCTGGTCATCGACCGCAACGCCAAGGGGCAGCAGACCGTCCACTTTATGAATCTGGTGGACGAAGCCGACCTGCTGACACTGATGGAGGAGGAAGAAGCGGACGCTTATACCGCCGAAAAAGAAGCGGCGGCGCAGGCGGAACAGGATCGGATGAAAGCCGAGGAGGAAGCCAAGAAAGCTGCGGAAGAAGCGGCGGCATCCGGCACGGAACAGCCCAAGGAAAACAAGGTCACAAAAATCGCATCCGGCTTTCTGGGCGTGGTGGTGCTGATTGCGCTGGCGGCAGGCGGCATTTTCTATGCTTTCACAAAGCAGAAGCAGAAAAAGCAGGCCGAAAAAGAAGCCCTTGACCCCGATGCAAACTACACCGAGGACAAGGGCGATTTTGAGATTCCGACCGATGTGCCGGACGAGGACGAAACCCCGGACGAGCAGGACACCGAACCCATCTGATTTTAAGGCGGCGTTTGCCGCCGTACATATTGCAATCAGAAACAGATTGGAGGGATTTTTATCGCAAAATTAGTCGTGGCGGAAAAGCCATCCGTCGCTATGTCCTATGCAAAAGTCCTCGGTGCCACCAACCGTCAGGATGGCTACCTTGAGGGAAACGGCTATCTGGTAAGCTGGTGCGTGGGACACTTGGTGGAGCTGGCACCGCCCAATGTTTATGATGCCAAGTACGTTAAGTGGAGCATCGCAGACTTGCCCATCCTGCCGCAAAAGTGGCAGTATCTGGTGTCTGCGTCCACCAAAAAGCAGTTTGGCATTTTGCAAAAGCTCATGCACCGCCCGGATGTGGAGAGCATTGTGAACAGTTGCGACGCAGGGCGCGAGGGAGAACTGATCTTCCGCTTGGTGTACCAGCAGGCTGGGTGCAAAAAGCCCTTTTCCCGTCTGTGGCTGTCCAGCATGGAGGAATCTGCCATCCGGGAAGGCTTTGCCCACCTCAAACCGTCAACTGAATACGATGCGCTGTACAACGCAGCACTCTGCCGGGAACGCGCCGACTGGATGGTCGGCATCAATGCGTCCCGGCTTTTTTCGTGCCTGTACGGTCAACCGCTGGCGGTAGGGCGTGTTATGACCCCGGTGCTTGCCATGACGGTAGTGCGGGAAGCTGCTATTGCCGCCTTTGTGCCGGAGAAATTCTACACGGTAGATCTGGAACTGACCAGCGGCTGCACGGCATCCAGCCGCCGCATTCCTGAAAAAGCCGTTGCTGAAAAGCTGATGGAAGCCTGCCGAAAGGAGATGGTGGCAACGATCCAGCGCATCACTCGCAAGGAAAAGTCCGAAAATCCGCCGCCGCTGTACGACCTAACCACCCTTCAACGAGATGCCAACCGCTTGCTGGGGTACAGCGCACAGCAGACGCTGGACTATGTGCAGAGCCTGTATGAGAAGAAACTTACCACTTATCCCCGAACTGATAGCTGCTATATCACCGACGATGACGAGGAAATGCTGGAAGAACTGACCGAGGCACTGGAGGTTTTTCTCGACATTACCCCGGAAGATGTGGATGAAGCTGTGCCCCGGACACGGCGCACCGTCAACCGGGAAAAAGTCACCGACCACCACGCTATCCTGCCCACTCGCAGTATGCTGCAAGCCGATCTGGACGCATTGCCCAAGGGGGAGCAGAATGTCCTGAAGCTCATCATCGCCCGGACGCTGATGGCGGTGAGCAAGCCCTTCCGGTATCTGGAAACCCTGCTGACCACCGAATGTGCCGGGGAGGAATTTACCGCCAAGGGAAAGGAGATTTTGGAAGAAGGCTGGAAAGCGGTGGAGCGCAAGGTGCTGGCAGACATCCTGAACCGGAAGCAAGAACTCACCGCCCTGCCCAATGCAGCGGAAAACGAGTGCGGCATCCTCAACGCCGAACTGAAAGAGGGGCAAACGTCCCCGCCGAAGCATTTCACCGAGGACCTTCTACTTCATGCGATGGAAACCGCCAGTGCAGACAGTATGCCGGAGGGTGTGGAACGTCAGGGCATCGGCACCCCGGCCACCCGCGCCGCAACTATTGAAAAGCTGGTGCAGAAGGGCTTTCTGGAACGGAAGGGCAGCAAAAAGACCAAGGTGCTGCTGCCCACCGACAAGGGCAAAGCCCTCATCACCGTGATGCCCGAAGAAATCCAATCGCCGGAAATGACCGCCGATTGGGAAACAAAACTGCTGCGAATCGAACGTGGCGAAATGGAGCCGAGCGAATTTATGACCGAGATCAATACGATGATTACCGAACTGGTAAAGAACACGGAAATGAAAAAAGGAGTGAATGCGCTTATGAAAAACAAGATTATTGGTATCTGCCCGAACTGCGGTGCAAATGTTGTGGAGCGTGAAAAGGGCTGGTTCTGCGAGAACCGGGAGTGCCGTTTCGTGCTGTGGAAGGACAATGCTTTTCTGAAACGGCTCGGCAAACGCATGGACGCTCATGTGGCGGACAAGCTGCTGCGGGATGGTCGGGTCCGCCTGAAGGACTGCAAGAGCGCCAAGGGCAAGACCTACAACGCCACCGTGCTGCTGTCCTGTGAAGCGGATGGCCGCAGCAAGTTCAGTCTGGAATTTGAGAATGGGGGCTGCTGATGGAGCAGAAAAAAGAAGCCGTCTACCTGATTAACGATGAACGCTATCTCCACCTCCGGGAAAACGGTGCAGGGGTCGGCTTTGCGACCTACAACAAGGTGACCGGTGAGCCGCTGGAAAGCGGGCAAATTTCGGAAAAGAACCTGCCGCCCGATGGACGAAACACTATCCCTGCCGCCCGGAACTGGTATCTGTTTGAACTTTCGGACGATGACCGCAAGGCCATCCAACAGGAAAGCGTAAAGATCCTCGAAAACATCCCGCAGGCGGGCATTGGCAGGCGGCGTATCTGGGAGCCTGAAACGCTGCCGAAGGATATTCGGCTCATCAACAGCCACTATGATGACCTCTATCGCATTCCAGATGGCGGCGTGATTCAGGTGGATTACCCGGATGGGCGCAGTTTTACGGCACGGGTGGAGCATCTGGATGATTATCACTTTGACATGGGCGGTCTAGGCAATGTGTTCCACATCTGCCAGTTTGCCGAAGTCATGGAACGAAACCATGCAGACTTCTACCCTGAAATTCAGACACAGGACGAGCAGGCCGCATGGGAACTGGGGGGCAAAGGTTATCTTGCCATCCAGTCCTGTGAGGATGGATGGGACTACACCATTTACCACAGCGATTTTTCCGTGATGGACGGCGGGCAGTTGGATGCCCCGGAACTGACCATTCAGGAAGCCCGTGAGCAGATTCTGGAAGCGCACCACATGGAAAAGGGGCGGCGGCTGTTGCAGGACTACGATGCCGTCATGAATAAAGTTGCGGAAGCCGAGGAACTGAGTGCAGACCATCGCCCTTCCACACTGGAAAAGCTGGCAGAACTGGCAAGTGATACGTCTGCGCCAAAATCGTCTGCACGGTCTGCGCCAGAACTGTGAGGTGGACAATGCAGCAAAAATGGAACCAGAGTTTTGACGGCGAACCCATGACGGACATCCCGCAGAAATTTCTGAACGCAGGATGCGATGTTTATATGGTGATGCAGCTGCGGCATGACGAAAAAATCCTTGATGAAAGATTTGCTTCTATGCGGGAGTTGAATCGTCGAGGCAAAACGCCCGACCCGGAGCATTACGAGGTCACCTACTATGCTGATCTGCCCGCCATGTGGCAGGATGTGCCGAACAACGAGGTTTTGGAAGAACTGTTTCAGGTGTTCAACCTCTCCCGTCCGCAGGATTTTGAGGGACACAGCCTGTCGGTCGGCGATGTGATTGCACTTAAACGCAATGGCGAGGTGTCTGTGCATTATGTGGACAGCATCGGCTTCAAAGATTTACAGGGGTTTCTGGACAAGCAGCCGGAACGCCCTTCGGTGCTGATGAATCTCAAGGAAAAGTGCGATGCCCCGGAGTGCAATCCCACCGTCTGCCGGAAAGCGAGGGCTGACCATGAACTTTAACCATGAAGAACTGATGCTGATGATGCTCTACAACACTGGCACCCGACTGGGGCTGGTGCAGGAGTTGCGACTGATGCAGTGCTACCTGATGCCCGACGAAACCGCCCTGCGAGAACTGTCTGAAAATGTGATTGATAAATTGAAGCTCCTGACCGATGAGCAGTTTGCAGAGATCGAATTTCCTATGGACTGATTTTTGCCGCCTACGGGCGGCGTACATATCCTCTCTTGCTCCGAAAATTTTTCATAACCCGCAAGAATGTGGTCTTGATAGTACACTTCAATTCATGCTATACTAAAATCAGTTTTATTGTACGGACAAAAATAGAAAGCGAGGCTTGCCAATGGACACCACAAAACGCTCTCCCCTTGACCGCCTGCTCTTTGCCACTTTTCTGAAAGGCCGCACTTCTTCTCGTGATATATGGGAAGAAAAGGGTGATATGACCCCCGAAGATAACCAGAAGATCATCGAGGAGACCAACGAGATCATCACTGATGATTCCACCTATCCTTATCTCAGTTATCTGACCAACCTGCTTGCGAAATCCAAACCCTCCGGTGATGCTGTCAAAAAACTACATGAACACATTGACACTATCGCAAAAGGATTGTATGAGGACAGCACCGACGTGTTCCGTGCGCTCCTTGCAAAACTGATCGAGCAACCGGAAGAAACGCAGACCTTTGAACGTCTGCTGGAGATGGCAGAAAAGTTTGCCGCACGATACGAATAAAACGCCATAGATTCCATAAGCGAGTGACCTGAAAAGGCCGCTCGCTTTTTTGTTTACAACGAGATTGAAGGGAGGAACGCTATGCCAAGCAAAACCGAAGAATACCTTGCCCTTGCCCAGCGCACGGCAAACGGTCTGACCCGGTATTGGGAACACTGGACGGATTATTTGACTACGGCATCCCGGTTGTATAAGTACAGCTTTGCCGACCAGCTGATGATCTACGCCCAGCGTCCTGATGCGACTGCCTGTGCGAGTTTTGACATCTGGAACAACCGTATGAACCGCTATGTGCGCAGAGGGTCTAAGGGTATCGCCCTGCTCGACCAGTCCAGCAGTGTACCCCGGTTGCACTATGTCTTTGATGTGAGCGATACCGGGGTGCGGCGCAATTCCCGTGACCCGGAGGTGTGGCAACTTAACGATGACCTGTTCCAGCCGGTATCGGAAATGCTGGCGCGGGAATACGGTATTCACCACGAACGGCTCAGTCAGCAGATTGCGGACATTGCCGGAAAGCTGGCAGAATCCTACTGGGATAACAACAGCTCCGACATTCTCGGCATCGTTGACGGTTCGTTCCTGATGGATTATGATGAAGCCGGACAGGAACTCCAGTTCAAGAGTGCCGCCGCAATCAGCATCATGTACACCATCTTGGAACGGTGCGGTTTTGAACCGGAGGGTTATTTTGACCGGGATGATTTTCAGGCAATTTATGATTTCTCGACCCCGGATGCAGTCTATGCACTGGGTGCGGCAGTCAGCGATTGCAGCCGGGATGTGCTACGGAATATCGAGCGCACTGTCAAAACGACCATCCGCCGCCGCAATGTAGAAAGGAGCCAGCATGAATATGATGAACAGGAACGTGACCTACTCGACCGTCGGGGATTACCAGCTCCCGAACCTGACCTTGAACCAGCCGCAGAAGCCGCTGGGCCGGTACGGACGGATGCGCCGGATGTACCTGATGGAGAATCGCCCGGTGCTGTACAACTCGATGCTGCTGACCGGGAAGCTGCATCCGCACCTGCTGGAAGTGGAGCAGGCAGCGGAGAACCAGAAGCAGCAGATGATGAACGAACTGCTGAAGCAGAACCCAGCCCCGGACAAAGCGAAGAACCAACTGATGTGGGTGCAACACATGAACAGCCTGAAAGCACAGGTGGAAGAAGTGATCCTGATGGAACTGATTTACAACTGAGTTTTTTCAATCTCAGCATCCCTACCGAAGCCCAGCAAATTGAAGCAATCGACCGAGCGGAGAACGAGAAATCGTCCTCCGCTTTTTCCTTGTCACAGGCAGAGATCGAACATGAACTGCGCAAACACGGCTCCGGCTTTCAGGATGGCAAGCAGCGAATTATTGAGCTGTACCAGACCCAGCCTGACAAAAAGCTCCGTGCCAAGGCACTGGCAAAGGAGTACGGCATCGGCGGTCATTCCCACGATTATCTGGATGGCAGTAGCGGATTTGTGAATTACGATGGAAAAGGCTTGGAATTTGTCCACTACCCGGATTATCAGAAAATCCCGTTGAGCTGGATACAGGTGGAAAAGTATATCGACCTGATGATTCAGTCTGATCGTTATCTGACGGATGCGGAAAAAGAGCAGCGTACTGTCAGACAGGAGGCTGAGCGTCAGCTCCCGATGCTGGACGGCACGGTTGCCGCAGAGTACACTGCCCTGAAAGAGCAGTATCCTAATACTCTTGTGGGCTTTGAACTGAACGGCAACTATCTGTTCTATGACAAAGATGCCGTTGCTGTGGAGCAGATTCTGCATACCAATCTTCTGTCACAGGAAAATACGCTCGGCAAGGTCAAGGTAACTGGCTTTCCGAGTGAGCAGTGGGTAGCAAAATCCAAAAAGCTGTGGGCAGAGGGCAATAACGTCTATCTGGCTGGCTTGAACGAAGATGGCTCCCACCACCAGACAAAATATCTCCGGGAATCGGATTATTTACCGATTGGCAGCATCGTCAAGCTGGATGACCGGGATTTTCGGGTGGAACACGTTAATTTTATGTTCAAATCCGTCAGCTTGCAGGACATGGAGCTGACGAAAAACAGACTGCCCATTTTCCGCAACGAGCATCTGCCGCACATCCGGGAACTGTACGAAGAACAGCAGGACGCAGCCATTGAGCTGGTTCCCGAAAAAGAGGTCAGCTATAAGGTCGGGGACGAAGTTGTAGTAGACCTTCCCACCAGAACAATTGAAGGAACCATCGGCTATGTTGGTGAAACCGATGTGCGCATCGACACCAGTGCGCACGGTCATTCTTGGGATAACGAGGTCATCAACCGGCAGCAGTTTGAGGAGGGACTGCGGCAGAAGGAGCCGGATGAGCCTGAACTGACCGATGAGGAACTGGATGAACTGCCGATCTCTGCGGTGATTGATGGCGAAGTTCAGACTTTCCCGAATGCCGCAGCCTTGGATGAAGCCCTCCACGCAGAACCTGTGCCTGAACCCGCTGGGAATTTTCACATTACTGATGAGCATCTGGGCGAGGGCGGTGCAAAGCAGAAGTACGCCCGGAACATCGAGGCCATCAAAACGCTGTTCCGTCTGGAAGAAGAACACCGTGGTGCTTCTGCCGAGGAGCAGGAAGTGTTGGCGCAGTATGTCGGCTGGGGCGGTCTGGCAGATGCCTTTGACCCCAACAAAGACAACTGGGCAAAGGAGTACACCGAACTGAAAGGAATGCTTTCGGAGGACGAGTACGCCGCCGCCCGTGGGTCGGTGCTGAATGCACACTATACCAGCCCCACCGTTATCCGTGCCATCTATGATGCAGTAGAAAAAATGGGATTCCGTAGCGGCAATATTCTGGAACCCAGCATGGGTGTCGGCAACTTTTTCGGGATGCTGCCGGACACCATGCAGGACAGCCGCCTGTATGGTGTGGAACTGGACAGCATCACCGGACGCATTGCGCAAAAGCTGTACCCGCAAGCTGACATCACGGTAGCAGGTTTTGAAACCACCGACCGCCGGGATTTCTATGACCTTGCAGTGGGCAACGTCCCGTTTGGCAATTATAAAGTTGCAGACAAGGCATATAACAAATTGGGCTTCAGCATCCACAACTATTTCTTTGCGAAAGCCATCGACCAAGTGCGTCCGGGCGGCATCGTGGCGTTTGTGACTTCTCGCTATACCATGGACAGCAAGGACAGCACCGCCCGCAAGCACATGGCAGAGCGTGCCGACCTGCTGGGGGCCATCCGTCTGCCCAACAATGCGTTCAAGGCGAATGCCGGAACCGAAGTGGTTTCGGACATTATCTTTTTGCAGAAGCGTGACCGCCCCATCGACCATGAGCCAGACTGGGTGCAGCTTGGCAAAACGGAAGATGGCTTTGCCATCAACCAGTATTTTGTAGACCACCCGGAGATGGTGCTGGGGCAGCTCACGATGGAAAGCACCCAATATGGTCACGACCTGACCGTTGCACCCATCGAGGGCACCAGCCTTGCAGACCAGCTTGCCGAGGCGGTACAGCACATCGAGGGTAATTACACTGCGGTGGAGATTGCTGCCCCGGACGTCGCAGATGCGGAAGCACAGCGCAAAACGCTGCCCGCAGACCCGACTGTGAAGAATTTTAGCTATACGGTCGTTGATGGCGAGATCTACTACCGAGAGAACTCTATCATGACGCAGATCGAACTGTCCGACAACGCCAAAGGCCGTGTAGCTGGTATGGTGGAGTTGCGGCAGATCGTCAACGAACTGATTGACCAGCAGTTGAACGACTTCCCGGACGAGGACATTAAGGCATCGCAAGCAAAATTGAACGCCGCCTACGATGCCTTTACGGCAAAATACGGGCTGATCAACGACAAGAAAAATGCCCGCCTGTTCGATGATGACAGTTCCTACTATCTGCTCTGCTCACTGGAGAATCTGGACGAGAATAAAAATCTCAAGTCCAAGGCAGATATGTTCACCAAGCGGACGATTCGGCCAGAGCGTGTTGTCACCAGCGTGGATACCCCCAGCGAAGCGTTGGCGGTGTCCATCGGGGAGCATGGCAAGGTTGATCTGCCTTATATGGCAGAACTGCTGGGCACACCCGGTAACTGTGAGCGCATCACCACCGAATTGTCCGGCGTGATTTTCAAAGACCCAGCTGCGGATGCTGACGACCCGGAAGCGGGCTGGCAAACAGCGGACGAATACCTTTCGGGTAATGTACGCGATAAGCTGCGGATGGCACAGCTTGCTGCGGAAAGTCACCCGGAATTCAAGGTCAATGTGGACGCACTGACCAAGGCGCAGCCCAAAGATTTGGAAGCATCTGAAATTGATGTACGTTTGGGTGCCACTTGGCTTGCCCCCTCCATCGTGCAGCAGTTTATGATGGAAACTTTTCAGCCGCCCTATCGTATCCGCTACAACAATGCCATCACCGTTCGCTACTCCCCTTACACTTCCGAATGGCGAATCAGCAATAAATCTGCTACTGGCTTCGGGGACATTATGGCCACCGAAACCTACGGTACACGCCGAGCCAACGCTTACAAGATTTTGGAGGATACCTTGAATTTGCGTGATAGCCGCGTTTATGATACCATCGAGGAGGATGGGAAAGAAAAGCGTGTGCTGAATCAAAACGAAACCACCCTCGCCCAGCAGAAACAGCAGGCCATCAAGGATGCTTTCGCTGGCTGGGTCTGGAAAGACCCTCAGCGGCGTGCCTTATTGGTGAAGAAGTACAACGAGCTTTTTAACAGCACCCGCCCCCGTGAATACGATGGTTCCCACATTCATTTTGTGGGCATGAACCCGGAGATCAATTTGCGAGAGCATCAGCGCAATGCGGTTGCCCATGTGCTGTATGGGTACAACACCCTTTTGGCGCACGAAGTCGGTGCCGGCAAGAGTTTTGAGATGGCGGCTTCCGCTATGGAACTGAAACGTCTGGGCTTGTGCCAGAAAAGTCTTTTTGTCGTGCCAAACCATTTGACGGAACAATGGGCCAGCGAGTTTTTACGTCTGTACCCCCATGCGAAGCTGCTGGTTACCAGCAAGAAAGATTTTGAACCCGGTAATCGAAAAAAATTCTGTGCGAGAATTGCGACCGGTGATTATGATGCAGTTATCATCGGACACAGCCAGTTTGAAAAGATACCCTTGTCCGCAGAACGACAGGAGCGTCTGATTCAGGAACAGATGGATGAAATCGAGGAGGCCATCGAAGAAGCGAAAGCACAGGTTGGCGAGCATTTCACAGTAAAGCAGCTGGAAAAGTTGCGCAAGTCTCTGAAACAGAAACTGAAAAAGCTGCAAGGCGCAGACCGTAAAGATGATGTGGTTACGTTTGAACAATTGGGCGTAGACAGGTTGTTTGTGGATGAAAGCCAAAACTATAAGAACTTGTTCTTATATACGAAGATGCGGAATGTGGCCGGACTGAGCACATCTGAAGCGCAAAAATCCTCCGATATGTTTGGAAAATGCCGCTACCTCGATGAGATCACCGGAGGGCGCGGTGTTATTTTTGCGACAGGCACCCCTATCAGCAACAGCATGACCGAGATGTATACCCTGATGCGCTACCTCCAGTACAACACCTTGCAGCAGAAAGGGTTGACCCATTTTGATGCGTGGGCATCCACCTTCGGTGAGACGACCACGGCCATTGAACTTGCGCCCGAAGGCACCGGCTACCGGGCAAGAACAAGATTCGCTAAGTTCTTCAATCTTCCTGAACTGATGGCGATGTTCAAAGAAGCGGCTGATATCAAGACCAGCGATCAGCTTCATCTCCCGGTGCCTGATGCAAAATTTGAGACGGTGGTGGTCAAACCTTCGGA
>NZ_WKZJ01000013.1:0-75322 GCF_009679715.1 Faecalibacterium sp. BIOML-A1
ACAGGCAAGAGCAGCATTTTCTCCGGTATGGTCTACTGCGCTGACTGCGGTTCCAAGATGCAATATGGTTCGTCCAATAACAGGGACTTCAGTCAAGACTTCTTTGATTGCTCTCTGCACAAGAAGAACGGGAGCAAGTGCAAGGGACATTTCATCCGGGTAAAGGTTCTGGAAGGACGTGTGCTGAGTCATGTTCAGCGGGTGACGGACTACATTCTCCGTCATGAAAACTACTTCCGCAAGGTCATGGAGGAGCAGCTTCGTGTGGAAAGCAGCGAAAAGCTGACCGTCCTGAAGAAGCAGCTTGCCCGGAATGAGAAGCGGATTGTAGACCTCAAACGGCTGTTCATGAAAATCTACGAGGACAACGCCAATGGAAAGCTGAGCGATGACCGCTTCGACATGATGAGCCAGAGCTACGATGCCGAACAGAAGCAGCTGGAAGAGGAATCCCTCTCTATCCAACAGGAAATCGAAGTACAGGAACAGCAAATCGAGAATATTGAAAAATTCGTCCAGAAAGCGCACAAGTACGTTCATATTGAAGAACTCACTCCCTATGCTCTCCGTGAACTGGTGTCGGCTATCTATGTAGATGCCCCGGATAAGTCCAGCGGAAAGCGGGTGCAGCACATCCATATCAAGTACGACGGGCTGGGGTACATCCCTCTGGATGAACTGGAAGCAAAAGAAAAGGCGTGACCGAAGTCACGCCAAATCTTCCCCATTTAGGGAACTTTTGCAAATACTGTTTTATGGGAACTCTGCTCTGGGGAACTCCCTGTTGTACATATCGCTATCGTCTGTGGCTTTTGGCAGGGTGCGTCCGGGTGGACGCACCCTGTTTTTGTTTCATCGTGGTTGGGTGTACATCAAACCGCATCACCGCAACTCCTTATAGGTTTCTTCCGGCACCGGCTCGCACCACTCGTTAGAGGTGCCTTCGCCGGGCACTTCCACTGCCAGATGAGAGAACCAGCAATCGGGTGCAGCACCGTGCCAATGCTTAACCTCCGGGGGAATGTTCACCACATCGCCCGGATGCAGCTCCAGCGGAGCTTTGCCCCATTCCTGATAGTAGCCCCGGCCTGCCACGCAGACAAGGATCTGCCCGCCACCCTTTGCGGCATGATGGATGTGCCAGTTGTTCCGGCAGCCCGGCTCAAAGGTGACGTTGTAAATGCCAACCTGTGCGGTGGACAAGGGTGCCAGATAGCTTTTTCCGCTGAAATATTGTGCAAAACCGTCGTTGGGTGCACCGATGGGGAACACCATTTCACTCTGGTGCTTTGCCTTGGCATCCTCTGCAGCGTCCTCTGCCCAGACTTCCTTGGCCATGCGGAAAGCCGCCCACGCCTTGGGCCAACCCACATAAAACGCCGCATGGGTCAGGATCTCTGCAATCTCAGTCCGGGTAATACCGTTGTTTTTCGCTGCCGTCAGGTGATACCGAAACGAGAAGTCTGTCAGTCCCTGCGCCATCAGTGCCACCACTGTCACAAGGCTGCGGTCCCGGAGGGAGAGTTTATCCTCTCGGCTCCACACCTGCCCGAATAGTACTTCATCGTTAAGTTCCGCAAATTTGGGCGCAAATTCGCCCAGAGCATCCCGCCCTGCTGTCTGTTTCACTGCCATTATACGTTCCTCCCCATCTCGTAAGCCTGTGCCATGGCAGGCGTACCGCACACTGCACCCGGCTCGTAAACACCACCTGCTACAAGGACTCCCTTTTCCACGGCACCTTCCACACAGTCTGCATAGCCCCGGAAGCAGGCCAGCGTAGTATCTGCAGAGGATTTTTCCTCGTCTGCCATGGTGGTGATGTAGTAAAATTCCTTGTCTTTGACCTCAAGCCACCGTGCCACGGTACGGTCGATCACTGCCTTCAACTGGGCACTGATGGAGTAGAAGTATACCGGGCTTGCCAGCACAATGACATCGGCATCGATCATCTTTTGCAGGATGTCTGCCATATCATCCTTGTGGACGCAGGCTCCGCCGTGGGTGCTGCAGTAGTAGCAGCCAGAACAGGGAGCCACCTTTTTCTCAGCGACCCGGATCTTTTCTGCTTTGTGCCCGGCATCCTGCGCTCCACGCAGAAATTCATCGCATAGAATATCAGAGTTACCGCCCTTCCGGGGACTGCCAGACAAAATCAATACCTTCTTGCTCATAGGAACCTCCTTGACAGCGGAGTGCATCCGCATTATGATGTTGATAAAGTTTGATTTTATCATACAACTTAAAGCGCACTTTAAGTCAAGGGATTTTTGAAAAAACGGAGGTTTCAGATGATCTATACCGTAGGTGAAATGGCACAAAAGCTGGGCGTACCTGCCTCCACCCTGCGCTACTACGACAAAGAAGGGTTACTTCCCTTTGTGGAGCGTTCCTCCGGCGGCATTCGGATGTTCCGGGAAAACGACTTCGAGTGGCTGCAGGTCATCCGCTGCATGAAAAAAGCCGGAATGTCCATCAAGGATATCCGGCAGTATATTGAGCTTTCCATGCAGGGAGACGACACCATTGACACCCGGCTGGAAATGTTCCGGCATCAGCGCGAGGTGCTCACCCAACAGATCCAGCAGTTACAGCACACACTGGAAACTGTGGAATACAAGTGCTGGTTCTATGAAGCCGCCAAAGCCGCTGGGACAGTGGATGTCCCCGGTGCGATGGCCGATGCGGATGTCCCTGATCAGTTCCGTGCCATCCGACAGGAGCTGCGGGGACAGAAGATGCCGAATATCGAAAGATAAGAAATGCCGTTCCAGTTGCTTTTGGAACGGCATTTTTCTTAATCTTCTAACCCATGGCTCCCGGTTACGTTTTTCAAGTATCCCTCCGGGTCACCGTTCAGAATCAAGTCCGCATAGCCCAGCGGATCATTGTAGATGAGGTAATCCAATTCCGACCTCTGTGCTATAGTCACGTCCAGCGCATTCTCGACCCCGGTGCAGTCGATGGAGATCATTCTCCCATCCCGGAGCAGCAGTTCCACGCACCCGGTGTCCATGTTGAATTTGCAGGTTCTTTCATCGTACTTCATGTTCGTTTCCTCCTGAAATCATGTCGTAGCTTATGTCGGTCAATCTATGATTTCGGATTTCATCTTCCACGGACGCCTGCATGGAACTTGTCGGGGCAAAGCCCCTCCATCTGCTAACGCAGACCGTTCCGTCGCTTAAAAGCCCCACTGGGGCTTTCATTGCTTCGCAAACGCTAATTTTCCGAAGAAAACAAATAATCCGAACCCATCTCCTATCGGAAACAAGTTCGGATTATTTTTGTTTGGTCCGAGTGGCGAGAATCGAACTCACGGCCTCTTGAACCCCATTCAAGCGCGCTACCAAAACTGCGCTACACCCGGATATCGACCGCCGCTTCCCTACCGAAGCGTGGCGACATGAAATATTATACTCAGATACAGCAGTTTTGTCAACAGATTTTTACAATTTTCTTTGCTTTTTTCGTAAAAAGTCTGATTTTTGCGAAAGTACGCGCTTTATTCATTTTTGCTCTTTCGCTTGCAGAAGCTTGTCTTTTTCCAAAAGCGGTTTCAGATATTGACCGGTAAAGCTGCCTGGCACCTCTGCCACCTGTTCCGGCGTGCCTTCGGCCACGATCTCGCCGCCTGCGCTGCCGCCTTCAGGGCCAAGGTCAATGATATGGTCGGCGCACTTGATAAGATCCAGATTGTGCTCGATGACAATAACCGTGTTGCCCGCATCTACCAGCTTCTGCAGCACCTCGATCAGGCGGTGCACATCTGCAATATGCAGGCCGGTAGTAGGCTCGTCCAGAATATACACGGTCTTGCCAGTGCTGCGGCGGGCCAGCTCGTTTGCCAGCTTCACGCGCTGTGCTTCGCCGCCGGAAAGGGTGGTGGCGCTCTGGCCCAGTGTTACATAACCAAGACCCACGTCCAGCAGGGTCTGCAGCTTGCGGGCGATCTTGGGCTGGTTGGAAAAGAACACCACTGCTTCCTCCACGGTCATGTTCAGCACATCGGAGATAGTCTTTTCCTTATACTTCACTTCCAGCGTTTCGCGGTTGTAACGCGCACCCTTGCATACCTCGCAGGGCACATACACATCCGGCAGGAAGTGCATCTCGATCTGCAGAATACCGTTGCCCTCACAGGCTTCGCAGCGGCCGCCCTTGACATTAAAGCTGAAACGCCCCGGGCCGTAACCGCGCATTTTGGCATCCTGTGTCTGGGAGAATACCGTGCGGATATCATTGAACACACCGGTATAAGTGGCCGGATTGGAGCGCGGCGTACGGCCAATGGGCTGCTGGTCGATACCGATGACCTTATCCACAAATTCCAGCCCTTCTACCCCATCGCATTTGCCTGCGCGGGAACGCGCACCGTTCAGCTCGCAGGCAAGCGTCTTATACAGAATTTCGTTGATGAGGCTGGACTTGCCGGAGCCGGAAATGCCGGTAACGCAAATAAACTCTCCCAGCGGGAATTTCACGTCGATATTGCGCAGGTTATTTTCCCGTGCACCCCGTACAGTAAGGTAATTGCCGTTGCCGGTGCGGCGGGTCTGCGGTACGGCAATGCGTTTGCGGCCGGAGAGATAATCGCCGGTGATACTGCGCTTTGCCTTGCAGATGTCCTTCACGCTGCCAGCGGCTACGATCTCACCGCCATGCACGCCTGCGCCCGGGCCTACATCCACGATATAATCCGCGCTGCGCATGGTATCTTCATCATGCTCCACCACAATGACTGTGTTGCCGAGGTCGCGGAGATTTTTCAGGGTGGCAATAAGCTTGTCGTTATCGCGCTGATGCAAGCCGATGGACGGCTCGTCCAGCACATAGAGCACGCCGGAAAGCGCACTGCCGATTTGAGTGGTCAGGCGGATGCGCTGGCTCTCGCCGCCGGAAAGAGTGCCTGCTGAGCGGGCCAGCGTGAGATAATCCAGACCCACGCTCTGCAAAAACTGCAGGCGGTTCCGGATTTCCTTCATGATCTGCCCGCCAATCTGCTTCTGTTTTTCGGTCAGGTTCGGTTCGTTCTCGGCAATGAATTTCAGCTCGTCCCGGATGGACATTTCGCAGAAATCGCTGATGTTCTTATCCCCGATGGTCACAGCCAGCACCACGGGTTTCAGGCGCTTGCCGTGGCAGTCCGGGCACTCCACGCCGGACATGAAGCTGCCGATTTCTTCCTTCATCCACTCGCTGTTGGTCTCGCGGAAGCGGCGCTCAAGGTTCTCCACGATGCCCTCGAAGGTGTTATAATACACACCGCTGCCGAACTCATTCGTGCGGTGCATCTCGATTTTTTCGCCATTGGTTCCGTACAGCAACGCATTGACAGCTTCGGTGCTCATCTCTTTGATGGGCGTATCCAGCGTAAATCCGTACTTTTTGCCAAGACCCAGATAATACATTTCGGATACAGACCCCTCGGCATAGTACCAGCCGCTGGCCTTGATGGCACCCTCACGGATGGAAAGGTTCCGGTTGGGCAGGATGCGTTCCTCGTCCACTCGCATAAAAGTGCCAAGGCCGGTACACTTTTCGCAGGCTCCCAGCGGGTTATTGAAGGAGAAGAGCCGGGGTGACAGGTCGCTGATGGAAATGCCGTGCTCCGGGCAGGCAAAGTTCTGGCTGAAGGTCATACAATCGCCGCCGATCACGTCCACTTCGGCGATGCCGCCGGTAAGCGCCAGCGCGGTTTCCAGCGAATCTGCCAGACGGCCCCGGATGCCCTTGCGCATGGCAAGGCGGTCCACCACGATCTCCACCGTATGCTTGATGTTCTTTTCCAGCTTGATCTCTTCGTCAAGATCATACAGGTTGCCATCGATCTTCACACGAGCATAGCCACCACGGCGGGCAGCATCCAGCTCTTTCTGCTGGGTGCCTTTGCGCTGGCGCACCACAGGAGCCAGCACCTGAAACCTCGTACCTTCGTCCAGTTTGAGCACCGCGTCCACCATTTCGTCCACGGTCTGCTGGCTGATTACCCGCCCGCACACCGGGCAGTGGGGCACGCCCACGCGGGCGTACAGAAGTCGCAGATAATCGTAGATCTCCGTCACGGTGCCCACGGTGGAACGCGGGTTGTGGCTGGTGGTTTTCTGGTCGATGGAAATTGCCGGTGACAGGCCGGTAATCTCGTCCACATCGGGCTTGTCCATGCGGCCCAAAAACATGCGTGCGTAGCTGGAAAGGCTTTCCACATAGCGGCGCTGGCCGTCGGCATAGATGGTGTCGAACGCAAGGCTCGACTTGCCCGAACCGGAAAGGCCGGTCATAACGATCAGCTTTTCCCTCGGGAGGGTCAGGTTAACATTTTTCAGGTTGTGCTCGCGGGCACCTTTGATGACGATCTTATCGTTTGCCAAGGTATTTTCTCCCTTTTCGTTGTGTCTGTGAATGATTCTGTTTGCGCTCCGTTTCTGCCGCAGAGTCCACCGTCGGGTTCTCGCCCCGGCGCAGTCGGTCGATCTGGTCACGCAGGAAGGCCGCGTGCTCAAACTCCAGCAGCTTCGCCGCTTCCTTCATCTCACGGGTCAGGCGCTCGATGGCGGCCTCCCGCTCCATCCTGCCCATGCGGCGGGTGTTCAGCTTAGCGTTCTCCGCTTTATCGCTGATCTCGATGCTGTCTGCAATGGCCTTGACGATGGTTTTTGGCACGATGCCATGTTCTTTATTGTAGGCCATCTGGATGGCGCGGCGGCGCTCGGTCTCAGTGATGGCGCGGTCCATACTGTCGGTGACGACATCCGCGTACATGATGACAAGGCCCTCGGCATTGCGGGCCGCGCGGCCAATGGTCTGGATCAGGCTGGTCTCGCTGCGCAGAAAGCCCTCTTTGTCGGCATCCAGAATGGCCACAAGGCTCACCTCGGGCAGGTCAAGACCCTCGCGCAGCAGGTTGATGCCCACCACAACATCAATGGAGCCAAGGCGCAGGTCCTTGATGATCTCCATGCGCTCAAAGGTGTCCACCTCGTGGTGCATATACTTGACTTTGATGCCCTGTTCGGTAAGGTAGTCGGTCAGGTCTTCGGCCATTTTCTTGGTCAGGGTGGTCACGAGAACGCGCTCGTGCCGCTGGATACGGGTATTGATCTCGCCCAACAGATCCACCACCTGCCCTTCCACCGGGCGCACCGAAATGAGCGGGTCCAAAAGGCCGGTGGGCCGGATGACCTGCTGCGCCACCTGCGTGCTGTTCTGCCGCTCGTAGTCGCCGGGCGTAGCCGAAACGAAGATCATCTGGTTCAGCTTGGACTCCACTTCCTCAAACTTGAGCGGGCGGTTATCGAAGGCGGACGGCAGGCGGAAGCCGTACTCCACCAGCGTTTTTTTGCGGGCATAGTCGCCGCCGTACATGGCGCGCACCTGCGGCAGGGTAACATGGCTCTCGTCCACAAACAGCAGAAAATCATCCGGGAAATAATCCAGCAGAGTGGTGGGCATACTGCCCGGCGCACGGCCCGAAAGCACCGCCGAATAGTTCTCGATGCCTTTGCACATGCCAACCTCGTTGAGCATCTCAATGTCGTAATTGGTGCGCTGGGCAATGCGCTGCGCCTCGATCAGCTTGCCCTCGGCGGTGAACTGCTTCACCTGTGCGTCGCACTCGGCGCGGATCTTTTCCAGTGCTGCGGCCTTCTTCTCGGCGCTGACGATATAGTGGCTGGCCGGGAAGATGGCTACATGCTTGACTACATTCTGTTTGGCACCGGTGAGAGGGTTGAACTCCGTGATGCGGTCGATCTCGTCCCCAAAAAATTCCACACGGATGGCAAGCTCGCTCATATAGGCAAGGTAGATGTCCACGATATCGCCGTGCACACGGAACTTATTGCGCACAAAATTCACGTCGTTTCGCTCATATTGCAGAGTGACCAGCTTCTGGCACAGCGCATCGCGCTCCATCTGCATGCCGGGGCGCAGGCTGATGACCATGCTGCGGTAGTCGATGGGGTCGCCCAGCGAGTAGATGCAGGACACCGATGCTACAATGATCACATCCCGCCGCTCCGAAAGCGCCGCCGTGGCCGAATGGCGCAGGCGGTCGATCTCGTCGTTGATGGCGCTGTCCTTTTCAATATAGGTATCCGTGCTGGGGATATAGGCTTCCGGCTGGTAGTAATCGTAGTAGGAGACGAAATACTCCACCGCGTTGTTGGGGAAAAACGACCGGAACTCGGTGCACAGCTGGGCCGCCAGCGTTTTGTTGTGGGCCAGAACCAGCGTGGGCCGGTTGCATTTTGCAATAACATTTGCCATGGTAAAGGTCTTTCCGCTGCCGGTAACACCCAGCAGGGTCTGGCAACGGTCGCCCCGCTCCACGCCTTTCACCAGTGTTTCAATGGCCTGCGGCTGGTCGCCGGTGGGCTGGTAAGAGGATACCAGTTCAAATTTTTCGTCTGCCATCTTCCCTCTCCTCTCCGGCCCTCGCGCAAAGAACCACAATCAGTTGTATTTTACGGTTTGATTATAGCACACCAGTTTTATAATGTAAACACTTTTTTGTTGTTTCACAGATCAAGGCCAGAAAAGCGTACCTGTTTTAAAGTCATAGATCGGCAGGCGGTTTGCGTCCCTCATGGAGAAATACTCCGTATCGGTCAGGATGAAGTGATCCAGCAGATGGATGTTCACAAGGCCCAATGCCCGGGCAATATTGCCAGTGGCCTCCAGATCCTCCATGGAGGGCAAGGCCGCACCGTTGGGGTGGTTGTGGCTGAGCACCACCGTGTCAGTGCCGCCCTTGATGGCCGCAGATACCACATCCTTGATGTCCAGACTTACCCGGTCGGTGGTGCCTTCCCGCAGCCAGACCGCCGCGCGCACCCGCTTACGGCTGTCCAGACTGACCAGCATTGCACGCTCGTAATCCGACCACGCAAACTTCGCCATCAGATAGCTGCCCATCTGCTCCGTAGTTCTGATGCAGCGGGTAGTGCTGGTACGGCTGCGGCCATAGTAGCGACTGATCTCCGGCAGCAGATGCAGCATCCGGGCTGTGGCCGGGCCTACGCCCTCCACAGTGCACAGCTCTTCCTCGCTGGCTTCCAGCACAGCGGCAAAATCGCCAAAGCGGTCGATCAGGTCGTGAGCGATGCCGTTGGTGTCCTTCTGGGCGTTGGTGAGGTACAGCACATATTCCAGCGCTTCGTGCTCGGCCAGACTGTCCAGACCGTAGTTCTGCACCCGTTCGCGCATCCGCTGGCGGTGTCCCTGATGCCGTTTGTGTTCTGCCATTGCGGTACTCTCCTTCTGATTCATTCCTTATAATAGTACCCATTTTGCGCCCGGAACTCAAGGCTTTGCGGTAAAATAGTTTTGATCCGGGGCGTTTCCGCGTTGACTTGCAGCCAAGGCTGTATTACTATAAAGGTATCTCTTGAAAATTGAGGAACATTTATGAAACAATATACCGCAACCGCCAACGACGACGGCGTTCGTCTTTCCCGCTTTGTGCAGAGCGTGACCCGCGATTTTCCCACCAGCCTTTTGTACAAGAGCTTCCGCAATAAGCGCGTGAAGGTAAACGGAAAAAAGGCCGTGCCGGAGTACCGCATTCAGGCAGGCGACCTGATCGAGCTGTACATCAACGACGAGTTTTTCCCGCCGGAAGGCGCAAAAACCGTGCAGAAGGCCGCGCCGAAAAAAAAGCAGAATCAGCCCAAGGTCAATGTCATTTATGAGGACGAAAACATTGCTGTGCTGTACAAACCCACCCACCTTTTGTGCCACAGTGACCGCACCGGCGATGCAAACCTTGTGGACGCTTTTACCCAGTATCTGTCCGAAAAAGGCGAGTACGATCCCCACGGCGAGAACCGGTTCAAGCCCGGCATTTGCAACCGGCTGGACCGCGGCACCGAGGGCCTTGTGATCGCCGCCAAGAGCTACACCGCCCTGCGGGACATGAACGAGATCATCCGCACTGACCTACTCAAAAAGGAGTACTACACCATCACGGTGGGTATCCCGCAGTCCGGGCGGTTCACCGCATGGTGGGAGCACGACGAGAAGAACAACAAGGTAAGCATCCATGCACACCAGTCGCAGGACGAGCGCCGCAAGCAGATCATTACGGACGTGGACGTGCTGCGCACCGCCGGGCCGTTCGCCCTGTGCAAGATCGGCCTTGTCACCGGCCGCACCCACCAGATCCGTGCACATCTGGCCTATCTGGGCCGTCCGGTTCTGGGCGACATCAAGTACGGCAACCGCAAGATGAACGAGCGCACCGGCACCAAAACGCAGGCCCTGTGCGCTGTGCGGATCACTTTCCTTGATATTCCCGAGGAAAACACCCTGCATTATCTCTCCGGCAAGGTCGTCAAGCTGAAGGACCCGCAGATCATAAAGCAGTTCGATGCGCTGGATAAGAGCAAAAACAGCGAGGAAAACCACCCTGCATAAAGTGGAAACAAAAAAGCGGCTGCTGTACTTTACCGTACAGCAGCCGTTTTTCTCTTTGTTCTTTACTTTTTGTCGGAGTCCTGCTCCGCCTTTTCCTGCGATTCCTGTTCACGGCGCAGCTCTTTGATGCGCTTTCTCTCGCTCTGGACATGGGGCCAAGGCCAGCTGAAGCCCTCGTTCTCACGGCACCATTTGACCAGCGGATAGAAGGCGAAAGCCAGACCGAAGAGGTACAGCAGAGCGTACAGCAGGGCATCCAGCGTGATGAGTGCATCCAGTGCACCGATCACCGCCACCACGCAGCCTGCCTTCAAAAAGAACAGGCCGTTCTGGCGGCAGTATTCCTCAAAGTGCTCCGCTTTGACGGCACGGCGGCCCTGATCGCCCCAGACACGGGGATTTTTCATGACCGAATAGCCGTAGAATACCATCATCAGGCCAAGGGTGAGCTGAAAGCCAAAAAACATTTATGATACCTCTTAATCTTCAAACAGCGGCTTCATCAGGGGCAGGAAATCCAGCGTTGCAAAGTAATCGCGCGGCGTCTCGGCACGGCGGATCAAACGGTGGGTGCCATCCTCGCACAGCAGCACTTCGGCGCTGCGCAGCTTGCCGTTGTAGTTGTAGCCCATGGCAGAGCCGTGTGCACCGGTGTCGTGGATATAAATGATATCGCCAATGTCGATCTTGGGCAGCATCCGGTCAATGGCAAACTTGTCGTTGTTCTCGCACAGACCGCCCACCACATCGTACATATGGTCGCAAGGCTCATTTTCCTTACCCAGCACAGTGATGTGGTGGTAAGCGCCGTACATGGCCGGGCGCATCAGGTTGGCTGCGCAGGCATCCAGACCGATGTATTCCTTATAGATGTGCTTTTCATGGATGGCAGTTGCCACCAGTGCGCCGTAGGGGCCGGTGGTAAAGCGGCCCATCTCAGTAAAGATGGCCACATCGCCCATGCCTGCGGGCACCAGAATTTCCTCAAACTTCTTGCGCACACCCTCGCCGATGGCCATGATATCGTTCTCGGTCTGCTCCGGGCGGTACGGGATGCCCACACCGCCGGACAGGTTGATATAACCGATGTGCACACCGGTGGCCTTCTGCACCCGGACAGCCAGCTGGAACAGGATACCTGCCAGCTCCGGGTAATACTCATCGGAAATGGTATTGGAAGCAAGGAAAGCGTGGATGCCGAAGTTCTTGGCACCCTTGGCGGCCAGCTTCTTGTAGCTTTCGATCATCTGCTCCTCGGTCATGCCGTACTTGGCATCGCCGGGCTTGTCCATGACCTGAAAGCCCTCTTCGCTCTCGCCCAGACTGAAGGTGCCGCCCGGGTTATAGCGGCAGAAGATGTTCTCCGGCACACCGGCGACACGCTCCAGAAATTCCACCATGGTGGCATCGTCCAGATTGATGTAGGAGCCCAGCTCGTAGGCCTTCTTCATATCCTCCACGGGAGTCTGGTTGGAGGAGAACATGATTTCGCTGCCGGAGAAACCGCACACCTCGCTGAGCATCAGCTCAGTCAGGGACGAGCAGTCCACGCCGCAGCCCTCCTCCTTGAGGATCTGCAGGATGACAGGGTTCGGCAGAGCCTTGACGGCAAAATACTCCTTGAAGCCTTTGTTCCAGCTGAATGCCTTGTTGATGCGGCGGGCATTTTCACGGATGCCCTTCTCATCGTAGACATGGAACGGCGTGGGCACATCCTGAATGATCTCCTGTGCCATCGCCTCGGTCAGAAACGGTTTCTTTTCCATAGTAACATCCCTCTCATTTTATATGCACGCGGCCGATCGCCGCAGTGGCATCAGTAGAAACTCCTTTCGTCATCGCTGATGCGATGCCACCCATTCCCCTTTTTGTCGCTGGCGCGACATCTGTTCCTCTCTTTGTCACCTGTGGTGACATTTCTCCCCGGCGCGGGGAGAATCTGTCCCGGCCGGGGGAAGTCTTTCTCAATGAGGGAGGCTTTGCCGCACGGACAGGCTCCCTCTTTGAGGGGGCTGTCTGCGCAGCAGACTGGGGGAGTTTACAGCTTCAGATTCTGGCGGGTGGGGGTGAATGTCGGGATCATCTTTGCCAGCTGCTGCACCACACCCTCGTCGTTGTGCTCTGCCGCAGCGGCAAGCTCCTGCAGCTGCCCGTAGAACTCGGCCAGATCGATGCTGCGCGGCGAAGCCACAAAAATTTTATTGTGCTGGGTGCGGCGCATCTTATCCTGCTCCTCGTCCATCATCAGCTCTTCGTAGAGCTTTTCGCCCGGGCGCAGACCCACGATCTTGATCTCCATATTCACGCCCGGCTCATAGCCGTAAAAGCGGATGAGCTGCTTGGCAAGATCCATGATCTTGACCGGCTCGCCCATGTCCAGCACATAGATATTGCCGCTTTCGGCCAGCGCACCGGCCTGCAGCACCAGCTGGGCCGCTTCCGGAATGGTCATAAAGTAGCGCTCAATGTTGGGATCCGTCAGGGTGACAGGCCCGCCTTTTTTGATCTGGGCCTCAAACAGCGGAATGACGCTGCCGTGGCTGCCCAGCACATTGCCAAAACGCACAGCCACACACTTCATATCCGTGTTGCCCGCAAAGGTCTGGATGAGCATTTCGCAGATGCGCTTGGTACAGCCCATCACGCTGGTGGGGTTCACAGCCTTATCGGTGGAAAGCTGCACGAACCGCTCCACGTCGTGTTCGCTGGCGCTCACCAGCAGATTTTTGGTGCCCAGAACATTGTTCTTGACCGCTTCTGCAGGGCTGACCTCCATCAGCGGCACATGCTTGTGTGCTGCTGCATGGAACACCACAGTGGGATGATAGGTTTCAAAAACCTCATCCAGACGCTTTTTATCGCGGATGGAGCCAATGAGCACCGTTACCGGGATATCCCGGCCGTACTTCTGCTGCAGCTCCATCAAAAGCTCATAGGCGCAGTTCTCGTAGATATCAAAAATAAGCAGCTTGCCGGGCTTGAAGCGCATCACCTGACGGCACAGTTCGCTGCCGATGGAGCCGCCGCCGCCCGTGACCAGAACGGTCTTGCCGGTGAGGTAGCCGGAGATCTGATCGGTATCCAGCGTCACTTCCTCGCGGGAAAGGAAGTCCGCCGGGTTCAACTCGCGGAAGGCTCCCTGCTGCGGTGTACCGCTGCCCACCAGCTGCGGGTCACTGAGCAGCTGCACCGCACAATGGGTGCTGACGCACAGATCGATGACATGGTTCAGCTTGCTGCCCTTCAGGGTAGGAATGGCGATGATGATGCTGTGGATGCCGTAGCGCTTGCACAGGTCCGGGATATCCTCCAGCGTGCCCTTCACCGGCACCCCGTGGATGGTCTGGTTGAGTTTTGTGGGATCATCGTCCACCGCCACCACCGCGTGACCATATTCCTTATTGGATTTGCACACGTTGATGGCCCATGCACCGGCTTCGCCTGCACCTACGATCATCACCGGACGGTTGGGGTCCTTGCTGGCAGCGCCGCGCAGCTTTTCGCCCAGCGGATGGTTCAAAAACAGCCTCCATGCCAGACGGCTGCCGCCCACCAGCAGGAAGATGAGCACCGCCGCCATACAGTTGGCGGAGTTGAACAGCACGCCGTGGATGCACAGACGGTTGACACAGTAGACGACAACGGTAGGCACAGCCACCGTTCCCGCCAGACGCATCAGGTCGCGTTCACCGGCATACTTCCACAGTACGGAGTACAGCCCGCTGAACAGAAAGCTGGCAATGTACACCGCCACGATCCATGGCAGATTTTCGTACAGAAGCTCACGGTTATGCGGCCACCAGGCAGCTTCCACTGCTCCGTCTGCCCGCAGCAGAAGCGCAAAATAAAAGCTGAATGCAACAATGGCTGCATCCAGCAGCACAAGCAGCGCCCGGCGCGCAAGCACCTGCGGTGTGTTCTTTTTATCTTTCACAAAAAAGTCCTCTTTTGCATATTTTACATACGGCACAAGTGCCGCAGTTTTGGCCGGAAAAGCTTCCGGTTTCACAGAGCATCCGGCACACCGGACAGCCCTATCTTTATATTATACTCAGAACACTGCAGAATGTCCAGAAAATTTGAATCCGCTGCCAAACTCCCTCTATTTTTTCGGTCTGCCGGGCCGGTGCGCAGCCCAGAGCGCGGCTGCTTCCTCTCCAAGGCCCAGCGGCCATGCCGCCAGCAGGAACACTCCTGTGGTAGCGCAGCCGCCTACGCCCAACGCGGCCAGCTGCAAAGGCAGCCGAGCCGCAAACCCATCCGCAAGCAGCTTCCGCAACGCCATACCAGCCGCCGCAGCCAGCACAGCTGCCAGTGCCGGTGCACCCAGCCAGCGGCGGAATGCATGCTGCGTGCCGCTGGAAAACAGCAGATGCCCGGTGTTGGCCGCACAGGTGTACAGGCTGGAAAGCAGGATCACTGCCAAAAAGCCCTTCATGCCAAAGCGCGGCAGCAGCGCCACCACCCCGCCAATGCGCAGGATGGAATCCCACACGCTGTAGCGGAAGGCCGCCTTCTGCTCCCCCACCCCTTTCATGGCTCCGTCCACCATGCTTTCCAGATACATCAGCGGCATGGCAGGAGCCAGCGTTTCCAGATAAAACCCGGCATCCGCACTTTGGTACAAGAGCTGTGCCAGCGGCCGTCCCCACACCCAGAACAGCACCCCTGCCAGCGCGGAAAAATAGCCGGTGAGCCGCAGCATCCGGTCCAAAAGTGCGTTGAGCCGTTCGGTTTGGCCCAGAATATGAGCCTGCGTGATCTCCGGCATCAGCAGCACCGAAAGACTGCCCAGCAGGCCAAATGGGAACGTAAGCAGCGGCAGAGCCATGCCTTTCAGTTCTCCGTACTGCTCCAGCGCGGCGGTGCGCCCGCCCGCGTTGATCAGATAGACCGCAAGGCAGGCGGGCACCAGCATATTCTCCGCCGTGTGCAGGGCGCTTGCCAGCACCCGCCCGCCCTCCACCGGCCACAGGATCTCCCACAGACGGCGGGCCGGGTCTGCCGGGCGGACGGCTTTTTGCCCCGCAAAGGCACTGCGGGCATCCCGCCGGTAAAAGGCCAGCATGCACAGCGCCGACACCGCTTCGCTGACGGCGGTAGCTCCCAGCACCAGCATACAGCGCACGCCCACCGCAAGGCCCTCGGTACGGGTAAGCGCCAGTGCCACCAGCGCGATGCGCACCGTCTGCTCCGTAAGCTGGCTGAACACATTGGGAGCTACATGCCGCCGGGCGATGAAAAAGCCCCGCAGCACCGCCGAGACCGCCATCCATGGCATTCCCAGCGCTGAAACGCGTAAAGCACCAACGGCGCGGACATCGCCAAGCCACAACCGGGCCGCAAGATCCGCTGTCGCCAGCTGCAGTGCAGCGGCAAACAGCCCCAGCACAAGTCCTGCCGCCAGCAGACGGCGCAGCATGCCGCGGGCTGCACCACGGGCGGAAGCCGGGCCGCTGAGTTCCTCGGCCATGAGCCGGGTAGCCGCCACCGAAACGCCCGCCGTTGCCAGCGTGATGAACAGCGAATACACCGCCAGCACCAGCTGGTAAAGGCCCATCCCCTCGCCGCCCAGCTCGTTTGCCAGCCAGATGCGCAGGCCCATACCGGCCAGCCGCAGCACCACGTCTGAACCGGTGAGCAGCGCCGCATTTTTCAAATAGCTCTGCCGCATGGCGCACCTCCTGCCGGAATGTTCCGGTTCCAGCATATGAAGCGGCGGAACAGGATATGCAAAAGCAGAGCGGCGCGGCGGGTTGTTTCCTGCGCGCTTTTATGGTATAGTAAAGGGGCGGCTTTTATATGGCCGTATTCTGTTTAAGGAGGAAGCACACGGCCAATGCCTCTGAGCCAGCCGTGCGCAAAAAGAGAATGAGCGAAGAATGTACTCATGACTGCTCCAGCTGTGGAGCAGCATGTTCTTCCCGCGATGCAGCGCCCAAGCACGATGCCCCCAACCCCAACAGCAGCGTCAAAAAGGTCATCGGCGTTGTGTCCGGCAAGGGCGGCGTTGGCAAGAGCATGACCAGCGCTCTGCTGGCCTGCGCCATGGCACGCCGCGGCTACCACTGCGGCATTCTGGATGCCGACATCACCGGCCCGTCCATTCCCAAGCTGTTCGGTATTCATGGCCGTGCCATGGCCGACGACAAGGGCTGCTGGCCCATTCAGAGCCGCATGGGCATTGATGTTATGAGCATCAACCTGCTGGTGGAAAATGAGGAAGACCCCGTTGTGTGGCGCGGCCCGGTAATCGCCGGTGCCGTCAAACAGTTCTGGACCGATGTGGTCTGGAAGGACGTGGACTTTCTGTTCGTGGACATGCCTCCGGGAACCGGTGATGTGCCCCTGACCGTGTTCCAGAGCCTGCCGGTGGACGGCATTGTTGTGGTGGCAAGCCCGCAGGAGCTGGTGAGCATGATCGTGGCCAAGGCCGTGAACATGGCTGAGATGATGAAGGTGCCCATGCTGGGCATTGTGGAGAACATGAGCTACATCGTCTGCCCCGACTGCGGCAAGCACATCAATGTGTTCGGCGAGAGCCATGTGGATGAGGTGGCTGCAAAGCACGGCCTGCCCGTGCTGGCAAAGTGCCCCATCGATCCCCAGCTGGCTGCGCTTTCCGATGCCGGCATGATCGAAACCTACGGCGGCGAGTATCTGGAAGGTGCCGCAGACGCCTGCGAAAAGCTGCTGAAGAAGTAAAAATCGTTTCTCTGCCCTGTGCCGTTTGCGTGGTGCAGGGCTTTTTGGTTGCAGAAAATATGGCTTTCTGCGCCTGCGGAATGCAGCAAAATGGAGAAAAGACGTTCTTTTCCGTATTTCTTTTGTTCTGCCATCGCTTTAAAAAACAAGGTTCTGTGCCGTTTTTTTCTTTTATTTTTCGTTTTGTGAAGCGGTCTCAACTTTTCATCTGTTTTTTTGAAGCATTTTCTGCTTTCTCGCTATTGTCAAACCCACAGAAATGCTTTATAATAATAAAGCGGTCTGCAGCCATAAGCAGACCGGTGTGTAAGAATGGAAATCCGGGATCGTCCCAAAGCGTTTTAGCAGCGCGTCCGCTGTGCGGCGGGCCGGGCGGTTTCGTCTTTTTCAAATTTTATAGAGTAATTGGGAAAAGGAGTATTCTACTATGCTGACGAATGAATACCTGAAGCGCGTTTACGAAGGTCTGGAAAAGCGCAATGCCAACGAGCCTGAGTTCCTGCAGGCTGTGCGCGAGGTTCTGGAGAGCATCCAGCCCGTTGTTGAGAAGCACCCCGAGTACGAGAAGGCCGCTCTGATTGAGCGTCTGGTCGAGCCGGAGCGCATCATCACCTTCCGTGTGCCCTGGGTTGACGATCAGGGCAAGGTTCAGGTGAACCGCGGCTACCGTGTGCAGTTCAACAGCGCCATCGGCCCCTACAAGGGCGGCCTGCGCTTCCATCCCTCTGTCAATCAGGGCATCCTGAAGTTCCTCGGCTTCGAGCAGACCTTCAAGAACAGCCTGACCACCCTGCCCATGGGCGGCGGCAAGGGCGGCTCCGACTTTGATCCCCACGGCAAGAGCGACATGGAAGTGATGCGCTTCTGCCAGAGCTTCATGACCGAGCTGTACCGTCACATCGGCCAGTTCGTGGACTGCCCCGCCGGTGATATCGGTGTCGGCGGCCGTGAGGTCGGCTATCTGTTCGGCCAGTACAAGCGCCTGACCAACAGCTTCCAGGGCGGCATGCTCACCGGCAAGGGCCTGACCTTCGGCGGTTCTCTGGCCCGTACCGAGGCTACCGGCTACGGCCTGTGCTACTTCACTGCTGAGGCTCTGAAGTGCATGCGCAACGACAGCTTTGAGGGCAAGACCGTGGTCATCTCCGGTTCCGGCAACGTGGCCATCTACGCCTGCGAGAAGGCCACCCAGCTGGGTGCCAAGGTCGTGACCATGTCCGACTCCAACGGCTATGTCTACGATCCCAACGGCATTGATCTGGCCTACGTCAAGGATCTGAAGGAAGTGCGCCGCGGCCGTATCAAGGAGTACGCCGAGACCCACGAGGGTGTAACCTATGTTGCAGATTGCACCAAGGTCTGGACTGTCCCCTGCGACATCGCCCTGCCCTGCGCAACCCAGAACGAGATCAACAAGGAGTCCGCTGAGGCTCTGGTGAAGGGCGGCTGCACCGTCGTGTGCGAGGGTGCCAACATGCCCAGCACCCCGGAGGCCATCGAGGTCTACCTGTCCAACGGCATCCTGTACGGACCTGCAAAGGCTTCCAACGCAGGCGGCGTGGCAACCTCCGGTCTGGAGATGAGCCAGAACTCCGAGCGCCTGAGCTGGACCTTTGAAGAGGTCGATGCCAAGCTGAAGGGCATCATGGAGGGCATCTTCCATGCTTCCTACGATGCATCTGTGGCTGCCGGTTCCGAGGGCAACCTGATGGTCGGTGCAAACTGCGCCGGCTTCCTGAAGGTCGCAACCGCCATGATGGCACAGGGCATCACCTACTAAGTCATACCGCGTCGTCTAAGAGCCGCGCCCGCAGGGGTGCGGCTCTTTTTTGGTATAACCCCGCCCCGCTCTGCCCACACTGGCAGTATCTTATGGCAGAAAGGGAGTTTTGTATGGACGAGCAGATGTTTTGTTTTCAGTGTGAGCAGGCGGCGGGCTGCACCGCCTGCACCGGCGCAGCGGGGGTGTGCGGCAAGTCGGCCGAGACAGCCGCCGCACAGGACCGGCTCACCGGGGCGCTCATCGCGTTTGCCGGGCAGCTCATCGCGGCGGGGCGCGGCCCGACCCCGGAACAGGCCCGGCTGCTGATGCAGGGGCTGTTCACCACCATTACCAACGTGAACTTTGACCCCGCCGCCGTGGACGCGCTGACCCGCCGGGTGCACGACGCCAGCCCCGGCACCGGCCCGGACTACGACATGCAGGCCCTCTGGCGGGAACCGGACGCCGACCGGCGCAGCCTGAAATGCTTTGTGCTGTTCAGCCTGCGGGGCATGGCCGCCTACAACTACCACGCCCGGGTGCTGGGCCGCATCGACCCGGAGCTGGACCGGTTCTTCTGTACCGCCCTGCAGGCCGTGGGCGACCCCGGCCAGACCACCGACGCCCTGTGGCAGCTGGTGCAGGCCACAGGAGAAGCCAGCTACCGCTGCATGGAGCTGCTGGACGCGGCCAACACCGGCGCGTTTGGCGATCCGGAACCGGTGCAGGTGCCCCTGACCATTGAAAAGGGGCCGTTCATCGTGATTTCCGGCCACGACCTCTACGACGCACAGCAGCTGCTGGAACAGACCGCAGGCCGGGGCGTCAACGTCTACACCCACTCGGAGATGCTGCCCGCCCACGGCTACCCGGAGCTGAAGCGCCGCTACCCCCACCTCAAGGGCAACTTTGGCACCGCATGGCAGAACCAGCAGCGGGAGTTCGAGGACATCCCCGCGCCCATCCTGTTCACCACCAACTGCATCATGCCCCTGCGCGCCAGCTACGCCGACCGGGTGTTCACCACCTCGGTGGTGGCTTACCCCGGCGTGCCCCACATCGACGAAGGGCGCGACTTTTCCCCGGTGATCGAAAAGGCGCTGGAGCTGGGCGGCTACGCGCAGGACACCCTGCTGCCCGGCCTGAACGGCGGCTCCACGGTGACCACCGGTTTTGCCCGCACCGCCGTGCTGCAGCACGCGGACGAGATCGTGCAGGCGGTGCGGGACGGTAAGCTGCGGCACTTCTTTCTGGTGGGCGGCTGCGACGGCACCCGGCCCAGCCGCCGCTACTACACCGAGTTTGCCCGCCTTACCCCGCCCGACACCATCCTGCTGACCCTGGCCTGCGGCAAGTTCCGCCTGAACGACCTGCCCCTTGGCACCGTGCCGGGCACCGGCCTGCCCCGCATCCTAGACGTGGGCCAGTGCAACGACGCCTACAGCGCCATCCGCATCGCATTGGCGCTGGCCGACGCCTTTGGCTGCGGCGTCAACGACCTGCCCCTCTCGCTGGTGCTGTGCTGGTTTGAGCAGAAGGCCGTGTGCATCCTCATCGCGCTGCTGGCGCTGGGCATCCGGAACATCCGGCTGGGGCCTACCCTGCCCCCGTTCCTCTCGCCGGTCGTTGTGGCTGCCCTGCAGCAAAAGTACGATTTAAAAGCCGTAACAACGCCGGAAAATGACCTGCAGGCCATTCTGGGCAGACATTGAGCCTGCACTGTTCTCACTATAGCTACAACTGACCGCCATACGCGGCGTTTCGCACAAGAAGTGGTGTAAAGCAGTTGTCATATTTGGTGCAGCTGTCACTTGAAGATTTTTCAGCGTTCAGTATAATAATAGTTACCGGAACAAAGGCGTTCTGCAAGGGTAAAGTATGCCCTTGCGGGGCGCTTTTCTTTTTTGTCAAAATGCGGAGGGTGCCGCACCGGTGAGGATTTTAGATAAGGATGGGAAAGTCTATGGAAAACTTTACAGAGCAGAAAAACACCCTTGGTCTGTACGATCCACAGTTTGAGCACGATGCCTGCGGCATTGGCGCTGTGGTGGATATCAAGGGCCGCAAAAGCCACCAGACCGTGGACGACGCACTGGCCATTGTGGAACGGCTGGAGCACCGTGCCGGCAAGGATGCCGAGGGCAAGACCGGCGACGGTGTGGGCATTTTGCTGCAGATCAGCCACAAGTTCTTCTCCAAGGTGGCCGAAGAACTGAACATCAGCCTTGGCAACGAGCGTGAATATGGCGTGGGCATGTTCTTCTTCCCCCAGAGCGAGCATCTGCGTGCGCAGGCCATGAAGCTGTTCGAGGTGGTCACCCGCAAGGAAGGCCTCGAATTTCTGGCATGGCGCAAGGTTCCCGTGAACCCGGATGCCGTGGGCCAGAAAGCCCGCGACTGTATGCCCGCTATCTGGCAGTGCTTCATCAAAAAGCCCGCCAAGGTGAGCAAGGGCATCGATTTTGACCGCAAGCTGTACATTGTGCGTCGCGTGTTTGAGCAGGCCAGCAACGGCACTTATGTGCCCAGCCTGTCCAGCCGCACCATCGTGTACAAGGGCATGTTCCTTGTGCACGACCTGCGCCTGTTCTATACCGACCTGCAGGACGAGGATTATGAATCCGCTATCGGCATGGTGCACAGCCGCTTCTCCACCAACACCAACCCCAGCTGGATGCGCGCACACCCCAACCGCTTCATCCTGCACAACGGCGAGATCAACACCATCAAGGGCAACACGGATGCCATGCTGGCCCGTGAAGAGAGCATCTCCAGCTCCATCATGCAGGACGACATGAACAAGATCCTGCCCATCATCAACACTTCCGGCTCCGACTCCGCCATGCTGGATAACGCGCTGGAATTCATGGTGATGAACGGCATGGATCTGCCTCTGGCCGTGATGATCACCATTCCCGAGCCGTGGGAGAACAACAAGAACATCAGCCAGAAAAAGCGCGATTTCTACCAGTATTATGCCACCATGCTGGAGCCTTGGGATGGCCCCGCTGCCATCCTCTTCTCGGACGGCGACGTGATGGGCGCTGTGCTGGACCGCAACGGTCTGCGCCCCAGCCGCTATTACATCACCAAGGACGGCCGCATGATCCTGTCCTCCGAGGTGGGTGTGTTGGAATGCGAGCCGGATAATATTTTGGTCAAGGATCGTCTGCGCCCCGGCAAAATGCTGCTGGTGGACACCGTGAAGGGCGAAGTGGTGGACGACGAAAAGCTCAAGGAGTTCTACGCCAGCCGTGAGCCTTACGGCGAGTGGATCGACCGCAACCTTGTGGAGCTGGCCAGGCTGAAAATTCCCAACGTGAAGGTGGAAAGCTACACCGGCGACCAGCTCACCCGGCTGCAGAAGGTGTTCGGCTACAAGTATGAGGATGTGAACACCATGATCCTCTCCATGGCACGGGCAGGCGCAGAGCCTTCCGGCGCTATGGGCACCGACACCCCGCTTGCTGTGCTGAGCAACCAGCATCCGCCGCTGTTCAATTACTTCAAGCAGCGCTTTGCGCAGGTCACCAACCCGCCCATCGATGCCATCCGCGAAAAGGTGGTCACTTCCACCAGCGTGTATATTGGCGCACACGGCAACCTGCTGGAGGACAAGCCCGAGAACTGCAAGGTGCTCAAGGTGCACAACCCCATCCTGACCAGCACCGACCTGCTCAAGATCAAATACATGAACGTGCCCGGCTTCAAGGTAGCCACGGTGTCCATCAACTACTATAAGAATACCAGTCTGGAAAAGGCCATCGACCGTGTATTTCTGGAGGTCGACCGCGCCTACAAGGATGGTGCAAACATCATCATCCTTTCTGACCGCGATGTGGATGAATACCACGTGACCATTCCCAGCCTGCTGGCAGTTTCCGCGGTTTCGCAGTACCTGATCCGCACCAAGAAGAGCACCGCACTGGCCCTGATCCTGGAAAGTGCAGAGCCGCGCGAGGTGCACCACTTTGCCGCTCTGCTGGGCTACGGTGCCTGCGCCATCAACCCCTATCTGGCACATGAGACCATCGGCCAGCTCATCGACGAAGGCCTGCTGGACAAAGATTACTATGCAGCCGTGGAGGACTACGACAACGCCATCCTCAGCGGCATTGTGAAGATTGCCTCCAAGATGGGCATTTCCACCATCCAGAGCTACCAGAGCAGCCAGATCTTTGAGGCTGTGGGCATCTCCAAGGATGTCATCGACAAATACTTCACCGGCACGGTGAGCCGTGTGGGCGGCATTACCCTTTCGGACATTCAGGCCGATGTGGAAGCCCAGCACAACGCAGCCTTCGACCCGCTGGGTCTGGACATCAACATGGAGCTGGCCGACAGCGGCGCACACAAGTTCCGCAGCGGCAAGGAAGAACACCTGTTCAACCCCCAGACCATCCACCTGTTCCAGAAAGCCTGCTGGACGAACGACTACTCGGCTTTCAAGCAGTTCACCAACACCGTGGACAATATGGGTACTGACGGCGTGCATCTGCGCAGCCTGCTGGACTTCAACTATGCTCCTGACGGCGGCATCCCGCTGGAAGAGGTGGAGCCGGTAAGCTCCATCGTCAAGCGGTTCAAGGGCGCAGCCATGAGCTACGGTGCCCTGAGCAGTGAAGCCCATGAGACCATTGCCATTGCCCTGAACCGTCTGGGCGGCCGCAGCAACACCGGCGAGGGCGGCGAACCCGAAGAGCGCTACCACAGCGAGAGCAATTCCAAGATCAAGCAGGTGGCTTCCGCACGCTTTGGTGTAACGAGCAAATACCTCGTTTCTGCGGAAGAGATCCAGATCAAGCTGGCACAGGGCGCAAAGCCCGGTGAGGGCGGCAATCTGCCCGGTGCCAAGGTGTATCCGTGGATTGCAAAGACCCGCCACAGCACCACCGGTGTGGGCCTGATCTCTCCCCCGCCGCACCACGATATCTACTCCATCGAGGACCTTGCAGAGCTGATCTACGACCTGAAGAACGCCAACCGCAGCGCCAACATCAATGTCAAGCTGGTCAGTGAGGCCGGCGTTGGTACCATTGCGGCCGGTGTTGCCAAGGGCGGCGCACAGGTCATTCTGGTGTCCGGCTACGACGGCGGCACCGGTGCAGCACCGCGTACTTCCATCAAGCACGCTGGCCTGCCGTGGGAGCTGGGCATCGCCGAGACCCATCAGACCCTGATCCTGAACGGCCTGCGCACCCGCGTGCGCATTGAGAGCGACTCCAAGCTGCTCTCCGGCCGCGATGTTGCCATCAGCTGTATGCTGGGCGCAGAGGAGTTCGGCTTCGGCACTACCCTGCTGATGGCCGAGGGCTGCGTGATGATGCGTGTGTGCAATCTGGATACCTGCCCCATGGGCATCTGCACCCAGAACCCGGAGCTGCGCAAGAACTTCAAGGGCAAGCCGGAATACATCATCAACTACCTCACCTTTGTGGCCGAGGAGCTGCGCGAGTACATGGCAAAGCTGGGCGTGCGCACCATCGATGAACTGGTGGGCCGCACCGACCTGCTCAAGGTCAAGCCTGCCGCACCCGGCAGCCGCGCTTCCAAGATGGATCTCGACTGCATCCTGCACAACCCTGCCATCGAGAACAGCAATGTTCACTTCGTGAAGGAGGACACCTACGACTTCCATCTGGAAAACACCCTCGATATGAAGGTGCTGATGAAGAAGTTCAAGCTCAGCAGCAAGAATGCCCAGAGCGTGACGCTGGATGTCTCCAACACCGACCGCGCCTTTGGTGCCATCTTTGGCAGCGAGATCACCCGCAAATACGGCAACAGCCTGCCGGATGATGTTTACACCGCCCACTGTGTGGGTGCAGGCGGCCAGAGCTTTGGTGCCTTCATCCCCAACGGCCTGACGCTGGACCTTGTGGGCGACTGCAACGACTACATGGGCAAGGGCCTGTCCGGCGGCAAGATCGTCGTGCGCCCGCCCAAGGGCATCACGTTCAAGCCCGAGGAGAACATTATCACCGGCAACGTGGCCCTGTACGGTGCTACCAGCGGCAAGGCGTTCATTTCCGGCGTGGCCGGTGAGCGCTTCGCCGTGCGCAACAGCGGTGCCACCGCCGTTGTGGAGGGCGTTGGCGACCACGGCTGCGAGTACATGACCGGCGGCACGGTGGTGGTTCTGGGCCAGACCGGCAAGAACTTTGCAGCCGGTATGACCGGCGGCATCGCCTATGTGCTGGACGAGAACTGGGACTTCTACCAGCGCGTGAACAAGGAGACCGTCAGCCTGGAGCCTGTGGAGCACAAGTACGATGTTGCCACCCTGAAAGAGCTGATCCGCGAACATGTGGAGGCCACCGGCTCTCCCCGCGGCAAAGAGATCCTTGACAACTTCAGCGAATTCCTGCCCAAATTCAAGAAAGTTCTGCCCTACGATTATGACCGTATGCTGCGTGTGATCGCATCCGTTGAGGAGCGCGGTCTGGACGGCGAGCAGGCACAGATCGAAGCATTCTACACGGTGCAGAAGAAGAAGTAAGGAGGGCAGCGTTATGGGTAAGACAACTGGATTTATCGACTATACGCGCAAAACCAGCACGGATGTTCCGCCGCTGGAACGCATTGAAAACTTTAACGAATTTCATATCTGGCTCTCCCGCGAGGAGCAGCAGACGCAGGCAGCACGCTGCATGGACTGCGGTGTTCCCTTCTGTCAGGCCGGCATGATGATCGGCGGCATGGCCTCCGGCTGCCCGCTGAATAACCTCATCCCGGAGTGGAACGACCTTGTTTATCATGGCAAGTGGGAGCTGGCCATGCATCGGCTGATGGCCACCAACCGTTTTCCGGAGTTCACCAGCCGGGTGTGCCCTGCCCTGTGTGAAGCGGCCTGCACCTGCGGCGATGTGACCGGCAGCAGCGTGACCGTGCGCGAGAACGAGCACGCCATTATTGAGACGGCTTACGCCAAGGGCTGGCTGCACGCCGCACCGCCGCCCTCCCGCACCGGCAAGAGCGTAGCCGTGGTGGGCAGCGGCCCCTCCGGCCTTTCGGTGGCTGAATACCTGAACAAGCGCGGCCACGCCGTGACTGTGTTCGAGCGTGCCGACCGCGTGGGCGGCCTGCTGATGTACGGCATCCCCAACATGAAGCTGGACAAATCCGTCATCGAGCGCCGCATCAAGATCATGCAGGCTGAGGGCGTGGAGTTCCGCACCAACATGGATGTGGGCGGGGCTGTTGCCGCCGAAGAGCTGCTGAACGGCTACGATGCCGTGGTGCTGTGCTGCGGTGCCAAGAAGGCCCGCGACCTGAATGTGCCCGGCCGCGATGCAAACGGCGTGCACTTTGCCGTGGACTACCTGACCAGCGTGACCAGAAGTCTGCTGGACAGCCAGTTCGCGGACGGCAAGGCCATCGATGCCAAGGGCAAGAATGTTCTGGTGATCGGCGGCGGTGATACCGGCAACGACTGTCAGGGCACGGCCCTGCGGCAGGGCTGCACCGATCTGGTGGCACTGGAAATGATGCCGCAGCCGCCCAAGGAGCGTGCAGCCTCCAACCCGTGGCCGGAGTGGCCCCGTGTGCTGAAGGTGGACTACGGCCAAACCGAGTGTCTTGCAAAGTTTGGCAAGGACCCGCGCGTGTACCAAACCACCGTGAAGGAATTTTTGAAGGATGATGCGGGCAATCTGACCGGTGCTATCATCTCCTACCTGAAGCCGGAACGGAACCCCGAGACCGGCCGTACCAGCATGGTGCCTACCGGTGAAGAATTCACCTACAACTGCCAGCTGGCGTTCATCGCCGCAGGCTTTACCGGCTGCGAAAGCTACGTGGCCGATGCATTTGGTGTGGAGCTGACCGCCCGCGGCAACGTGGCAGACCACAGCTTCAAGACCAACGTGGAAAAGGTGTTCGTTTGCGGCGATATGCGCCGCGGCCAGAGCCTTGTGGTATGGGGCCTGCGCGAAGGCCGCGACTGCGCCGCCGAGGTAGACCGCTACCTGATGGGCTACACCAACCTCTAACTAAGCCATTCTCTTTCCTATCCTAAACAAGCAGAAGCGGGGGCCTTTGCAAGGCTCCCGCTTCTGCTTTTGTTTTTTAGTCTGTATTGTATTCCGTGGGGGTAGGATCTGTTGTTTCCGGAGGGGCCGGCTCTGTCGTGGTGGGTTCGGTAGCGGCGGGTTCCTCCGGTGTGACAGTGCTCTGCACACTGGGGTCTGCCGCAATATACACGGTGATCACCGTGCCCACTTCCACCTTTGTGCCCGGCTCCTCGCTGGTACGCACCACGCAGCCGGATGCATAGGAGCCATCGTTCACCACCATAAAGCAGCTGGCCACAAGGCCCCGCGCTTCCAGTTCCTTTACCGCGCTATCCTGCGTAAAGCCGATGATATTGGGCATCTCGGCCATCTGCGGGCCTTTGCTCACCACCAGCCGTATGGTCTCCCCTGCCTTGAGCACAGTGTCCGCGCTCGGCTCCTGCTGGATGATCTGGCCCGCCGGGGCGGTATCGCTGTATTCCTCGGTGACATAGAACAGATACATGCTGGTATATTCCCGGTTGTTCTGCACCTGCGTGTAGTCCATGCCAATAAAGTTCGGCACAAGGTTCTGCGGCACCATCACCTCGCTGCTGGCCGGTTCCGACTCCGCAGCCGACGCGGCAGGCTGGTGGATGTGCTGGCTCAGCACGCTCCACAGCGTGAGCAGAATGAGGATGGACAGCAGGATCACGATGCCCGCCAGCAGCGCTTTTAAGCTGAGCAGATGCTCCTTGCGTTCCGGCTCCGGCGGGGCTGTGCGCACCGGAGTCTCCGGCTTCATGGTGCGGGTCAGCTCGGCGGTGTATTCCTTGGAAGAAAGGGCCTGATACAGCTGCGGCACGGTCTGGATGCGCTCCATGGGCCGCAGGCGCAGGCCCAGCTGCAGCACCTGCGAGACGTACAGCGGCAGGCTGCCGTTCACCGATTTTGCGCGTGGGTTAGAGTCTGCCACAATGCGCTGCGCTGCAGGCACCGGGGCCTGCCCGCACACCATGCGGTAGAACACGGCCGCAAGGCTGTATTCATCGGTATAGCGGCCCTCGAACTCTGCGGTGGAATACTGCTCCGGGGCGGAATAGCCTTCGTACAGCTGCTCGTGCAGGCCGCTGCCCGCCGTGCGCAGGCCCACCGTGGCATAGCCTGCCAGACGGCAGCGGTCGTTTTCCATCACGCGGATGTTCTCCGGGCAGATACCGCGGTGCACCAGACCGATCTTGTGCATGGCGGCTACGCCTTCAAACACCGGCTGCAGCATGGTGCAGGCATCGTCCGGGCGAATGGTGCCGGGGTGGTTTTCCAGCCACTGATCCAGCGGGGTGCCGCCCAGATTTTCCAGAATGGCGTAAACGCTGTTATTGGCTTCCACCACATCCAGCACGGCTTCCAGACCATTGGCCGGAGTGATGCGCTGGATGGAGCGGTACAGGTCCGCAAAATCCATGCGGGTGGTCTTGAACAGCACCTCACTGCCGGTCTTGGGCCGCAGGGTGCTTTCTGCCGTGCGCTCCGCCGTGAGGGTAATGGGCAGATATTCCTTGATGGTCACCCGGAAACGGCCCAGATTCTCTGCGCCGCGGTAGAGGATGCCCTCGCCGTCGATGCTCAGCATTTCCCCTACGGTGTAGCGCCCGGCCAGCACGGTGCCCACCGGCAGGGTGCCGCCGGGGTTGCGCCCGGCAAAGCTTTTGCCGCAGTGCGGGCAGCTTTGTGCTGCTCCGGGCAGCGGCTGCAGGCAGTATGGACACAGGCGTGTTGCTTCCATTGTGGTCTCCTTATACCGTTTTGCGCCGCAGCAGGCTCATGGGCGGCAGCTCCGGCGTGGGAATGGTGTATTTTTCCATGGCATGCGGGGTGCTCTCCACCCGTTCACCGGCTTCGTTTTCGATCCACTCAGGGTTCAGCGGAATGCTGCGGCCATCCGGGCAGAGGGCTTCCAGAGTGTCGCCCAGGCTCCACTTGCCGCGCTGCTGGCAGGAGGCAACGCCGTTCTCCCAGCCGTCCACCGTGCCCACAAACTCCCACTCGCGGATGTAAGTAGCGCTGTCGGTGGCCTGTCTGGCCTGCTCGCGGCCAAAGTAGAAGCCCGGCGAGTAGTGGCGGTGGCTGGTACGGGTAAGCTCCTCGTACACTTCAGCAGGCAGCTCAAAGTTGTCGTTGAGCGGGTCGGCCAGATAAGCGTCCAGCGCCCTGCGGTAGGCGGCGGTAACGCTTGCCACATAGTAGAAGGTCTTGGCACGGCCCTCGATCTTCAGGCTGTCCACACCGGCCTTGCAGATCAGATCAAGGAAAGGCGCGGTGCACATATCATTGGCGTTGAGGATGTAGCTGCCGTTCTCGTTCTCGCCGATCTCGTACAGCTGGCCCGGACGGGTCTCCTCGCTGAGATAGTATTTCCAGCGGCAGGGCTGGGCGCACTGGCCGCGGTTCGCGTCGCGGCCCGCCATGTAGTTGGAAAGCAGGCATCGGCCCGAAACGCTCATGCACATAGCACCGTGCACAAAGGCTTCGATCTCCAGCTCCGGCGGTGTTTTATCGCGCAGGATCGCAATATCCTGCAGGGTCATCTCACGGGCCAGCACCACGCGCTTTGCGCCCATGTTGTAGGCGGCGCGGGCCGCAGCCCAGTTGGTGATGCCTGTCTGGGTGGACATGTGCACATCGATGTCCGGTGCAAAGGTCTTGCAGGCATCCAGCACACCAAGGTCTGCCACGATAAAGGCATCCACACCGGCCTTGGCTGCTTCCTTGATGGCCTCGGGCAGGCGGTCGGCTTCCTCGTTGGTGGGCAGGGTGTTCATGGTCAGGTAGACCTTGCGGCCGCGGGCGTGAGCGTAGATGACACCCTCGGCCAGCTGTTCCGGCGTAAAGTTGGCCGGAGCAGACCGCATTCCAAATTCAGGCAGGCCGCAGTAAACGGCATCGGCACCGTAGTTGATGGCATAGCGCAGGCGTTCCAGATCGCCTGCCGGGGCCAGCAGTTCCGGGATTTGCAGCATAGTTCAAATTCCTCTCATTTTTCCGTATTCACAGTTTTGTTCACTTGTGCTGCCTTCTGGCAGTTTGCGTTGTGTTCGCTCAGGGTGCGGGCATAATAATAGCTGCCCTTGAGGTCGGTCACAAAGAAATAGGCATCCTTGGCCTCCTCATTGGGCTGGGGGGCCAGCGCTGCCCTGATGGCCGCAATGCCGGGGTTCGAGATCGGCCCGGCAGGCAGGCCCTTGCAGCTGTAGGTATCATACGCAGCCACGATATTTTCCGGGATATTATCCCAGCCGCCATAGTAGGGTGCCACCCAGTTCCAGAGGTAATTGTTGTCACTGTCGCTCTGGATGTGGCTGGAGGTGTTGCTCTGCAGGCGCGGGTAGGGTGAATCCTCAGCCAGACGGTTGCGGAACACCTGTGCCACGTTCGAGTCCTGACTGTTGCCCGCTTCCTCCTGCACAAAGGATGCCAGTGTGATCAGCTGGGGCAGGGTCATATCCTGCTTTTTAAGTTCTGCATACATCTCATCGGTGATCTGTGCATCGAACTGGGCATAGAAGGTGGCTACATAGTTGTGCACGGTGTCGTCCTTTAAGAATTCGTAGGTCTCCGGGAAGAGATAGCCCTCGCACTTCATAAAGCGGTCCGGCGCGTCGGCATCGTCCGGCACGTACTGCCAGAAGGTGTATTCGCTGAAATCGCCCTCGTTGGCTTCCTTCAGGAAATCCTCGGCGCTGCACAGCCCGGCGGCTTCCATCTTCTGGGCAATGGCAATGGCCGTGGTTCCCTCTGGGATGGTCACGCGCACCGTTTCGGCCTTGGCGTAGGTGGACAGGACCGCAATAATGGCATCGTAAGAACAGGCGCTCTTCTGCAGGGTAAAATCGCCATACTGCAGCTTTGATGCCGCACCCTTTTGCCCCACATACCAGCGGAACAGATAGGCCGAGCGGATCACACCCGCATCCTTGAGCTTTTGCGCAATGACGGAAACGCCGCTGCCCTGCGGGATGCTCACCGTTACCTCCGTGCCGGGTCTGCCATTGCCGCTGATCTCGTTGTGCGCAAACAGCAGCGCCCCGCCAACGGCCAGCGCCAGCAGTACCACCAGCACCAGCAGGATCTTCCCTACACCGCCTTTTTTGCGGGTGTTTTTTTCGTGTGCCATAAGCACCTTCCTTTTATCTTAGTTTTCCAGCATCAGGCGCATGTAGCTTTCGGCTACATCAAAGGGTTCGGCATCAAAGCGGATCATGCCGTAGTCCTGCCGGGTGCCCTCGCCGAGGAACAGCGGCTGGGATGCGCCCACGGTAATGACCGCCTTTTCCACGATGACTTCCTTTTCGCGGGCGGCTTCCATCAGTACTTCGGCGGCGCGGTCATTGTCGGCCTGCAGCTCCACAAAGTAAAGCGTATCCTCCTTGCGGAAATAAATACCATAGCCGTGGGCGCTGGAAACGATGGTGGCACCGGAGGAGTACAGATCTCCCAGCACCACGGCCATGCGCTCCGGGGTCAGCTGCACAGTATCGGGCCAGAAGCGCTCCCGCAGCTCACACAGCTTTTTGGCGGTGACGGAATCAAACTCCGCCTGACTCCACAGGTTGCGCTCCACCTCGCGGGGAAGACAGCGCAGGGCGAAGGCCCATGCAAAGCCCTTATCCTGCAGCAGTGCGGCCTGCTCCGGGCTGGTGGGCACCGCCACTGTAAACCCTGCGCCGCGCAGCTTCTGCTGGGCACACAGATAGTCTACAAGGCCCGCCAGGATCAGGCTGCCCGCGCCGCACAGACCGTACAGGTAGGTGCCGCTGCGGCCCTGCAGCGTGACCGGCACAGCCAGCGCCACCGCGGCGATCTCGTCATTTTCCTCGGCCACATAGACGTTCTGCTCGCCTGCAAACTGCTCAATGGCCTTTTTGGCAAATTCTTCTGATTCATTGCGCTGGCTCTGCCATAAAGCCAGCACTGCCGGTTTATCTTCCGGCTGCATCAAACGATACATCTGTCAGGATGCCCCCTCTTATCGAAAATTATGTCAGCTGCTTCAACACGATCTCCTGCACTTCAGCCTGAATGTCTTCGATGCTGCGCATGTTGTCCCCGCTGGTGCAATGCACGACGGCCCAGCCAAGGTGCGCGGCACAATACTCGGCGGCGCAGCGGCTGCGGGCAAGATACTCGGTATCCTTCTCGTGCACATCCTTCCTGCTCTCGTCGCCGTGGTAACGCTGGGTCATAAGCTTCTGGCTCACGGCGGGGTCTACCTGTAAGTAGATCACCTCATCCGGCGCAGGCAGGCCCAGCAGATGGAATTCAAAATCAAACAGCCAGCCGAGAAAACTCTCCCACTGCTCCGGCGGCAGCTTGGAGCACTGGTGCACCGCGTTGGAGGTGGTGTAGCGGTCGGCAATGATGATGCCGCCATTCTCGTAAAAACTGCCCCAGTCCTTTTTGTAGCTGGCATAGCGGTCCACCGCATAAAAGCTGGAGGCTGCATAGGCGTTTACATCGTCCGGGTGCTGGCCGAACTGCCCTGCCAGATACATTTTTACAAGGGCGCTGGAGTCGCTCTCATAATTCGGGAAGGTGATCTCCCGCACAGAAAAGCCCTGCTCCTTTAAATGTGCTGCCAGCAGCTTTGCCTGCGTGGCCTTGCCGCTGCCGTCCAGCCCTTCCAGTACGATCAGTTTTCCCTTGCTCATACGCCTGCAGCCTCCTTGATGGATGCATATTTTGCACGCACCTCGGCGGTTTTGCCGCAGCACATTTTTCCTTCCGGGCAGGGGCCGGATACACAGGCCGGGCCGGACTTTGCAAAGATATGCGGTGCCACCGGGTACACCAGCTCAAACATTTTTTCGGCCAGCTCCCGGATCTCCCACTGGGCGCGGCTGCAGCAGCGCAGGTGGAAAAAGTTCTGCAGGCTGCGGGCATTCATGGTGACCACCATCTTGGTCTCGCAGGCGTTGGGCAGTACAAAGCGGGCATCCTCGTTGGCCTGCTTGCTGGCCTTGGCGCGGGCCTGCTTTTCCGGCATTCCTTCAGCCATCAGGCGGGCGGTGTGGCCTTCTTCCAGCTTGTGGGCAAGGTCGAGGTAGCGCTTTGCGTCCTCTTCCATGCTGGCAAGGAAAGCTTCCTTTGCTTCCGGGATGGCTTCAATCTCAGGCGGTACCACATAGCGGAAATCGTCCAGCCGCACATAGCGCTGGCTCTGCACACTGAAGGATGCAATGCGGTGGCGGGTGATCTGCGCCAGCAAAGTGCGGCTGACCCCCTCAATGCCAAAGGTGAAGCTGGCATGTTCAATGGGGCTGGCATGGCCCAGATCGCTGAGCATGGTCAGGAACTTCGCGGTCTTTTCCTCGGTCAGGCCGTCCAGCAGGTCGGTGATGTGCGCATCGGAATAGCAGAGCTTTGCCGCTGCAGCCACCACCTTTTCCGGTTCCGGGGTATGTGCGATCAAACGAACAGTCATCATAAGTGTGTTATTCCTCCGCAGTGATTTTGGTCAGGGGCGCAAAATTGGCCATGGTCTTTTTGATGCCCACCTTTTCAAAGTTGATCTCCACGATCTGATCTCCGGCGGCGGGCTTCACAGCCACTACCTGACCTCGTCCGAACACCTTGTGCTCCACAAGATCGCCCGGCTCATAGTGTTTTGCTCCTTTTGCAGCGGTTTTTGCTGCCGGTGCGCCTGTAAAGGAGATTTGCTTTTCAGATTTTTTCCGCGTTGTTCCGTCAGAATATGCAGAGCTGTAACTAGAGCCATATCCCGTACCTGTGCTGCTGCGGCCATAGCCGGAACCGTATCCGCTCTGGCTCTGGCCCCGGTTTGCATAGGCCGAGCCAAAGCCGCGGCCCTCGCCCGCGTTGTATTCGCGGTTCAGGTAGCCGCTGCGATTGCTATAGCCGCTTCCGTAACCGCCCGAACCGTACCCACTGGCGCTGCGGCCCCATCCGGACGGCCCGGAGTAACCGGACGCACCACCGGGCACCGTATCACGATAGCTGTCGCCCCAGCCGCCAAAGCGGGAGCGCTGTTCCAGTACCGGGCTGCGGGTCTCCTCGATATACTCCGGCTCGATCTCCCGCAAAAAGCGGCTCGGCTCGTTGCGCTGGGTGCGGCCATACAGCATCCGGGAAACGCTGTTGGAGATGTACAGCTCCTTCTTGGCGCGGGTGATGCCCACGTAGGCAAGGCGGCGCTCCTCTTCCAGATCGGCTTCGGAATACTTGCTCATCTCGCTGGGGAACACGCCCTCCTCCATGCCAATCAGGAACACATACGGAAATTCCAGACCCTTGGCGGAGTGGATGGTCATGAGCACCACCTGATCGGCGCTCTCGTTATAGCTGTCGATATCGCTGATGAGGGCGATATCTTCCAGATAGCCTTCCAGCGTGGCTTCCTCACCGTGCTGGTCGCAGTAGTTCTTGACGTTATTCACCAGCTGACCAAGGTTCTGCAGGCGGTCAGCCGCATCCTCGTGGCCCTTGGCTGCATCGGCTTCCAGCATGGCCTTATAGCCGGTCAGCTCGATCACATCGGCTGCAAACTCGTCCAGCGTGCGGGTCTCCAAAGAATCCTGCAGGCGCTGATAGATCTGCCAGAACTTGAGCAGCGGCATTACGGCGCGGCTGAGCTTTGCATATTGGTCGGCATGGCCGATGATGTCCAGCATGCTCACGCCCTCCTGCGCGGCCAGATCGGCAATGACCTCCACGGTGGTGGCACCGATCTTGCGGGCAGGCTCGTTGATGATGCGGCGCAGGCGCACATCATCGCGGGGGTTCGCCACGATGGACATGTAGGAATGGATATCCTTGACCTCTTTGCGGTCGTTGAAGCGCTGGCCGCCCACGATCTTATGGGGGATGCCTGCACGGGTAAAGTAGCTTTCGATGGGGGCCGATTGGGCGTTCATGCGGTAGAGGATGGCGTGGTCGGCCAGATGTCCGCCCTCTTTCAGGTGCTGGCCGATCACATCCGCGATGTGGCTGGCCTCGTCCTGCTCGTTCTCGGCGGTGTACACCTGCACCTTGTCGCCCTCGCCATTGCTGGTCCACAGGGTCTTGCCCTTGCGCTCGGTGTTGTGCTGAATGACACAGTTCGCAGCGTTCAGGATATTGGACGTAGAGCGGTAGTTTTGTTCCAGACGGATGGTTTTGGTGCCCGGGTAAATGCGCTCGAAATTAAGGATGTTCTCAATGGTAGCGCCACGGAAGCGGTAGATGCTCTGGTCATCATCGCCCACCACGCAGATGTTCTTTTCCGGGCCGGTGAGGAGGCTCACCAGACGGAACTGCGCCACACTGGTGTCCTGATACTCGTCCACCAGCAGATAGCGGTATTTGTTCTGGTAAAAATCCCGCACATCCTTGTGCTCGGCCAGCAGCTGCACGGTCTGGTAGATCAGGTCGTCAAAGTCGAATGCTCCGGCTTCCTTCAGGCGCTTTTCGTAGGCCGCGTAGATGCGGGCCGTCAGCGCGCCTTTGGTATCTTTTGCGGGGCTGGCAAGGGCCTGTTCCGGGCTGACAAGCTGATCCTTCCAGCGGCTCATCTGGTTGATCGCAGCCTTGATGGGCAGGAACTTATCGTCCACATTCAGATCTTTGTAGACAGCCTTCATCACGCGCTGGGAATCATCGGTATCGTAGATAGTAAAGCTGCGCGGGTAGCCGATCTCCTCCGCCCAGCGGCGCAGGATGCGCACACAGGCCGAGTGGAAGGTGGAAGCGAACACTTCGTCGCCCTCTTCGCCGCCCAGCATCCGGCGCAGACGCTCCTTCAGCTCCCCTGCTGCCTTGTTGGTAAAGGTGATGGCCATCACGTTCCAGCTGCGCACAGCGTTCTGGCGCAGCATCCCGTCCAGCCAGCTGGGGGCGGCAGTGCCGGTCATGATGGCGTTGCGCAGAGCCTTGATATCGTCCTCCGTGGCCGGGCGCGGTGTCTGTTTGGAGCCGTGGGCCGAGCCGAACCGGATGAGGTTTGCAATGCGGTTTACCAGCACGGTGGTCTTGCCGCTGCCTGCACCAGCAAGGATGAGCAGCGGGCCATCGGTGGTGAACACTGCCTGCCGCTGCATATCGTTCAGGCGGCCAAACTGTTTTTCGATATAGGTATCGCGCAGAGCGCAGAATTCCTGTGTGAGATCTGTTGCCATGGTTTCCCCTGTTCCTTTTATGTTTATACTATCAAAATACAGTATACCACATTTCAAAACGATTGAGAATAGCCGCCGCGTTCGCTCTGGCTATTTTCAGCGGAAAAAATATTTTTATAATTTGTAACTCCGAAAAGCCTGCGGGCTTTTCGGAGTTACTTTTTCACGAAAGAGGTCGTAGAGAAAAATTGCATCTGATGAAACAGCAGCCGTTTTTCGTTACGGCCTTTTTGTGAAAATGTGTTTGGAGCAGCCCGCAGGCTGCGACAAACACGAAATAAATAATATAATTTCCTTATTTTATGCCCAAAGCAAACGCGGCGGGCATTTCAAATCGTAAAACAAAAACCGCCCGGCAGCTCTTGCGAACCGACGGGCGGAAAAAATGCTTTTCAGAAAGCGCTTAGCTGAAAATGTTGATCAGGATACCAGCAGCAACGGCAGAGCCGATAACACCGGCCACATTGGGGCCCATTGCGTGCATCAGCAGGAAGTTGGAGGGGTTCTCGCTCTGGCCAACCTTCTGGGAAACGCGAGCGGCCATAGGCACAGCGGAAACGCCTGCGGAACCGATCAGCGGGTTCACCTGACCGCCGGTCAGCACATACATCAGCTTGCCGAACAGCACACCTGCGGCAGTGCCGAAGGAGAATGCGATCAGGCCCAGCACGATGATGAACAGGGTGCGGGTGTTCAGGAAGGTGTTTGCAGAGGTGGTGCAGCCAACAGACAGTGCCAGGAAGATGGTGATGATGTTCATCAGCTCATTGCCGGCGGTCTTCTGGATGCGATCCACCACGCCGCACTCCTTCATCAGGTTGCCCAGCATCAGCATACCCACCAGAACGGCGGCATCCGGAACGATCAGGGAAACGATGATGGTGACCATGATGGGGAAGATGACCCTCTCGGTCTTGGAGACGGTGCGCAGCTGCTTCATCACGACGGTACGTTCCTTCTTGGTGGTCAGTGCCTTCATGATGGGCGGCTGGATCACGGGCACCAGAGCCATGTAGCTGTATGCCGCCACAGCGATGGAGCCAAGCAGCTCAGGTGCCAGACGGGAGGTAACGAAGATAGCGGTAGGACCGTCTGCACCGCCGATGATGGCGATAGCAGCGGACTGCTTCTGGGTGAAGTCCACCAGACCGGTAGCGGTCAGCAGACGAGCGCCCATGTAAGTACCGAAGATGCCGAACTGAGCGGCAGCGCCCAGCAGCAGGCTCTTGGGGTTGGAGATCAGGGGTGCAAAGTCGGTCATGGTGCCGATGCCCAGGAAGATCAGCGGCGGGTAGATGCCCAGCTTAACGCCCATGTAGAGCATATCGGCCAGACCACCGTTGTTCAGGATCTCCACCCACATGGGGTGTTCCAGACCGTCACCGACGAAATATTGCATGTGGATAACGCCGCTGCCGGGCAGGTTTGCCAGGATCATGCCAAATGCCATGGGCAGCAGGATCAGCGGCTCAAACTCTTTGACGATGGCCAGGTACAGCAAAAAGCAGCCCACGCAGATCATAACTGCGTACAGGTAGCCGCCCGGCTCGCCAAACTTCGCAAAGCCGGAGCTTTGGAAAATACCGACCAGAGTATCAATAAACTGTGTCATGCTCTTCCTCCTCTGTTAAAACGGTGCGGTGGTGTCGTTTACACCCGCATTGCCCCAGCCGTTCTTGCTGCGGCGCACAGCCTTGAGGGTGTACTTGCCGTTGCCCATTGCATGGATTGCTGCCATAATGGCGGCGATCACATCACCGGGAATGCCCTCTTCCACCTGAGGAGCGGGAGCAGCTGCGGCCTGCTGCACGGGTGCAGCGGGCTGTGCAGCGGGAGCCTTGGCGGCTTCCTTGGCAGCCTTCTTCTTTGCGTTCATCGAATCGAAGATCTTGCCTTCCAGCGTGATAATCGCCATCAGCAGGATAAGGATCAAGAACACCAGTACGATGCCGGTAATGGTAACGACCACGTCAAAACCTAAATCCATGGTTTTCCTCCTGTTTCTTGTATACTGCGTCCGATACAAGATCGTCAGCAGAAAATCAATTTGGGTACATTATACCTTATTTTCCAATTTATTTCAACAAAAATAGATATTTTTTCTTTTTGGCGCTTTTGTTCAGATTCATGGATAAATGGTGCAGCTTTGGTCATCTGCGGCCAATGCGGGGCGTTGCATCCAAAAAGCCGGTTTCCAGCTTGTCGTTCAGGCCAAGGCTCATGGCAGTGCCCAGTGCCACACAGTTGACGGGATCGGGCGAAACCGTCACCTCCACCTTCAGCTCTTCGCTCAGGTACTCGGTAAGGCCGTGCAGCTGTGCACCGCCGCCGGTCAGCATGACACCATTGCGGAAGATATCGCCTGCCAGTTCCGGAGGGGTCTTTTCCAGCACCTGATGGGCCGCGGCGCCGATCTGCTCGCTGAGCATCATGACCGGGTCGTACAGATCGTCAGTGGAAACATTCACACGCACCGGCAGGCCGGTGAGCAGGCTGCGGCCCTTGATCTCCATGGTCTCGTGGAAATCAGTCTTCTGGGGGCAGCAGGCCACGTTCTTTTTCAGCTCTTCGGCGGTGCGCTGGCCAATGGCAACGCTGTACTTGTTGCGCACGAACTTGAGGATCTCTTCGTCGTAGTGGTTGCCGGCCACGCGCACGCTGGTGGCCTTGACCTTGCCGCCCAGAGAAAGCACTGCAATATCGGTGGTGCCGCCGCCGATATCAATGATCATGCGGCCCTCCGGCTGGGTGATGTCGATGCCGGAGCCAAGGGCAGCGGCAATGGGTTCGTCGATCAGGTACACCTGACGGGCACCAGCGGCCACCACAGCCTCCACCACGGCATCGCTTTCAATGCCGGTAATGGCGGCGGGCACACAGACGGCCACGCGGGGCTTGACCATGTGGGAGCTGTACACCTGCTTGACAAAACGGCAGATCAGCTCACGGGTCATGGTATGGTCACTGATCACACCGTCCTTCAGCGGGAAGATGGCAGAAATATAGTTCGGGGTGCGGCCCACCATAGCAAGGGCCTTATCGCCTGCTTCCAGCACGGTCTTCTTGCGGGTATCCATTGCCACAACGCTGGGCTGGTTGAGCACAACGCCCTTGCCCTCCTGCGCAATGATAATGGTAGTGGTACCAAGATCGATACCGATATCGTTCTGTGCCATAAGTTTTCTTTTTCCTTTCTCTGGTTCCTCTATCGAAACAACGGCCTGTTGATGCAGGCCGGAAATCATACCAACTTACAGTATAGCATAGTTTCCGTAAAAAGTATACCGGTTTTGAGCTCCTTCCGTCTGCTCACTTTGTTCGCATCCACCTGTTCCCCTTTTTGTCACTTACGTGACATCTGTTCCTCTCTTTGTCACCTGTGGTGACATTTCTCCCCGGCGCGGGGAGAATCTGTCCCGGCCGGGGGAAGTCTGTCTCCCGGAGGGAGGCTTTGGCAATGCAGAAAGCTTTTCCTCTTCGCCAGAGGCTCCCTCTCCGAGGGAGCTGTCACCGAAGGTGACGGAAGGAGTTATTCTGCTTCCGTCTGTTCCGGCGGCAGCTCTGCCTGCAAAAGATAGGCAAGGCCGCTGTAGCGCAGGTTCTGGCGGATGTTGCCCATCATGCGGTTCACAACGTCCCTGCGGCCCGCCACGATGCACAACTTCCGTGCACGGGTAACGCCGGTGTAGAACAGGTTGCGGTAGCACAGCCGCGGCGGAACCTGCGCCACCGGCAGGATCACCGCCGGGAACTCGCTGCCCTGACTTTTGTGTACCGTGATGGCATAGGCGATCTCCAGCTCGCCCAGGTTCTCTGCCGGGTAGACCAGCCGCTTGTCATCCATGCGCACCACCATGGAGCGATCCCGCGTGTTGATGCTCTCCACAATGCCGATGTCGCCATTGTAGGCACCCACGCCCTGCTCCCCGCCAATGCGGTTCCAGATGATCTCGTAATTATTGCGCACCTGCATCACCTTATCGCCCACGCGGAACACCCGGGCGGCGCTTTGCAGCTGGGGCTTGCCCGTCTGTTCCGGGTTCAGCAGGTTCTGCAGTTCCACATTCAGTGCCTGTGTGCCGGTAGGGCCAAGCTTGGTGGGGCACAGCACCTGAATGTCCCGGATCGGATCGAAGCCGTAGCTGCGCGGCAGGCGGGTGGTGACCAGATCACACACCAACCGCTGGGCCGCATCGCCGTCCGATTCCAAAAAGAAGAAGTCGTCGGTCTTACCGCCCTTCTGCAGCGGTTCACCTGAGATGATGTGGTGGGCGTTCTCCACGATCAGGCTGCGCTTTGCCTGCCGGAAGATCTCGTTCAGGCACACGGTGGGCACCAGCCCGGAGCGGATGATCTCGCCCAGAATATTGCCGGGGCCGACACTGGGCAGCTGGTCGGCATCACCTACCATGATAATGCGGCAGCTGTAGCGCAGCGCTGCGATCAGGGCTTGAAACAGCTTCACATCCACCATGCTCATTTCGTCCAGAATGACCACATCGCACTTGAGCAGGTTCTTGTCGTTGTGGATAAAGCTGACCACGCCGCCGGTGTAGTCCACCTCCAAAAGACGGTGGATGGTGCTGGCCTTGCGGCCGGTCAGCTCACTCAGCCGTTTAGCCGCGCGGCCGGTGGGCGCACACAGGGCCACCCGTTCCGCCTGATCTTCCAGCAGCTGCAGAATGGCGTTGACGGTGGTGGTCTTGCCGGTGCCGGGGCCGCCGGTGAGCACAAGGCAGTTCTCGGTCATGGCTTTGCGGATGGCTTCCTTCTGCAGGGGCGCATAGGCAAAGCCCTGCGTCAGTTCCAGAATTTGAATGTTTTTATCCAGCCCGTGGGCGGTATTCTTGCCCCGTTTTGTCAGCATGGCAAGCCGGGCAGCAATGTCCTCCTCGGCTTCCAGCAGGTCGGGCAGATAAATATACGGTGTGCCGTCAAACAGCTTCACCCGCAGTTCTTCGGTGCGGATGCACTCGTCCAGCGCAGCAGCCAGCTTTTCCGGCGGCTGATGGATAAAATTGGATGCCGTTTCCAGCAGCTGGGTGCGCGGCAGGCAGGTGTGGCCGTTGCCCGCGTTGTGGCGCAGGGTGCGCAGCAGGGCCGCTTCCAGCCGCTGGGCGCAGTCGCCTTCCATGTGGTAATACTGGGCAATGCTGTCCGCGTGGCGGAAATCCAGCTGCAGCGGTTCGCCGCAGAGCAGATAGGGATTTGCCGCAATGGCCTGCATGGCCCCGGGGCCGAAGGTACGGAACACCTCCATCGCGCGGCGCGGGCTGATCTCGAACTGCGCCAGATAGGCGATCAGCTCCCGCATCCCAAACATCCGCTTGAACTCCTGCTGGATGCGGTCGGCCTTGTCCGCCGAGATGCCGGGCACCTGCGTGAGCCGGGCCGGGTCGTTGGCGATCACCTCAAGCGCCTCGGCACCGAACAGGTCGATGATCTTATCCGCCGTCTTGGCCCCGATGTACGGCAGTGACCGGCTGGCAAGGAAGGCGTACACCGCTTCCAGATCCTTGGGCATGTCGGTCTCGCACTCCTGCGCGTGGAACTGGCGGCCATAGGTGGCGTGGTTCTCGTAGCGGCCGCGGCAGACCACGCTTTCGCCCGCGTGCAGTTCACCCACAATGCCGCACACCACCGTGACCACACCGCCGCCGGACACCTCGAACACCATATAGCCGTTGTCGGTGTTCTCGTAGATGATGTCCTCCACGGTGCCCTCGATCTGTTCCAGCTGCTGCTCTGCCATGCGCTCACCTCCTGCCAAATTACACAATCATAAGTAGTATAACGCTTTTGGCGGGATTTGTAAATCATCCGGGCAGACTGCAGTGCAGCTCTACCGGGGAGAAATATGTGACAAAGTGGCAAAATTATAACGCATCTATGTTTATAATCGTCTGTTTGTCAATTTGACAAAGTGACCCCTGCTGACAAAGTGACTCTGTTTGCCACGCCGTCGTCAGTTTATCAGCTTGACAAAGTGACTTTTTGCACGTTTATTCGTCAAAAATCAGTCACTTTCTCAGATAACGCTCCTACAGTAGCACCTGATAAAGTTCCCTGAAACCAAGGGCTTCCCTACAGCCCGAACAGCAAAAAAGCTCCCCTTTGCAGGAGAGCTTGCGAACATTCTTTAAGCGTTTGCGGTGCGGGCATCGTGTTCCTTCTCGACGTCCTTTTCCTTCTGCAGGCGTTTGCGCACCACAAAGTAGGCCGGGATCAGGAAGAAGCAGGCAAAGAACCATGCCACCGGGCTTGCGATGCAGGCCGCAAAATAGCCCCACAGCGGCACGAACCAGAAGCCCACCATGGCGCGGGCGATCATCTCGGCCACACCGGCAAACATGGCAAGGCCGGAGAAGCCCAGGCCCTGAATGGTGTAGCGGTAGATAATGAGCACCGCCAGCGGGATGTAGAATACGCTGTTCCAGAAGATAAAGCTCTGGGCATTGGCCATGATGGCGGTCTCGCTGGCATCCAGGAACAGGCCGATGAGCAGCTTATCCGTCACGCGCAGGATGAGGAAGGACGCAATGCTGTATACGCAGCCGATGCCGAGGGCGGTGTACACACCCCGGTCCACACGGTCCAGGTCCTTTGCGCCCATATTCTGGCTGGCATAGGTGGTCATCGCTGTGCCGATACTCTCCAGCGGCACGCAGAGGAACTGCGCAGCCTTGCCGCCGGCGGTCTGCGCGGCCACGATGTCGCTGCCCAGACCGTTCACCGCACCCTGCAGCACCACGCTGCCAATGGCCGTAATGCTGCACTGCAGGCCCATGGGAATGCCCATGCTGCACAGCTTTGCGCAGTGGGTCAGGCTGAAACAGCCCTCTTCCCTGCTCCAGCGCAGCTCCGGGTAGTGGCGCAGGATGTACAAAAGACTGCCCAGACCCGCCACAGCCTGACTGACCACAGTGGCAAATGCCGCACCGAATGCCCCCATCTGGAACACGATGATGCACACCAGATCCAGCCCGATGTTCAAAAAGCTTGCCACCAGCAGGAAATACAGCGGGCGCTTGCTGTCGCCCAGTGCACGCATCAGGGCGCTGGTCACATTATAAAGCAGAGTGAAGGGGATGCCTGCAAAAATGGTGCGGATGTAGATATCCGCAAGGTCGATGATGTTTTCCGGGGTGTTCGTCCACACCAGCACCGAGCGGGTCAGCGCCACAGTGACAATGGTCAGCACCACCGCAAAGAAGATGGACAGCCACACGGTATTGGCGGTGTAGCGGCGCATCTCCTTGTAGTCCTTTGCGCCGAAAGTCCACGAGATGGGGATGGAAAAGCCGCAGGCGATGCCGTTCACAAAGCCCAGCACCAGATAGTTCAAACCGCCCACGCTGCCCACAGCGGCCAGCGCTTCCACGCCCACAAAGCGGCCCACGATGATGGTATCGGCCAGATTGTAGAACTGCTGGAACAGGCTGCCCAGCATCAGCGGCACCGCAAACGCAAGGATCAGCTTGAGCGGACTGCCTTGGGTCATATCCTTTGTCATAGTATAAAATCCTCCTGCCACACTGGGAACCGGCTTGATGTCGTGATTTTTGCCGTGAAAAACGCCCTGCCGGAAAGGGGCAGGACGTCGTGTACATTCATGAATGATATTATAGTGGAGTGACGCAGGATTTACAAGATTTGCATTGCATCAACATTTACGAATTTTTGCCGCAAGAATTGGTGATTTTGCTTATTCCGAGTAATGCGCAAGGAACTGTTTGGTGCGCTCCTCCTGCGGGTGCTCAATGAGCTGCTTGGCAGGGCCTTCCTCCACCACCACGCCGCCATCCATGAACATGATGCGGTCGGCCACGTCACGGGCAAAGTGCATCTCGTGGGTGACGATGATCATGGTGGTCTTGCGGTCGGCAAGGTCGCGCAGGACGCGCAGCACCTCGCCGGTCAGCTCCGGGTCGAGGGCCGAGGTCGGCTCGTCGAAGCAGAGAATGTCCGGGTGCAGAGCCAGTGCGCGGGCAATGGCCACGCGCTGCTGCTGACCGCCGGAAAGCTGGTGCGGGTAGTGGCCTGCCCGGGCAGAAAGGCCCATCTGGGCCAGAAGTTCCTGTGCCTGCTGTTCCAGCTCGGCATGGATGGCCTTTTTGTTGGCCTTGTAGTCCGGGCGCTCCTTCGCCAGCAGTTCACCCGCCAGCATTACGTTCTGCAGGGCGGTGTACTGCGGGAAAAGGTTGAAGTTCTGGAATACCAGACCAAAGTGCAGCCGCTTTTTGCGGATCTCGCTCTCGCGCTGGGTGGCGGGGTCGGCAGCGTCCCACATGGTCTCGCCGTTCACCTTGATGATGCCGGTGTCCGGCCGTTCCAGAAAGTTCAGGCAGCGCAGCAGGGTGGTCTTGCCGGAGCCGGACGAGCCGATGATCGCCAGCGCTTCGCCCTGTTCCAGCGTGAGTGAGATATCCTTGAGTACTTTGGTATCGCCAAAGTTTTTGCCGATGCCGGAGGCTTCAAGCAGTGCCATGATCCAATTTCCTCCCTTTCATCAGCGGAAATAATCCAGTTTCTTTTCGGCCCAGCCAAACAGCAGGGTGAGTGCACCCACGAACACTAGGAAGAAGATGGCAGTGGAGAACAGCGGCCAGATCAAGCCCTTTGCACTGTACTCCTTGGCCATCATAATGATCTCCTTGTTGGCAATGGTGTTGGCCAGCGAGGTATCCTTGACGAGGGTGATCACCTCATTGCCCATGGGGGCCAGAATGCGCTTGACCACCTGCAGCAGCGTCACCTTGAAGAAGATCTGGGTCTTGGTCATGCCCAGCACCTGACCGGCCTCGGTCTGGCCCTTGGGAACGGCTTCGATGCCGCCGCGGTAGATCTCGGAGAAGTAGCAGGCGTAATTGATGGCAAAAGCCACCACCGCCGCCACCATACGTCCGCCGGAGCCGGAGGGCCAAGGGTTATTCATGCCCAGCAGGCCGGGGCCAAGGTAGATCACGATGATCTGCAGCATCAGCGGCGTGCCGCGGATGACCCACACAAAGGTCTTTACCGCGCCGGAAAGCGGCTTGCACCGGCTCATGGAGCCGAAAGCCACCACCAGACCCAGCGGCAGCGCAAACAGCAGGGTCAGAGCGAACAGCTCACAGTTGAGCAGAAACGCGCCGGAAAGGCGACTCAGAATCACAGACACAAGAACACACCCATCAATCCGTTTTTTGAACTCCTCCCGTCACCTTCGGTGACAGCTCCCTCAATGAGGGAGCCTCACGCATATCGGCAACAAAAAGCCTCCCTCACCGAGGGAGGTGGCATCGCGCAGCGATGACGGAAGAAGTAATTACATTCTTATAGAACTCAGTCGGCCAGAGCCAGATCGTACTTGTCGGCCAGAGCCTGCATGGTGCCGTCGGCCTTCAGCTCGTCAAAGGCGGCATCCGCAGCTGCGGCGGCATCGCTGCCCTTGCGGAAGGCCACGCCGTACTCTTCAGCGTTCAGCTCGTCCACGATTTTCAGGCTTGCATAGTCGGTGCCCTCACCGATCATGGCGTTGGCCAGAGTCAGATCCAGCACAGCGGCATCAGCAGTGCCTGCGGCAACTTCCATCAGGCAGTCGGTCTGCACGCTCTTGGAGACGTAATCGGCCTGTGCAAGGTTCTCGTCGCCCTCAATGGCGGCTTCACCGGCAGAGCCAGCCTCGGCAACCACGGTCTTGCCCACCAGATCCGCAGTGGAGCTGTAGTCGGTGCCGTCCTTCACGACCACGACCTGTGCGTTCTTGGCGTAAGCCTTGGTAGTGGCGGTGTTGGCCATGATGTCATCGGTCAGGGTCATACCGTTCCAGATGCAGTCGATGCTCTTGGCATCCAGCTCCACCACCTTGGTATCCCAGTTGATCTCCACGAACTCCGGCTCGACCCCCAGCTTTTCGCACACGGCAGTTGCCAGCTCGGTATCAAAACCGGTAAAGTTGCCGTCGGCATCGGTGTAGTTCATCGGCTCATAGACGGTGTAGCCAATGACCATCTTGCCCTTTTCCTTGATGTAGTCCAGATCGCTGGCTGCGGTCTCGGAGGCGGCTGCGCTCCCGGATGCAGAGGCAGAAGATGCCACGGTGGAAGTGGATGCGGCACCGCCGCAGGCGGCAAGGCTCAGTGCCATGGCACCAGCCAGAAAAGCAGAGACAAGACGTTTCATAAAAGGTTCCTCCCCTTTTTGTTTCCCAAATGTGTTCCCTCTCGGTTTAGCATTTTATCATGCTAAAGTGTTAAACTGTGACTATAGAATAGCGCGTTTGCAGCCATTTGGCAAGAGGAAATGCAAAAGTTAGTGCAGTTCGTCTTTTTCAAGGCTTTTCTTCGCCAATTCTTTGGTCTGATTGCACAAAGAAAAGAGGAAAAGCTTTGCGCCTTTCCTCTTTTCTCCGCTTTACTCTTCCGCAAACGCCGCCAGCGCAGCCTTCTGCAGCTCCGTCACCGAGATGGTGCACAGTGCCGCAAGGTCGGCATCCGAACCATCGTCCGGGATGCCTGCGATCTCAGTACGGGTCCTGCCCTTCAGGTAATCGCACCAGCCCTCGCTGTGCTCGTACCATTCCTTGTCCAGACTGGATGCCCCGCGCATCCCGTAGCTGTCGCCCAGTTCCACCTTGGTTTTGACCATCTCCGGTGCCGACACCGTACCATCCGCGCCCACGGTAAGGGCAGGTTCTGCCACATCCGCCACTGCACCGGTCACACGGCCGTCAGCATCCAGCGTCAGGGCTGCCACTGTGATGTCCACCTGCGCGGTCACATCGTGGTCATCGTCGGCGGTCAGTTCCTTGGTGTCATTGCGCACTGACACGCCCAGCACAGCGCGGTCGCCGCGGGCCGAGCCGACTGCCTTTGCATTCTCGCAGGCGCGCACCACAGCATCCCGATAGCCGTCCACCGCAATGGTGCAGGTGGAGAGCAGGTCAGCATCCTTCGGCTTGCCGTCATCGTCGGTGGCAAGCTTCTTCACCTCATCCGGGGTTTTGCCGGTAAGATAATTGCCAAAGGCATCCGCCTGCTCTGCCCAGCCCTTTTTCAGCGAGGACACCGCCGCCAGCGGGTAATCATCGCCCTTCTGGCGCTTGGTGCGATTGTCGGTGGGCATCGTCACCTTGCCGGTGCTGTCCCCCGTGACCGAGATCTCCACCTCGTCCAGCATCACATCTGCCACCCTGCCCTCGGCATCCAGCAGAACGGCAGCTGCGATGGTATCGATCTTGCCCGCGCGTTCCTGATCAGACGCTTCGGTCAGGATGCCAAGGCCGGTGCGGTATGCAGCGTTCTGGCCCGCCTGCCCCGTCTGCGATGAACTGCCGCCCATGTTCGTGCTCATGCTGCCGGAGGAACCGGAATCGCTTCGACTGCAGGCGGTCAGGGCCAGAGCTGCCGCCAGCGTGCAGCCCAGGATCATGCGAGGTATCTTTTTCATTATAATAAAACGCTCCCTTTCCTGCCCCCATCGTAAAGGGGCTTTTGGGCTAGTTTACCCGGAAAAGGAACGTTTTATAAAACGGAACTCCTTCCGTCTGCTCACTTCGTTCGCATCCACCTGTTCCCCTTTTTGTCACTTACGTGACATCTGTTCCTCTCTTTGTCACCTGTGGTGACATTTCTCCCCGGCGCGGGGAGAATCTGTCCCGGCCGGGGGAAGTCTGTCTCCCGGAGGGAGGCTTTGGCAGTGCAGAAAGCTTTTCTTCTTCGCCAGAGGCTCCCTCTCCGAGGGAGCTGTCACCGGAGGTGACTGAGGGAGTTTCTTTACATCAAGGGGCTCAGCAGCCGCAGCACACTGTCCAGCACCGTGCCGGGCAGGCTGGTGCGGCATTCCGTCACCTGTATCTCGCGGCACTGCGGCAGCGTGGCCCGTACATCGTCCCGCAGAACTGCCACCTGACTGTTCTTTTGCAGCAGTACACCGCACTCAAAGTGTAGGAACAGGCTGCGGTAGTCCATGTTGATGCTGCCCACTACGGCAGTTACATCGTCGCTTACCCAGCACTTGGCATGCAGAAAGCCGGGCGTATATTCGTAAATGCGTACACCTGCCCTCAAAAGCGGCAGATAGTACGACCGGCTCAGCCGGAACACCAGCTTTTTGTCCGGGATGCCCGGCAGCACCAGCCGGATGTCCACCCCGCGCTTGGCCGCGTTTTTCAGTGCGTCCAGCATTTCCTCGCCCACGGCAAGGTAGGGCGTGTAGATATAAACATACCGCTGTGCCTGCGCAAGGATGTTCAGGTACACCGTCTCGGCCATCGGTTCCTCGTCCAGCGGGCTGTCCGCGTAGGGCTGCACGATGCCGTCCGATACCGGCAGCACCAGCGGCATGGGACGAAATGCATCATAATCCGTCTCGCTGGGGCGGAAGGCGTTCCAGAAGTTGAGGAACATCACCGTAAAGTTCCACGCGGCATCGCCTTCCACACGCAGGGCTGCGTCCTTCCAGTAGCCAAAGCGCTGCTCCGCATTGATATACTCATCTGCCAGATTCACGCCGCCGGTGTAGGCCACCGTACCGTCAATGACTACGATCTTGCGGTGGTCGCGGTGGTTCATCACCAGCGAGAGCAGCGGCACCACCGGGTTGAACGGGATGCAGCGGATGTGCGCCCGCTCCATGCGCACGATGAAATCGGCGGGCAGACCCAGCAGACTGCCAAAATCATCGTAGATCAGGCGCACATCCACGCCCTGCGCAGCCTTGCGGCGCAGGATCTTTTCAATGCCGTTCCACATGCAGCCGTGGCTCACGATGAAAAATTCCAGAAAGATGCTCTTTTCAGCTTTTTCCAGATCGGCCAGCAGCTGCGGATACATGGCTTCGCCGCAGGCAAAATACTGCGTGCGAGTGTTCTGCCACGCCGGATAGGGGCCGTACTTTGCCACATATCGGCTCTGCCCCTGCTCGCGGGCATCCAGACCTTCCAGCACACCCGGCTCCTGTACAAGGTCTTTTTTGTGGGCATCCTCCACCGCCTGCATTTTCAGGCGCAGACGCTTGGCCGGGCGTTTGTTGCCAAAGGCCAGATACAGCGCACCGCCCAGCAGCGGCAGAATGCCGATCAGCGCGATCCAGCCCACCTTGTAGGCGCTGTTCTCATCCTTGCGCACAAGGTACAGGACGATGAGCAGGCTCAGTGCGTTGAGCAGGCCGTTCACCCACACGCGGCCCGTGCCGGTGGTGATGGCAAACGCCACCCAGCACAGCCACAGCAGCTGCAATGCCACCAACACCACCGTGATGGTGACGCGGTTCAGAATGCGGCTGAAAAAGCGCACGACCGGTGAACGAAAAAGCATGGGCCTGCCCTCCTTTCCCATTTATAATTATGTGTAAGTATAGCGCAGTTTTACAACTTTTTCAAGTTTTGCGTTGTTCAAAAAAAGCAAGCCAGACCCGCAGGCCCGGCTTGCTTGCAATATCAAAAACTCTTTTACTCTGTTTTTCCGTCCTCATAGCCCACCATCAGGCCGCCCTGCTCAGCGTAGTAGCTGCACAGGCCGCCGCACTCGGTCACATCCACCTGCGCCCCTGCAAACACCGCGTGGATCATCAGCTTCAGGCGCTTGGCCGCTTCCGGGTTATCACAGTGGGCAATGTGCACTTTGCCATCGGTAAAGCCGTGATCCTTCAATTCCAGCACGATGCGCTCCAGTGCACCGTGCTCGCCGCGGGTCTTACACAGCACCTCCAGCTCGCCGCTCTCACTGGCCTGACCGATGACCCGGATGCCCAGCATCCGTGCCACAGCGGCAACAGCAGGCTTCACACGGCCATTGCGGGCCAGATTGGCCAGCGATTCCAACGAAAACAGCAGATGTGTGTGCTTGTGGTAAGCCAGGATCGCCTCGCAGATCTCGTCAAACTCCATCCCGATCCGGACGAGATCCCGCAGACGCTCTGCCAGCAGACGCAGCTCCGGCCCGGCGGACAGGCTGTCCAGAACAAAAACACGGGCCTCCGGGTGCGTTTCCTTGTATTCTTCCGCTGCCAGCAGTGCAGCATTGTAGCTGCCGGACAGTGTGCCCGTGATGGTGGCAACAAAGATCTGCTCCGCACCCTCATAAGCAGCCAGCCAGTCTGCCACATTGGGGCAGGAGGTGCTGGTCTTGCCCTTGTAAGTACGCAGAGACCGGGCCATGCCCACAGCATCCAGAGTACCGTCATCCAGATATTCCTGTTCATCCGTGACGATCTTCAACGGCACACAGGCAAAATCCACGCCCGGCAGGGCATACAGGTTGGACGAAGAATCCACAACGATCTTGGTTTTCATAAAATGCACGCTCCAAATCTATTTTGTGATAGCAGGTCATTTTTTTATTTTCCGTGCCTTACACGCACTTCCGCCTGCATGGTTTTTCGGTTCACTGCAGACATCATAGCAGTTTTTCAAAAACCTGTCAAGGGATTTTATGCATTCTTTCAAAAGTTTTAAAAATCCGTTGACCAGAGAACCGATTTGCGCTATAATACCGCCAGAAAACCATTTTCTGTATCCCGCGCAGCCCAGCTGCGCCAACCTTAGAAAACTGCTTACGATATGAAAACTGAAACCAAATGCCGCGTTGCGGCCTGCGCCGCCGGGTTTGCCCTGCCCCGGTACGCCGATCTCCCGCAGATGGGGCTTTATCTTGACCAGACCGTGCAGTACGTCAACAGCTATTTCCGCACCTTCTGCGGCGTGGAGCTCACCTCTTCCATGGTCAGCAACTACGTTAAAAAGGGCATTTTGTCCCACCCGGTGCGCAAGAAGTACGCCCGCGATCAGATCGCATCCCTGATGTACATTGCAGTCTCCAAAACGGTGCTCTCAATGGAAAACATCGATGCCCTGTTTAAAATGCAGCGGGCGCACTGTTCCGCCGGGGCAGCTTACGACTACTTCTGCGACGAGATGGAAAACTGCCTGCCGTTTGTATTCGGCTGCACCAGGGAGATCCGCGACCTTGCCGTGGATGCCGCAGATGAAAAGCTGCTTCTGCGCAGCACGATCCTTGCAGCGGCAAACAAAATGTACTTGGACTGCTGCTTCAACGCCCTGCGGCAGGAGGAAAATCTCTGGGATACCATTCTGCCTGATCTGGCGTAAGAACACAAAAAAGGCCGTGCCTCCATAAAAGGAAGCACGGCCTTTGCATTTTATACGTTCAAGATCAGGTATCCTGCAGTTCCCCGCGGCTTGCAGCCTTGAGGTATGCGAAGATGAAACCGTCCAGATCGCCGTCCATCACGGCATCCACATTGCCGGTCTCGTAGTTGGTGCGGTGATCCTTGACCATGGTGTAGGGCATGAACACATAGCTGCGGATCTGGTGACCCCATGCGATCTCGTTCTGCACGCCCTTGATATCATCGATTTTATCCATGTGCTGCTGCTTTGCGATCTGATACAGCTTTGCCTTCAGCATTTCCATGGCGTAGTCACGGTTCTGGAACTGGCTGCGCTGGGTCTGGCAGCTGACCACGACGCCGGTGGGCTTGTGGATCAGACGCACAGCGGAAGAGGTCTTGTTGATGTGCTGGCCGCCGGCACCGGAGGAACGGTACACCTGCATCTCAATGTCCTCGGGGCGGATATCCACCTGAATGGTGTTATCCAGCTCGGGCATCACTTCCAGCGAAGCAAAGCTGGTCTGGCGGCGGGCGTTGGCGTCAAAGGGCGACACGCGCACCAGACGGTGCACACCGTTCTCGCTCTTGAGCAGGCCGTAGGCGTTGGCACCCTTCACCATCATGGAGGCGCTCTTCATGCCGGCTTCATCACCGTCCTGATAATCCAGAACCTCCACGGTCATGCCGTGGTTGGAAGCCCACTTGTTGTACATGCGGTACAGCATTTCGGCCCAGTCCTGTGCCTCGGTGCCGCCGGTACCAGCATGGAAGGTCAGGATGGCGTTGCTGTGGTCGTACTCACCGTTCAGCATGGTCATCAGCTGCAGCTCATCCACTGCCTTGCCCACAGCGTTCACAGACTCCTCTGCTTCGGGGATCATGGCGGGGTCGTATTCTTCATCCAGCATTTCCAGCATGGTCTCGGCATCATCGTACAGGCCCTGCAGCTTTTCAAAGCGGCTCAGCTTGCCCTTCAGGTCGCCCACTTCGTCAAAGACCTTCTTGCTCAGGTCTGCATCATCATAAAAGCCGGGGCGGCTCATAGTGTGCTCCAGCTCCTGCACGCGCTTGCGGGAGGCATCAATGGCAAGGGCTTCTTCCAAGTCCTTGACCGCCTTGCCGTAATCGGCAAGCTGCACCTTCAGTTCGTCAATCGTGATCATTCTCTAAATCCCTCTCGAAATGATAAATAAGATAAAGTCCTTTGTACTTGCCAAAAGACACAGTTTATACACAGATACTTCATTAGTATACCGAGAATCTATGCTAAAGTAAAGGGGTAAATGGATTATCCTGCTGGAATTTTGAAGATTTTCACCTTTTCTTTTCTCTTTCAGGGGAGTATAATACCAGTATGAACCATACAACAGGAGGAAATCATGCCGAAATATTATGGCTGTCCCTGTGAAGGCTGCGGCAGACCGCTGGCGCTGACCGATGATATCGTGGTCTGCCCGGACTGCGGCGCACCCTATCACCGCGAGTGCTACGAAAAGCTTGGCCGCTGCATCCACACCCCCGCCCATGGCGCGGGCTATGAATGGACGTTCCCGTACAAAGACGATGCTCTGCGCACCTGCCCCAGCTGCGGTGAGCGCACCCTGCGCACCGAAGAGCGCTGCCGCTGCTGCGGTGCCGTTCTTCCGCCGGAGAGCCAGTGCCCGGAGCCGCCCACCCAAAGCCAACCCGGCACCGACGCAGACGGACGCTTTGATTACAACGACCTTTACCGCCAGTATCAGCAGACGGTGGAGGAACCCACCCGCCGCAACGTGCAGGCGGCCTTTGGCAAGGAAGAGCTGATCGACGGCATCCCTTACAGCGACTGGAACGATTATATTGGCAAGGCCGCGCCCGTCTACCTGAACGATTACAGCCGGATGCAGCTGCAACACACCAAAATTTCCATGTGCTTCTCGGCGCTGGTGTTCGGCCCGTTCTATTTCTTCTACCGCAAGGCGTGGAAGCCGGCCTTTGGTTTTCTGGCCGCAGAGCTGGTGGTGGCCCTGCCCACCCTGCTGAGCATGATGCAGGCCACCGGCAGTCCGCTCACTGCGGGCATCAGCAGCACTGCCATCGTCGTGCTTTCCCGCATTATGACAGTGTTCAGCTTTGCGCTGGTGATGCTGCGCACCCTGTACGCCAAGTGGCTGTACCGCAAAAGCGCAGCCGAGCGCATCCGCCGCATCCGTGCCGAGTTCCCGGACGCTGCCCAGCGCCGTGCGGTCCTGTCTGCGCAGGGCGGCGTGAGCATCGCCGGTGTGGTCGGTGCCTTTGTACTGCTGATGGTGCTGGGTGCCTGCGCTACCGTGCTGATGGGTCCAAATCTGGACGCTTTGGCCGGGATGCTCTGATCTGCAATGCCGCCTGCAGAGGCTGGCATTGCGGATTTCAAAATAGTAATAGGAGAATATGGATCATGATGAAGAAAGTCACCAAAGCCGTCATCCCTGCCGCCGGTCTTGGCACCCGCGTGCTGCCCGCCACCAAAGCCATGCCCAAGGGCATGCTGCCCATCGTGGACAAGCCTGCCATCCAGTATCTGGTGGAAGAAGCTGTGCGTTCCGGCATCACCGATATCCTCATCATTCTGGGCCGCAACCAGAGCATCATCGAGGATCACTTCGACCGCAGCCCCGAGCTGGAAGAAAAGCTGGCAAAGCCCGGCAAGGAAAAGGCGCTGGAAGAGTGCCTTGGCATCGCCAACATGGCAAACATCCTCTTTGTGCGCCAGAAGCAAACGCTGGGTCTGGGCCATGCTGTGAACACCGCCAAGGCCTTCACCGGCGATGATCCCTTCGTGGTGATCTATGGCGACGACGTGATCTGGGGCGAGGACCCGGTCTGCGCTCAGCTGATCCGCGCCTACGAGGAGTTCGGCCGCCCGGTGGCAGGCGTTTCCGCAGTGCCATGGGAAGATGTGAGCCGGTACTGCAGCCTGAAGACCACCCCCATCCACGACAACTATTTCTTTGTGGACGACATGATTGAGAAGCCCAAGAAGGGACAGGAGTTCAGCAACTACTCCATTCTGGGACGCGTGCTGCTGACCCCGGAGATCTACGAGATCCTTGCCCACACCAAGCCCGGCGCAGGCGGCGAGATCCAGCTGACCGATGCCATGGCCGAGTATGCCCGCACCCGCGGCGGCATGACGGCCGTAGAGTTCACCGGCAAGCACTACGACATGGGCAACAAGCTCAAGGTGGTGGAAGCTCAGGTGGAGCTGGCCCTGCAGCATCCGGAGATCGGCGAAGAATTCCGCACTTACCTGAAGGAGTTCTGCAAGACACTGTAACTTATCCTGAAAATAAAAGATCCTCCGGCAGACCTGTCGGAGGATCTTTTTATTGTTTACCCATTTACCTGACTGGGGTGCTTCTGCGGCGGCATCTTGGTAAAGAGTGCCTTCAGCACCAGCGGCGTTGCCACACTGGACACCACGATCAGCAGGATCACAGCGGTAAAGTAGACCGAGTCCACCACGCCGACATCCAGGCCCTTCTGGGCCACGATCAGTGCCACCTCGCCGCGGGTCATCATGCCAACGCCGATCTTGAGGGAGTCGCCCCAGTTGAAGCGGCAGAGCTTTGCGGCCAAACCGCAGCCGATGATCTTGGTGATAAGTGCCACAATGACGAAGCAGACACAGAACAGGAAGATTTCCGGCGTCAGGCCGCTGATGTCGGTCTTCAAGCCGATGGATGCAAAGAAGATGGGCGCAAAAATGATATAATTGCTGATATCCACGCGGCGCTCCACGTAGGGGGCATCGTCCATGGTGCACAGAACGATACCGGCGATATAGGCACCGGTGATATCTGCAATGCCGAAGTATTCCTCGGCGATGTAGGCCATGGCAAAGCAGAACGCCATGCTCACGATGGTGATGCGCTGGGTGTGGGGATTGCGCTTGTCCAGCCATGTCATAGCAAAGTGAGCCACAACGCCCACGCCCACGGCAGTGGCAAAGAACAGCACCGTATTAATGAGCACCTTGCCCAGACCCGTGCCGGTGCCGGAGCTTGCGCCCAGTACGCAGGTGAGGACTACGATGCCGATGACATCATCAATGACGGCGGCACTGACGATGGTGGTGCCGAGAAAGCTCTTCAGGTGGCCCAGCTCCTGCAGGGTTGCCACCGTAATGGACACGCTGGTGGCCGTCATGATGGTGCCGATGAACAGGGCACGGTAGAACTCAGGGCTGCCCACGGCAGAGAAGCCGTAGAACGCACTGTACAGCAGGGTGCCGCCCACCAGCGGAACGGCTACGCCCACGCAGGCGACCAGGGTGGCGATGGGGCCGGCTTTGATCAGTTCCTTCAGATTGGTGCCAAGGCCCGTGGTGAACATCAGCATGACCACGCCGATCTCCGCAAAGGTGGAGATGGCATCACTGGTCTGCACCAGATTCAGCACACAGGGGCCGATGATCAAACCGGCAAGGATCTCACCCACCACCTGCGGGGCCTTGCACTTGCGGGCCACCAGACCAAAGAACTTTGCGCTGAGGATGATGATTGCCAGGTTACGGAAAACCGAATACACAAAGAATCCTTCCTTTACTATAAAATTCCCAGAACCATATATACATTCCTTTCGAAGACGGATAACAGAGAGCAGAGAGACGGCCGATCCCCGGCTGCCCTGCCGTTCATCCTCTGAAAGCCACTATATTATATTCCTCTTTCACAAAAAAATCAAAATATTTTTTATTATATCTTTTTTCGGAAAAAGCTTGACAGAATCCACACAGCTTGCTATAATAAATTGCTGTCTGAACAGACACGCCGCACACAAGGCGCGATGCCGCGTTTTGTGTGTACCCTTGGTCCTGTGATTGCAGGATCCTTAAGTCCAAAAGGAGGTGCTACAAAATGGCAAAGTACGAAACCATGCTGATTACCAGCGCCGCTCTCGACGAGGAGGCTACCGCCGCTCTGGTTGGTAAGTTCAAGTCCCTGATCGAGGCTAACGGTACGATCGATTCCATCGACGAGTGGGGCAAGCGCCGTCTGGCCTACCCCATCAACGACGAGGAGGAAGGCGTTTACACCGTGATCGACTTCACCAGCGAGCCCAGCTTCCCTGCTGAGCTGGACCGTGTGTACAAGATCACCGAAGGTGTTATGCGCAGCCTGATCATTGCTCACGAGGAGTAATTCTTCTGTGACAGAAAGGGAGACCGTAAAATGTTGAATGTTGTTGCCATCATGGGCCGTCTTGTGGCGGATCCCGAACTGCGCACCACCCCGCAGGGTACCAATGTGTGCAGCTTCCGCATTGCCTGTGACCGCAATTTTGCGCGTCAGGGCGAGCAGCGTCAGGCCGATTTCATCGATATCGTTGCATGGCGTCAGCAGGCCGAGTTTGTTAGCAAGTATTTCCAGAAGGGCAGTCTGATCGCCATTGAAGGCAGTCTTCAGACCCGCCAGTATCAGGATAAGAACGGCAACAACCGCACCGCTGTGGAAGTGGTAGCCAACAATATCAACTTTGCAGGCTCCAAAAACAGCAATGCAGGCGGCGGAGCAAATTATCAGAATCATTCTGCTCCCGCCTACCAGAACGCAGCGCCTGCCCGCCCGGCCGCTGTGGAGGCAGCTCCCAGCTACTCTGCCGGCAATGCAGACGACTTCGCCGTCATCGACGACAGCGACGACCTGCCGTTCTGACACGAAACGGTCAATCCGTTAAAAATCCAATAGGAGGTAATAAGCAATGGCTTTTGAAAGAACCGAAGGCTCTCGCCCCGCACGCCCCATGCGTCGCGGCCGCAAGAAGGTTTGCAGCTTCTGTGTCGATCGTATCGACACCATCGATTACAAGGACGTGCCCCGTCTGCGTAAGTACGTCTCTGAGCGTGCAAAGATCATTCCCCGCCGTGTGACCGGCACCTGCGCTTATCATCAGCGCGCACTGACCATCGCCATCAAGCGTGCTCGTCACGTTGCTCTGATGCCCTACGTCAGTGACTAATCTTTAAAGAATCAACTCAATCAAAATAATCAGCAATCAGCAAAGCGCTCTCACCGATGACAAGGTGGGAGCGCTTTTTTGTCTTTTCCCTCCGGCCCGGATGTGCTATACTGAGCTCAGGAGGCGTTTTATTCTTTTTGAGGAGGTTTTTGTCATGAAAAAACGGTATCTTAGACTTGCGGCGCTGGCAGCCGGTGTGCTACTGGCCGCACAGACCGGTCTTTCCGCTGCTGCGCTTTCTACCTTTGATGCCGCATACTACGCTGCACAGTATCCGGATGTTGCGGCCGTATGCGGCAATGACGAGGGTGCACTGCTGCGTCATTATCTGGATCACGGCATTGACGAAGGCCGCAAACCTTCTGCGGACGGCATTGCCGGTGATGACGAGCTTTCTTTGACCGAAGCGCAGTTTTCTTCCGTCTGGTCGCCGGTGGCCATCAACAAGCTGGCCCACTACAAGTCTCTCAAGCGCAAATGCACCGATGAGGAGTTTGCGCAGGCATATCAGGAAGCGCTGAAGGTGGTCACACCGCTGGCGCTCATGAGCCGGGAAGACCAGCTTTACGGCATTGCCTCTGCCCTGCGTGCGGTGGTGGATGATGGCTCCATGGCTTACTCTATGGAAGCCAACCATTACAACGACCCCTACGGTTATTTTGTACTGCGCACAGCATCCTGTGCCGGGTGTGCCCGGGCCACCGCTCTGTGTCTGGACATTCTGGGCATCCCATATGAGCATGTGAACGAGAACCAGTACAGCCACCAGTGGTGCCGCGTGCCCATGGAGGACGGCAGCTACTGGATCTGCGATGCGTTTGGCCTGTACTGCGGCCCGGAACCCGAACCCTATCAGCACCCGTATTTTTGAAAAAGCGGATAAACCATTTCAAAACTATGCAATGCCCGGCAGGCTGTGTTATCTGCCGGGCATTGCTTTTTTCTTTTTCCTTTTATAAAACCACTGCTCTATGTTGAAAAGTTACAAATCGGTACGGTTTTACCGGTTGTTTCTGATTTGTACCGGGAATTTGCGGAACTGTCGGCACATTTTGATTTGCGCGCAATTCAATCTGCACAAAAGCAGCTCAGAATGCTATGCAATTTTCACGAAAACACTTTTTGGTTATTGATTTTTTATGCAAATTATGCCATACTATAGCCACTGAAAACGTTCCCGACAACGTTCCCGAATCTATTACCGAAAGTGAGGTACTCCGACAAAATGCCGAATCTGACCATTAAGGACATTGCCCGGATCAGCGGCTGCTCGGTAAGCACCATTTCTCGTGTCATCAACGACCGGCCCGATGTCCGGCCCGAGACCAAGGAGCATGTACTCAAGGTAATGCGGGAGGCCGGGTTCGTGCCCAACACCAATGCACGGCAGCTGAAGATCCAGCAGTCCCGCAGTCTGGTGTTCGTGGTCAAAGGCACCCGCAATCTCTTCTTCTCGGACTTCTTAGTCCAGCTGCAGCGGGCCGCCACCCTGTATGGCTACAATGGCATCGTTTCCTATTTGGATGAAAACGCCAACGAGGTCGATGCCGCCGAAAAGATCCTGCGGGAGATTAAGCCCAAAGGTATGATCTTTCTGGGCGGCAGCGTAGCCAACTTCAAAAAAGGCTTTGCCAACATCACAGTCCCCTCGGTGCTGACCACACTGGTCTCCGACGAGCTGGACTTTCCCAATCTTTCCATGGTGGGCGTGGATGACCGCGCTGCAGCCTACACTGCTGTGGACTACCTCATCCAGCAAGGGCATCGTAAGATCGCAGTGCTGGGCGGTCCGGTCACCAGTTATCCCAGCGTGATGCGCCGCGAGGGTGCACAGCAGGCGATGCAGGATGCGGGCATCCTGTTCAGCGACAAGCTGTACGGCCTGTCCAACTACGATTTTGAGTCTGCCTATCACGCCGTGAACAGCCTGCTGGCCCGCCGGGCCGACTTCACCGCCCTGTTCGCCATGAGCGATGTGATTGCCTTAGGTGCCATCCGCGCGCTGGCGAGCGCCGGGCTGCGGGTGCCGGAGGATGTTTCGGTGATCGGCTTTGACGGCATCACGATGTCCCGTTACTGTGTGCCTGTTCTGACTACCGTTGTGCAGCCCAGTGAACAGATCTCGCTGCAGAGCATTGAGTTGCTGGTGCGGCAGATCGAGCACGGTGCACCGGCCCAGACCATCACCTTGCAGCCGGAGTTGCAGCAGGGCGAAAGCGTAAGGGCGATTTAAATTTTGTTTTCCCTCCGTCAGGGGACGGAGATTTTGAAATAGTTTATTTTTAATAAGAAGGAGAACTTATTATGAAGAAAATGATTACTCGTCGTAACTTCCTGAAGGCCGCTGGCGTTTCCGCCGCTGCTCTGGGTCTGGCTGCCTGCGGCGGCTCCTCCAGCAGCACCGCTTCCTCTGCTGCCAGTTCTACCGCTGCTTCCAGCACCGCTGCAAAGGCAGACGGCAAGGTCTACTACCTGAACTTCAAGCCCGAGCAGGATCAGGATTGGCAGGATCTGGCCGCTGAGTACACCAAGGAGACCGGCGTGCCTGTGACCGTTGTCACCGCCGCTTCCGGCCAGTACGAGACCACCCTGATGAGCGAGATGGAGAAGAGCGAGGCTCCCACCCTGTTCCAGGTGAACGGCCCTGTTGGTCTGGCAAACTGGAAGGATTACTGCTACGATCTGTCCGGCAGCCAGCTGTACGGTGAGCTGACCAGCGACTCTTTCGCACTGAAGGATGGCGACGCTGTGGCTGCCATCGCCTACGTCCTCGAGACCTACGGCATCATCTACAACAAGGAACTGCTGACCGCCGCTGGCTATACCCAGGACGACATCAAGGGCTTTGCCGATCTGAAGAAGGTCGCTGACGATATTCAGGCACGCAAGGCTGAGCTGGGCGTGGACGGTGCTTTCACTTCTGCCGGCATGGACAGTTCTTCTGACTGGCGCTTCAAGACCCATCTGGCAAACCTGCCCATCTACTACGAGTACAAGGCAGACGGCATCAGCTCTACCGACGCCATCAAGGGCACCTATCTGGACAACTACAAGCAGATCTGGGATCTGTACATCACCGATTCCACCTGTGACCCCACCCTGCTGGCTTCCAAGACCGGCAACGACGCTGTGGCTGAGTTTGTGGGCAAGAAGGCTGTGTTCTACCAGAACGGCACTTGGGCTTACAATGACGTGAAGGATCTGGGCGGCGACAACCTGGGTATGCTGCCCATCTACATCGGCGTGGATGGCGAGGAGAATCAGGGCCTGTGCACCGGTTCCGAGAACTTCTGGTGCGTGAACAACAACTCTTCTGATGCCGATATTCAGGCTACTCTGGACTTCCTGTACTGGTGCGTCACCTCTGAGGCCGGCACCAGCGCGATGGCTGACAAGATGGGCTTCGTCATCCCCTTCAAGAAGGCTAAGGACTCCACCAACCCCCTGATCACCATTGCAAACCAGTATGTGGCCGACGGCAAGACCAGTGTGGACTGGTGCTTCTCCACCATGCCTTCCGAGGAGTGGAAGAACGGCGTGGGCAGCGCTCTGACTGCTTACGCAGCAGGCACCGGCGACTGGGACGGCGTTGTGACCGCCTTCGTCGATGGCTGGGCTAAGGAATACAAGCTGGCAAACGGCTAAGCTCCTGATCGGTCTATAAAAAAGAACTGAACAGGGAGGCGGGCGAAGAAGTTCGCCCCGCCTCCCCTTTTTTGTTAACCACTCCGCATATAGGAGGTACATCATGCAAAAAGCCATCAGCAAATATTGGCCGGTGTTCGTGCTGCCCACGCTGCTCGCGTTCATCATCGGCTTTATCTGGCCCTTCATCTGGGGCATTTACCTTTCGTTCCAGCGGTTCACTACTGTTAGCAAGACCACCTTTGTGGGCATCCAGAACTACATCAACGTATTTCAGGATTCCACCTTCCTGCACGCCTTCGGCTTTACCGCAGCGTTCACTGTAGTATCCACCGTGCTCATCAACGTCTGCGCCTTTGCCATTGCGCTGGTGCTCACCCGCGGCATCCGCGGCACCAACATCTTCCGTACCGTCTACTTCATGCCCAACCTGATCGGCGGCATCCTGCTGGGCTACATCTGGCAGATCCTGCTCAACGGTGTGCTGGCCAACCTGCAGAAACCTCTGCTGGCGCTGGATGCCAAGGCCGGTTTCGTCGGTCTGGTCATCCTGATGTGCTGGCAGCAGATCGGCTACATGATGATCATTTACGTTGCCGGCCTGCAGAGCGTGCCCGGCGACCTGATCGAAGCCGCCAAGATCGACGGTGCCAACGACCGCGAGATCCTGTTCAAGATCAAAATTCCCATGGTCATGCCCAGCGTGACCATCTGCACCTTCCTGACCCTGACCAACAGCTTCAAGCTGTTCGACCAGAACGTTGCCCTGACCGCAGGCGAACCCGCCAACGCCAGTGAAATGCTGGCCCTGAACATCTACAACACCTTCTATGGCCGTTCCGGTGCCCAGTGGAAGGGCATTGGTCAGGCGAAGGCTGTGGTGTTCTTCCTGATCGTCGTGGTCATTTCTCTGATCCAGCTCCACTTTACCCGTTCCAAGGAGGTGCAGCAGTAATGCCTAAACAGAAAAAAATGTGGGATAACATCCTCACCGTCATCATGACGCTGCTGAGTCTGCTGTGGATCTACCCCATCGTGCTGATCCTGCTGAACAGCTTGAAGATCGAGGGCACCTTTACCACCTCCACCGTGTTCAAGCTGCCCACCGCCGAGACCTTTGCGGGCCTGAGCAACTACGTTTACGGTGTCACCAAGATGGGCTTCCTTTCCAGCCTTGGCTACAGCCTTGTCATCACCGTTACCAGTGTGGCGCTGATCCTGCTGTGCTGCTCCATGACCGGTTGGTACCTCACCCGCGTGAACAATAAGCTGAGCAAGTTCATGAACCTGCTGATCGTGTTCTCCATGGTCGTGCCCTTCCAGATGGTCATGTTCACCCTGTCCAAGACCGCTGACCAGCTCAAGCTGAACACCCCGTGGGACATCTGCATTATCTATCTGGGCTTCGGTGCCGGTCTGGCCGTGTTCATGTTCACCGGCTTCATGAAGAGCGTGCCCATGGAAATTGAGGAAGCGGCCATGATCGACGGCTGCAACCCCATTCAGATCTTCTTCAAGGTCGTATTCCCCATCCTCAAGCCCACCATGATCTCCACCGCCATCCTCGAGACCATGTGGGTGTGGAATGACTACCTGCTGCCCACTCTGGTGCTGGACATCAAGAAATACCGCACTATTCCCATGGCCATCCAGTACTTCCGCGGCGGCTACGGCCGTGTGGAGCTGGCTCCCATGATGGCCTGCATCATCATTGCCATCATCCCCATCATCATCCTGTACATCACCTGCCAGAAGTACATCATCGAGGGCGTGGTTGCAGGTGCCGTGAAGGGCTAAGGAGGTGCGCACACTATGCGTGCAAGCGGCATTCTGATGCCCGTTTTCAGTCTGCCGGGGCCTTTTGGCATCGGTACGCTGGGAAAAGAGGCCTTTGCATTCGTGGATTTTCTGGCCGATGCAAAGCAGACCTACTGGCAGATCCTGCCCATCGGCCCCACCGGCTACGGCGACAGCCCTTACCAGAGCTTCTCCGCCTTTGCCGGAAATCCCTATTTTATCGATTACCGCCTGCTGGCTGCGGACGATTTGCTGACCGCCGACGAGATCCCTGCGGAAAGGCCCATCGGACCCATCGATTACGGCGCGCTCTACAACGAGCGGCCCGTTGTCCTGAAAAAAGCAGCGGATCGTCTGCTGGCCTCCCCTTCCCCCGCTTATGAAGCCTTCTGCAAAGAGCAGGCTTTCTGGCTGGAGGATTACGCCCTGTTCATGGCTGTGAAGGCTGCACAGGGTCAGGCCGGCCTTGCTGACTGGCCGGATGCACTGCGCTGCCGCCAGCCGGAAGCCATTGCCGAAGCCAAAGCAGCGCTTGCCGGAAGCATTGGCTACTACAAGGCGGTGCAGTTCTTCTTCTACACCCAGTGGAACGCCCTGAAGGCTTACGCCAACAGCAAGGGCATCAAACTGGTGGGCGATATTCCCATCTATGTCAGCCCGGATTCCAGCGATCTGTGGACCCACCCGGAACTGTTCCAGACCGATGGCCAGATGCACCTGACGCAGGTTGCCGGATGCCCGCCGGATGCCTTTGCAGCGGATGGTCAGCTATGGGGCAATCCGCTGTACGACTGGCCTGTTCACAAAGCCACCGGCTTTGCGTGGTGGAAGCAGCGCATGAAGCACGCCACCTCCATTTACGATGTGGTGCGCATCGACCACTTCCGCGGCTTCGAGAGCTATTACTCCATTCCCGCCGGGAACAAAACGGCGACGGGCGGTCACTGGGAAAAAGGCCCTGACCGCGATTTTATCAACGCCATGCACGAAAACCTTGGCGAGGGCGGCATCATTGCCGAGGATCTTGGCTACCTGACCCCGGAGGTCAAGGCCATGCTTTCTGCCAGCGGCTATCCGGGCATGAAGATCATGCAGTTTGCCTTTGACAGCCGGGAATCCGGCAATTACCTGCCCCACACCTACCACCGCAACAGCGTGGTGTACACCGGCACCCACGACAATGTGACCACCGAAGGCTGGCGTACCAACGCCAGTGCCGAGGATGTGGCCTATGCCTGCCACTACCTGCGCTGCCAGCCGGAAGAGCTGACCGAGGCCATGATCTGTGCCTGCCTTGCCAGTGTATCGGATACCGCTGTGATCCCTCTGGCGGACTGGCTGCATCTGGGCAGTGAGGCCCGCATCAACACTCCCAGCACCCAAGGCTCCAACTGGCAGTGGCGGCTCACCTGTCCCTTGCCGGAAGCACTGGCCGGACACATTGCGCAGCTGACCGTGCTCTACGAACGGGCACAGTAATTCCCCGATCATTTTCTCCTCGTAAAAGCGTCTGCACCCGGAATGTGCAGGCGCTTTTGTTTTTTCTACAGAACATTTTTTCAGGACCAGATTATGGACATATTGCGCATTTTTGGGCTGACATCCGTGATTTTGCCGCCTTTCTGTAACAGTTTATTCACAAATGTATCATGATTTTGCGCATCTCTGCTCTTGTTATTTGGACACAGTTATGTTACAATTCAGATAGTATTATTGTCTGCCTTTGTGCAGATTCCACTACGGAAAGGAGTTCTTCCACCATGGATCATCCCAATCAGAATACCATGCTTTTACCGGCTTCCTATGCCGTTATCTCCGAAGAGGAAATGACCTATCTGGATGGCGGTCAGTCCATCTACCTTGGCTCAGCCTTTAATCACGATATTTATTTCAACACCGATCAGTTTGCTACATTCTGCCAGAATGCAGCAATCAACCTGTTCGTGCTGATGACCAACTATTCCTTCCGGTACATCGCAGGCCGTGTGCAGTCCGGTCTGTCGAATGGTCTGAGCCTGTCCGGCACCTTCTATCACACCTGGGATAAGATGAACACCTGGAGCCGTATCGCTTCTGTGGGCGTTGCCGGTCTGGCCGGTGTCTATGTCTATTCGCAGGTCATGAACGTCATTCGTACCGTTACAAGCATCTACGATCAGATCGTGAACCCCATGCCGAGCTTTGATGCCGCTCAGGCCGAGGGAACCGCTGCAGCCTGAGTTTGATTCCATTCCCGGAACGATCTTGTCAGAAAGGAGCTTTCTCCATGAAAAACCTTCAGATGCCGCATTCATACATTTCTGTTTCCGAAGAAGAGCTGCGCAGTATTTCCGGCGGCGGGCCGCTGGGCGATGCGCTGGATCTTTTCTTCAGCAATCTGCGTCTGGACGATCTTTTCTTTAGCGGCGGATTGATCTCACTTTCTTTCACCTTTGTGCCCATGCTGCTGTTCAATGTGGTAAAGACAGGCTTCAACTTCGTGGTGAGCGCCTACGATACCATCGCAGACCTGTTCCATTTTTCCCACGAGGAGCGGGACATGGTGCAGTATATCTCGGATCAGCAGCGCCGGGAAGAAGAGAAAGAGCAGGCTCAGTCCGCTCCCGGCCCGAAATCGGTTTTCTGAACTTTCCCAGCAGTATAAAGCATAGCAAAAAACGCATCTGCAAAATCTTGCAGATGCGTTTTTGTTTTCAGATCACTTTCACTGCCCCCTGCTCCCGCAGACGCAGAATGTAGCAGCTGCCCTTGCCGAATACCCGCTCGATCTCGCTGTGATAGCGTTCCAGCAGGCTCTGGGGAACATACGCCTGAATGGTGCCTGCAAAGCCGCCGCCCTGCATCCGCCAGGCTCCCGTGCTGCCCTGCAGGATACTCTGGCTCAGCGCCAGTGCCACCGAAAGCCCCTGATGCCGCACATCGGTGCTGCAGTAGACATTCTGGCATAGCGCAAAGGATGCGCGTCCGCTTTCCAGCACCAGCGCTGCAAAGGCAGCAAACTGCCCGGCCTGCAGCGCGTCCCTCTGGGCAAGGGTGCGAGCGTTCTCTTCAAAATAGTGGATGGCGCGCAGCACCGCGCGGTCGCCGCAGGCTTTGCGCAGCGCAGGCAGTGCTGCCCAGAATGCGCTCTCCGTCACCTGTCCCAGCACCTTTTTGCCAAGAAACGCTGCGATCTGCTCCATCTCCTGCCGGATGGCTGCAAACTCACCGGTCAATTCGCTGTGGCTGCCGCGCGTATCGGTAACGCACAGGCTCATGCCCGGCGGCAGCAGGCCGTCGGCGTGGATCTTTTCCAGAACCGGCTGCTGGGGGTCTGCAAAATCCGCAAAGATAATGCCGCCCACTGCGCTGGTCAGCTGATCCAGCAGGCCGCTGGGCTTGCCAAAATAGGTATTCTCCGCATACTGACAGATCTTTGCCAGCTCCGCCGGGGCCAGACCGCAGCCATATTCTCCGTTCCAGATGGCAGCCATGCCCATTTCAAAGGCAGCAGAACTGGAAAGGCCGCTGCCGCGCAGCACATCACTGGCCGTGTATGCATCAAAGCCGCCCACCGCTTTGCCTGCCGCGCGGAAGCCCTCGGCAATGCCGCGGATCAGACTGGCCGAGTGGGTGCTCTCCCCTTCCTGCGGCCCCTCCACGGTCAGGTCGATCACATCCAGCTTGTTGAACCCGCGGGATTTGACCCGCACGTAGCCGTCTGTATTGTGCGCAGCCACGGCCACAAGATCCAGCGTGACAGCCGCCGCAAGGCCATAACCGTGCTGGTGGTCGGTGTGGTTGCCGCCCAGCTCTGCGCGGCCCGGTGCCGAATAAACCTGCACCTGCCTGCCCGGCCCAAAGTACAGCTCAAACTGTTCCAGCGCAGCACAGTAGCGTGCCCGCTGCCGACAGATTTCCTGCGTCGCATCGCCATACAGTGCCCGGAGCTTATCGTCCCATTTGCCCGCCGCGATCTCATTTCGGAGCTGCGCACTGTTTGCCATAACGATTCCTCCCTCAATATGCTGCTTTGGGATAGATGGGTATGTTACGTCTATTGTAATGCATCCAACCGCTTTTTTCAATTTCCAACGCTGAAAAAACGCGAATTTTGGCACCCAGTTCAAAGAATAAGATGTACTTTTGTTGAATTTGCGGGCAGATGTGTGGTATACTATACCAAAGATCGGGCACAAAGCTGCCCGCAACGTGACAGAGCGGAGGAAACGCGGCTATGGCAGATGTATATAAGCAATCCTTCAAACAAAATTATACCAATAATATTGAGCTTTCCATCTTCAATTGCGGCATCGAACGCTGTGCTCCGGGCCAAACATGGGGGCCGGGTATCCGCGACCATTACCTGATCCATCTGGTACTTTCCGGCAAGGGCGTATTCGAGGTGGGCGGACGCACCTGGGAAGTGAGCCAGGGTCAGCTGTTTTTTGCCCGGCCAAGCCAGCTGATCCGGTATACTGCCGATGAGCAGCAGCCTTGGGAGTACAGCTGGGTAGGCTTCAACGGTGCGTGTGCCCACAAACTGGCCGCGCAGCTCCCCTTCACCGACGACTCGCCGGTGCATCACACCCACGACCCCGATGGGATGCGTGCCGCTCTGGCCAACATTTATTCCTCCCGCGGGCTGCAGCCGCAGGATGAAGCCGCCATGGTGGGCTACCTTTATCTCTTCATCGCTTCTCTGATGAAGGAGACCAGCGCTGGCAAACCGCACACGGCTTCCTCTTCCAGCCAGTATGTGCTCAACGCCATCAAGTACATCCAGTTCAATTATTCACATGATATTTCCATTGATGATGTGGCAAAAAGCGTAGGTGTCTCCCGCAGTCACCTGTACCGCGTGTTCATGCTGAACGTAGGCAAAAGCCCCATCGATTATCTTACCGAATACCGCATCAACGAAGCCTGCAAGCTGCTGCGCGCAGGCAACCTTTCCATTGCCGAGGTCGCGGTGTCGGTAGGCTTCTTTGACCAGTTCTATTTCTCGCGGGTATTCAAGCGCGCCAAGGGCGTGCCGCCCAGCAAGTATTTTGCGGCGCAGGCTGATGCTCCCGCCGACGGCCCCGACCACCAGTAAAGGAGACCCTTCATGCCCTTACAGAAAAATCAAGTTCTCACCCTGCGCGTAGAGCGTCTTTCCAGCGATGGCAGCGGCGTAGCACACAGCCCAGACGGTGAGACCGTGTTTATTCCCGGTGCCGCCCCCGGCGACGAAGCCCGGGTGCGCATCGTTAAGGACTGCAAGCGCTACGCCTTCGGTATTCTGGACGAGGTGCTCACTCCTTCGCCGGACCGTATCCCGGTGGATTGTGCCGTGGCAGGCCCCTGCGGCGGCTGCAGCCTGCGGCATCTGGACTATGCTGCCGAGCTGCGCGCCAAGCAGGAGAATGTTGCCGATGCCTTTGCCCGCATCGGAGGATTGGATGTGCCTGTTCTGCCCATTGTGGGTTCGCCGGAAGTGAACCGCTACCGCAATAAGGTGCAGTTCCCGGTGGGCGTGGACAAAAGCGGTAAGCCCTGTATCGGCTTCTACGCCGGGCGCACCCATCGTATCGTCCCCTGCCCGGACTGCCGCCTGCAGCCCGGTGTGCTGAATGAGATCGGCAACGCATTGTGCGCTTTTTTTGCAGAAAAGGGCATCCAGCCGTACAGCGAGGAGACCGGCAGGGGCCTTGTGCGTCATATCTTTCTGCGGCGCGGCGCTCACAGTGGCCAGATCATGGTCTGCCTTGTCTGCACCCGTGCCAAGCTGCCCTCCGCTGAAGAGCTTTGCACCCGGCTGAAAGCTCAATTTGCAGAGATCACCACGATCCTGCTGAACGTAAATGCTAAAAACACCAACGTGATCCTTGGCACCGAGACCCACACTCTGTACGGCCCGGGCTATATTGAGGACACCCTGTGCGGTGTTCCGGTGCAGCTTGGCCCGCTTTCCTTCTATCAGGTCAATACCCTTGCTGCCGAGCAGCTTTACGGCATTGCCGCCCAGTATGCTCAGCTTACCCCGGACGACCTGCTGCTGGACCTCTACTGCGGCATGGGCACCATTGGTCTTTCCATGGCAGCGCACTGCCGTGAGCTGATCGGTGTGGAGATCGTACCGGAAGCCATTGAAAGTGCCAAGGCTAACGCTGCCCGCATGGGTGCAGATGTGGCCGCAAAGAGCCGATTTTTCTGCGCAGATGCCGGTCAGGCCGCCACCCGCCTTGCCGCTGAGGGCCTTCACCCGGACATCGTAATGCTGGACCCTCCCCGCAAGGGCTGCGACGAAGCCACCCTTTCCGCTGTCGTGCGCATGTCTCCCCGCCGGGTGGTCTACGTCAGCTGCAACCCCGCCACCGCCGCAAGAGATGCTGCATGGCTGGAACAAAATGGATATCACGCAGAGAAGGTGCAGCCGGTGGATCTATTTCCAAGAACACGGCATTGCGAATGTGTGCTGAGCTTTTCCAAGGTGTGAGGTTTGAAAAAATGGCTATTCCAAAATATAATGAACTTTACTCGCTGTTCCTCTTTGCGATTCAGGACGGTGCCCCGCATTCTTCAAAAGATGTAAAGAAAATCATCTCTCAAAAACTCCAGTTAACCGCCTTGCTCTTGAATTGGTAAACATACATAAAAAGCGCCCGTCCCGGTTTTTTCCGGGACAGGCGCTTTGCATTTTAACCTTGTAATTTATCAGGACAGAATCATGCGGTCATTTGCAAACTCGCCGCCGCTGGCGATCTGGAACTTTGCCAGCAGGTCGGAGACGTGCAGGTTCTTCTTTTCCTCACCGGAAACATCATAGATGATATGGCCTTCGTACATCATGATCAGGCGGTTGCCATACTTAATGGCATCCTTCATGTTGTGGGTGATCATCATGGTGGTGAGATGGTTTTCCTCCACGATTTTGGCCGAGAGGGTCAGCACCTTGAGCGCGGTCTTGGGGTCCAGCGCAGCGGTGTGCTCGTCCAGCAGCAGGAGCTTGGGCTTGTTCATGGTAGCCATCAGCAGGGTCAGTGCCTGACGCTGGCCGCCGGAAAGCAGGCCCACACGGGCCGTCAGGCGGTCTTCCAGACCCAGATCCAGCGTCTTGAGCAGTTCACGGTACTGCTCGCGCTCTGCCTTGGTAATGCCAATGCGCAGGGTGCGGGGCTTGCCGCGGCGTGCAGCCAGGGCAAGGTTCTCTTCGATCTGCATGGTGGCAGCAGTGCCGGTCATGGGGTCCTGAAACACGCGGCCGATGTAAGCGGCACGCTGATGCTCGCTCAGGCGGGTCACATCCACACCGTCAATAATGATCTTGCCTTCGTCCACCGGCCACACACCGGCAACTGCGTTCAGCATGGTGGATTTGCCTGCACCGTTGCCGCCGATCACGGTAACGAAATCGCCCTCGTTCAGCTTCAGGTTCAGGCCGTTCAGGGCAGTTTTCTGGTTGACCGTGCCAGCGTTAAAGGTCTTGGAAACATTCTGGATCTCAAGCATTTTTTGCATCCTCCTTTGCCTTCTTCACCGGCTTCGAGAAGTACTTGCCCTTCCAGTACGGCACGGCAAGGAAAACAGCCACCACAGAAGCGCTCAGCAGCTTGAGCAGGTTGGCATCGAAACCCAGAGTCAGCACCAGCTGGATGACAATGTAGTAGATGATGGCACCCAGAGAGACAGAAACCATCTTGAGTGCAAAGTTGTGGAAGATGCGGCTGAACAGAGCCTCGCCAATGATGACAGCAGCCAGACCAATGACGATCGCGCCACGGCCCATGCCGACATCTGCAAAGCCCTGATACTGGCTCAGCAGAGCGCCAGACAGCGCCACCAGACCGTTGGACACAGCCAGGCCCAGCACGATATTGAAGTTGGTGTTGATGCCCTGCGCACGGGACATGGCGGGGTTAGAGCCGGTGGCACGGATGGCACAGCCCAGCTCGGTGCCGAAGAACCAGTACAGAATGCCGATCAGCACCGCTGTGACAATGATGATCATAACGATAGGGTTGTGGAGAGCAAACTCCTTGACCCAGCGCAGGGAGATCAGCAGGTTGTACTTGTCCACGTTGATGGCCTGATTGGCCTTGCCCATGATTTTGAGGTTAATGGAATACAGCGAAAGCTGGGTCAGGATGCCGGCAAGGATGGCCGGAATGCCCATAAATGTGTGCAGGACACCGGTGACGAGGCCGGACAGCAGGCCTGCCAGCAGCGCCATGAGCAGGGAGACCCAGACGTTCTGGCCGGACAGCAGGCACATGACGCACACTGCACCGCCGGTGCCAAAGGAGCCGTCCACGGTCAGATCGGCCACATCCAGAATACGGTAGGTCAGGTACACGCCAATGGCCATGATACCCCAGATAAGGCCCTGTGCACAGGCACCCGGCAAAGCGCCCGGCAGGTTTGCCAGTCTTGCAATGATTTCCAAAACAATTCCTCCTAAACGTTACACTTTTTTACTTCCCGTTTGATACGGGAAAGCGGAGAAGAGCACTTTTTACCCTTCTCCGCTGATTTTCTGTTTGGTTTCCCGGAGTATTTTAGCCCTCGATCTCCTCGTAGCCGTCGGGAACGGTCAGGCCCAGATCGTCGCAGATCGTCTTGTTGTACTTCTTGGTCACATCGGTGTACTCGATGGGCATGGTGGAGACATCAGCCTCGCCGTTCAGGATCTTCACTGCCATCTCACCAGTGGTGTAGCCCAGATCGTAGTAGCTGATGGAAAGGGTAGCCACGCCGCAGCCGGCGCAGATGCCCTCTTCGCCAGCGAACACGGGCTTCTTGGCCGGGCGGCAGATGCCGTCCACAATGCCGGTGTTTGCAGCAACAGTGTTATCGGTGGGCACATACAGTGCGTCGTTCTCGTCGGCAGCCTTCTGGCAGACAGAGGACAGGTCGTTGGAATCAGAGAAAGCGTACTGGGTAGCGGTGACACCCTTTTCCTCCAGATACTTCTGGACCTCATCCACCTGATACTGGCTGTTTGCCTCAGCAGAGCAGTACAGCAGGCCAACCTTCTTGGCCTCCGGCATCCACTCCACGATCATCTCAGCCTGCTGATCCAGCGGGGCCAAATCAGAGGTGCCGGAAATGTTGCCACCCACGGTGCCGTCGAAATCGGTCAGGCCCAGAGCCACACCGTACTCGGTAACAGAGGTGCCCAGCACCGGAATGCTGTCGGTAGCAGATTGTGCAGCCTGCAGAGCGGGCGTAGCATTGGCCATGATCAGATCCACACCAGAGGAAACGAAGCCGTTGGTGATGGTAGCGCAGGTAGCGGAATCGCCCTGTGCATTCTGGAAATCGAAGGTGACGTTCTCGCCGAAGGAAGCAGTCAGAGCATCCTCAAAGCCCTGCGTAGCGGCATCCAGAGCGGCATGCTGCACCAACTGGCAGATGCCGATCGTGAACTTCTGGCCATCGGCTGCAGCAGAAGCAGCAGCCGAGGATGCAGGCGCAGCGGAAGAAGCAGCTGCAGAAGATGCAGAAGAACCGCCGCAGGCAGTCAGGGCAGCAGCTGCGCCGCAGGCAGCGGCAGCAGCCAGAAACGAACGACGAGTGATTTTACGCATAATGTTTATCTCCTCTATCTCTTTGCGTGTGCGGCCTACAGGTACCGCACCGGAAAGCTATGTTTTGTATGCAAGGCTCGTACAGTCTCGCTTTACACTCGTGAAGTATATCACACATTTCACGGTAAAACAACTCACTTTTGCCCTAAAACGGCCTTTATTATCGATTGCATCAAATATATTGATCGATTATTTTGATGCGTTATTCCGCTTTTGCTGATATTCTGTCAGTTTTGCAAATTCAGCATCCAGCCAGTGCAGGTTTTTCTCCAGCTGCGGCAAGAACGGTGCGGCATAGTCGTAGCCAAAATACAGCGCCTGCCAGAGCTTGTCCTGCATCCGGCGCACCAGCACCGGGCTGAGCTGCGCACCCAGCTGTTCCACCGTGTCTTCCAGTGTCATGCAGGTCTGCGCCCAGCGCACATCGGTCTGTTCCCGGGCCGGGACATCGTAACAAGCAAGATAGTCCTCCACCCTTGCCTCGATCACCTGCCCGCCGCAGCCGGTTGGCTGCAGAAAATAGCTCACCTGTCCTTTCCTGCTGATCTCCTGCGCCAGCGGGTACAGAGCACACACCAGCGGTTCGGCATCGTGGATGGCGCAGTGGTCTCCCGTAAGGAAGGGACAGTTGTTCCGGTTCTCCTTCACCGGGGCCAGACGCAGCACCGGCAAATGGCTCACCGTGCCAATGCTGGCCCGGCAATATCCCCGCGCCACGATCTGCGGCGGCAGGCGCAGCCGGGCTGCAATGCGCCACAGGTCAAAGCCTGAAAGTACAATGTCCTCTCTGCCACGGCAGCAGTCGCCGCAGCCATTGCACGCAAAGCTGAAATGTGCATCCCGCGCCAGCAGGGGCATTGCCTCGGTACGGGTAAAATCGATCTGGCCGCACAGGTCGATATGGTGGTCTCGCATCTGTTCTCTCTTCTTTCCTGCATAATAAATAACAGGTCTATTGTACCGCAGGGCCGGTTTTTGTGCAACAAAAAAGCTGCTGTACGCTTGACAGCAGCTCATAGTGGCGCAGCGCGCCCACACTCAGGCGGTACGTCTATGCCATCTCACCGATTTGGAACGGTTCCCGCTCAGCCATGCAGCACCGCTTTCTGCTGCCGCTTGAGCCAGTGGTAAGCGATCACGCACACCAGAATGGAGAACAGCGAACCGCAGGCCGAAGCAAGACCCATGGGCAGCAGCGTCTGCGGGAAAAACTTGGATGCGAGGTAGGCACCCGGCACGCGCACCAGCAGAATGGACAGCGTGTTATGCAGGAAGGACAGCCCGGACTTGCCATAGGCGCAGAAATAGCCGCTGAAGCTGAACTGCACGCCTGCAAACAGGCAGTCAAAAATATAACCCCGGATGTAAGATGCACCGGCCAGCACCACAGCCTCGTCCGAGGTGAAGGGCCGCACCACCGACGGTGCAATGAACTGCACTGCTACTGCCACGATCAGTCCAAAGGTCAGGCCAATGCCGATGGCGTAGCGCAGAATGGCATCCACACGGTCGTGCTTGCCGGCACCGATGTTCTGCGCGCCCAGTGCCGATACAGTGGACAGCATGGAGCTGGGCACCAGGAACAAAAAGCTGATGATCTTTTCCACGATGCCCACGGCGGCGGCATCGGTCAGGCCTCGGTGGTTGGCAATGATGGTGATGATCATAAAAGATACCTGAATAAAGCCGTCCTGCATCATCACCGGTATGCCAATGGAAAGGATCTCGCCAAGTGCACTGCGTTCCGGCTTGAAGTCCGCACCCGAAAGGTGGATGCCGCTCTTACGGCGCAGGATCACGACCAGCGAGATGATCACGCTGACCAGCTGAGAAAGAGTGGTACCCAGCGCTGCACCGGCAGGGCCAAGATGCAGCGCGCCCATGAACAGATAATCCAGCGCAATGTTGCTTGCACAGGCCACCGCAATAAAGTACATCGGGCTTTTGGAATTGCCCAGCCCGCGGAAGATTGATGCCATGATATTATACGCCGTGATGCATGGAACGCCGATAAAGCAGATGATCAGGTAGGTACGAGTGCCCGCCACGGCCTGCTCCGGTGTGGAGACAATGCGTACGATCGGATCCACAAGCCCTACCAGCACAGCTGCCAGTACCACAGATCCTGCCATAAACAGTGTGACTGTGTTGCCAATGAGCCGCGCCGCACGAGGTTTGTTCTCTGCGCCCACGGCCCGGCCAATAGTGACCGTTGCTCCCATGGCAAGGCCCACGATCATCACAGTGATCATATGCATCACCTGACTGCCAATGGACACCGCCGTTGTGCTGGCCACACCTTCAAACTGCCCGATGATGAACAGATCCGCCATGCCGTACAGCGTCTGCAAAAAGTACGAAAGCAGATAGGGCAGTGAAAAAAACAAAATGCTTTTCAACACACTGCCGCTGGTCAGATTTTTTTCCATAATGTTTTCTGCCCGGCTTCCCTCTTCTCTGCCGAATGTACAGAGCTTACACTGCCAGACCGGGCAGCTCCTTTCCGTTATAGATAGTAAACCCTACAACGACTGAAGAGTCAAGGTTTTATTACAATAAAGCGGCCCGGTCGTGCCAAAAGGTCAGCACAGCCGAGCCACCATGATTTATTTAAGGTTTTGTTTGTTCAATAGATAAGGCACAAACACATCATAAAATTTTTCGCTTCACTCTGCATGAAATTGTGCCCTTCTCTTCCAGTCTGTTTCATCTTCAATGCTCACATCATTTTCAAAGCATACCTGCCTTTCTGTTTTCTCCTAAAACAGTTTCAAGACAAAAGAAAAACGCCTCAGAATTTCTTCTGAAGCGTTTTTGTTCAAGTCGGCGACTACCTATTTTCACGCGCCGTTTCCAGCGAACTATCTTCGGCACAAGTGAGCTTAACTTCTGTGTTCGGAATGGGAACAGGTGGAACCTCACCGTCATCGACACCGACCGATCTGACTGAACCAGTATAACATGTTTGTTGTACTTTGTCCAGTGTTTCTTAGAAGGACGTGCCTTCAAAACTGAATAATCACTGCTTACATTTTTTCGTTGACTCTTAAGAGTCTCAAGCGAATTGTGGTCAAGCCCTCGACCTATTAGTACACGCTTGCTGAATGGATCACTCCACTTACACATCGTGCCTATCAACCTTGTAGTCTTCAAGGGGTCTTACTTGTTTGAAACAATGGGATATCTTAT
>NZ_WKZJ01000014.1:0-61696 GCF_009679715.1 Faecalibacterium sp. BIOML-A1
TCAAGGGCTTCCTGCTGAGGCTTCGGAAGTCATTCTTTTGCCTCAGCGCTTGGCGCTCAAGTATAATACCACACCCCTGCCTCCTTGTCAACACTTTTTGACAACTTTTTTCATTCTTTTTTGCTTGCACCCCAAAACAGCAGCAGGCCGCAGGAAAAACTGCGCCGCAGCTGCATTGCAGCTGCGGCGGCAAAAGCGGAAGAGTCCTCTCCCGGAAGTATTCAGGTTTTCAGGATCTTCGCAGGGTCAGCCAGACTGCAGCAGCCAGCATGGGCAGCATTCCGATCAGGCCAATGGGTGCCGGACCCAATACATTGTAATAGCTGTCTGCCGGGTTCGTCAAAACCACAAACAGCGCTGCCACCGCATTGAACGCGCCGTGCGCAATGGACGGCACCCAGATGCACCCAGTCTTTTCATAGAGCCAGTCCAACAGGGTATTGAGCGCAAAGCAGACTATGCACCACACGAAAAGGCCCAGCACTGGCGCGCCCAAGTAGTTGGTGCCGTATTCGTAGCCTACCAGCAGCATCAGCGGCCAGTGCCAGACACCCCAGATCACGCCGCCCAGCAGGCGGCCGTTGAGCAGGCCGAGCTGCTTCTTCAGGTGAGGCATCATATACCCGCGCCATCCGGCTTCCTCGCCCAAAGCTGCGAACATATTGATGACCGGAGCCAGCGTGACCGCGAACAGACCTGTTTCCAGCATGTAGCTGAGGTTGGATACGCCCAGCTCCCTGCGCAGGGTCTGAGCGTCCATCTCGCCGCCGTAGGCCGCTGCCAGCCAGCTGCCGGAGAGGTCCAGTCGATGCGGGAACACCGCAAAATAGAGCACTGCGGCCAGCACCGTAAATAACGCCGGGCCGAACCACGCCGCCAGCCAGTAGCGGCGCTTGCCCTGCACCTTCCAGCCAATGCCGGTGGGCTGGCGCAGAAAGACCTTTTGTACCAGCAGCACCGCCAGCAGCGGGCAGAGCATGGTGGCGACCAGCGCCAACTGATACAGCACGGCATTCTGCTTTTGCAGCAGCGCCATGCAGCCGCCGACCTGACACAGCCATGCCAGACCAAACGCTAACAGGAAATAAAGGCCGAAGCCCTGCTTTTCTTTTGTGGTCATACGAACTTCACCGCCGTTCCATAAGCAATAACCTCTGCTGCGCCCTGCATGACGCTGGCGGAAGCGTAGCGCATCCCTACAACTGCATCCGCACCAAGGGCCTCTGCATCCTTGACCATGCGTCCTGTGGCGATCTGCCGGGCTTCGGTGAGCATATCCGCATAGTCGGTCACTTCACCGCCCACCAGCGTGCGGAACCCCGCCATCAGATCGTGGCCCAGATTGCGGCTCTGCACCGTGCTGCCGCGCACCACGCCCAGCGCTTCCAGCTTTTTGCCGGGCACTTCGTTAATAGTTACGATAAGCATCTTCTTCTCCCTTTCCGATCTCTTCAATGCGTTCCAGCAACACCTTCAGCGTGCCCACAATGCACCCCACCGGGATGCCGAACAATACGATGAGCAGCGGCAGCGGCGGCGCTTCCTGCGGGTCGCTGTAAAAGGCCCACGCCATCGTTGCGATCACAAAAGCCATCAGCGCCACAAAAAGGGCAGCGCCGATACAGGCACCGCGGATGCGCTCGCCTTTTCGGTCTGTGCGTTCAATGTTCACAAAGGTCACTCCCTGTTCCTCCCGTGCAGCAAGGCGCGCAAGCGTCTGCTCCACATCCAGTTCTTCAAGGTTTCCGGAAGCCTTTTCCAATACGGTACAGAAGCCGATGGCTTCGTCCAGATCCTTGCGGCGGGTGCTCAGACGTTCCAGCTGCTGGGCCATTCCCTCGGCCAGCGTCTTCTGCCCTTCCAGCATTTCCCGGATCTCGGCCAGCGGCACATCCAGCTTGCGCAGCAGCTTGATGCGGCGCAGGCGTTCCACGTCCGCCTGCGAGTAGCTGCGGTAGCCGTTGCCTGGCTCGCGGCTGGGGGTAATGAGCCCCTCCTCCTCGTAAAAGCGGATGTTCTTTTTGGTCACGCCCACAGCGGCTTCCACTTCGTTGATCTTCATGGCTCCGGTGCCTCCTTACGTGCCTATGTTACACCTTCCAGAAAGGGGAAGGTCAATAGATTTTAATAGAAAAGTGAGGCTCCCCCAGTCTGCTTCGCAGACAGCCCCCTCGGAGATGGGGCCTTTGGCAAAACATAAAACTTTGCCGCACTGCCAAAGGCTCCCTCCTTGAAGGAGCTGGCGAGCGAATGCGAGACTGAAGGAGTTCTTATTTTATCAGAAGTAGCACTTGATCTGGAACCGGTCGGCGCTGTCCTGCTTTTTCTCCACCACAATGTGCTCATGGTTGAAGTCAAAATGCACCGGGGTGCACAGGTCGGTATTGCGGGTCAAGCGCAGCAGTTCCTGCACCCGCTTTTTCTCCTCCGGCACATAGAACAGGTAGCTCACGCCCTCCTTTTTGGCACGGCCGGTGCGGCCGATGCGGTGGGTGTAATGTTCGTTCTCACTGGGCACATCGTAGTTGATCACGGCATCCACATCCGAAACATCGATGCCGCGGGCGGCAACGTCGGTGGCTACCAGAATGGCCAGCTTGCCGTCCCGGAAGTTCTGCATGATCTGGTTGCGCTCCTTCTGGGAGAGGTCGCCGTGCAGGCAGTCTACCGAGAAGCCCAGCCGTGCCAGCTGGTTGGCCAGAGTGGCAGTGTTGAACTTGGTATCGCAGAATACCATCACCCGCTTGTAGTTCTCACCAATGATGATCTGTGCAAGGTCGGAAAGCTTGTTGCGGCCGGAGGTCTCCAGCATATACTGGGTGATCTTGGGCTGGCTTTCTTCCTTGGGCTGAACGGTGATCTCCTCGGCGTTGTGCTGGTACAGCCAGCCAATGTCCATTACCTCGCGGCTGATGGTGGCCGAGAACATGGAGAGGGACTTGCGGGCCTTCATCATTTCAATGATATGCCGCACATCCTTATAGAAGCCCATGTTCAGCATTTCGTCGGCCTCGTCCAGCACGATCTGGGTCACATGGGAGATATCAATGGAATGGTGCTTGTAGTGGTCCATCAGACGGCCCGGCGTTGCCACCACGATCTGGCAGCCCTCGGCAAGGCGCTTTGCCTGCTTTTCCATGTTGGCACCGCCGTACACGCAGGCCACCTGCACTTCGGGCATAAAATAGGTCAGCTCTTCCAGCTCCTGCGCGATCTGCTGGGCCAGCTCCCGGGTGGGGGCCATGATCACGGCCTGCGGATACTTGTTTTCCGGTAAGATATGCTCCGCCACCGGGATGCCGAAGGCACAGGTCTTGCCGGTGCCGGTGGGGGCTTTTGCGATCACGTCATAGCCCGCCATCATGACGGGGATAGTCTTTTCCTGAATTTCGGTCATTTCGGCAAAGCCCATGCGCTCCACGGCCTTGTGGATGGCATCGCTGCACTGCAACTCACTGTAAAGCATCTGATTCTCCGTTCCTTTGTCATTTTATATTCTGAACCCAGTATAGCATGAAATGCCACACTTGTCAGCAGGTTCTTAACGAACTCCTTCCGTCATCGCTAATGCGATGCCACCTTCCTTCCAGAGGGAGACTTTTCCGCACGGCGAGGCTCCCTCTCCGAGGGAGCTGTTGAGCAAATGCGAAACTGAGGGAGTTACAAACAAAAAGAGCTGCGCCCCGAGTGGAGGGCACAGCTCTTTGCATTTGATTTGAGGATCAGACAGCTTCCTCAGTCTTGGCAGCCTTGCCTGCTTCCAGCTTCTGCTTGAAGCGGCCGCTGGCCTTGAAGCCGGGGATGGAGGTGGACTCCAGACGGCTGGAAACCTTGGTCTTGGGGTTGGTGTAGGCCTTGGGCTTGCGGGGACGCATCTCAAAACGGCCAAAGCCTGCGATGGTCACCTTCTCGTCTGCGCGCAGGCAGTCGGCGATCTGGTCAAACATTGCATCCATCGTGGTCTCGACCTGTGCTTCGGTGAAGCCGGTCTTGCGTGCCACAGTCTCGATCATCTGGGAACGGGTCATGTATCTATATCCTCCTGGAGTGTCCAAAAGTAACGTCTTTTGGCAAATTTTGCGTTGTTGAGTATAACATAATTCACACACTGTTTGCGACAGATTGCGCACAAAACGTCATTTATTGCGCACGAACTTATGTAATCTCTCTCCGTCCTTCACAAATACAGCGCCCGCTGTTTTGGCGGGCGCTGCAAAAAAGCATTTTACGGGTAATTCGTGAGGTAATTATTTGCGGTGATACAGGGTGGCAATATCCACCAGCGGGATATTTTCCAGACTGTGATCACTGCGCAGGCAGTCCACCAGAGCGTTGGCGGTATCCACTGCGGTGATGCAGGGGATGCTCAGCTCCACAGCCTTGCGGCGCAGGCGGACGGAGTCGCGCTTGGGGTCACGGCCCTTAGCGCTGGTAGAGAACACATAATCCACCAGACCGCTCTGCAGCAGGTCCACGATGTTGGGCGACTCGCCGGACATATTGCGTACCTCGTTGCAGGGCACCATGTGCTTGTTGAGCCATGCGCAGGTGCCGGAGGTACCGTACAGCTTGTAGCCCATGCTCTTGAGCTTCCATGCGATATCCACGAACTCCGGCTTGTCGCTGTCCTTCACGGTGAAGATGCAGCAGCTTGCAGGACCGGGGGTCTTGAAGGTGTAGCCCGCGCCGATGAGGCCCTTGAGCAGGGCATCGTGGTAGTTGGGGGCAATGCCCAGCACTTCGCCGGTGGACTTCATCTCGGGGCCGAACTGGGTATCCACACCGTGCAGCTTTTCAAAGCTGAACACAGGCACCTTGACGGCCACATAAGGTGCGTTGGGGTGCAGGCCGGTGCCGTAGCCCATATCTGCCAGCTTTTCGCCCAGACAGCAGCGCACTGCCAGATCCACCATGGGCACGCCGGTGACCTTGGAGATATACGGCACGGTACGGGAGGAACGGGGGTTCACCTCAATGACGTACACCTTGCCGTTGGAAACTGCGTACTGCACGTTCACCAGACCGTTGACATGCAGCTCGCGGGCAAAGCGGCCGGTGTAATCCACCATGGTGTCGATCTCGGCCTGAGTCAGGTGCTGTGCCGGGTAGACACAGATGGAGTCGCCGGAGTGCACGCCGGTGCGCTCCACCTGCTCCATAATGCCGGGGATCAGGAAGTTTTCGCCGTCGCAGATGGCATCCACTTCGCACTCGGTGCCCAGAATATACTTATCCAGCAGCACAGGGTGATCCATGTCCACATGCTCGGTGATAACGCCCATGTACTCGATCACGTCCGCCTTGGTGTAGGCCACGATCATGTTCTGACCGCCCAGCACGTAGGAGGGACGCATCAGCACCGGCAGGCCGATCTCGTCGGCGGCAGCCAGAGCCTCGTCCAGATTAAAGACAGTGCGGCCCGGTGCGCGGGGGATCCTGCAGCGCTCCAGCAGCTCGTCGAAGCGCTCACGATCCTCTGCTTCATCGATGGCATCTGCCGGGGTGCCCAGAATGGGCAGGCCGATCTCGTCCATGTGCTTTGCCAGTTTGATGGCGGTCTGGCCGCCGAACTGCACCACGCAGGCATCCGGCTTCTCGGTGGCAATGATGTTGTCCACGCTCTCCGGGTTCAGCGGGTCAAAGTACAGACGGTCGCCGGTATCAAAGTCGGTGGAGACGGTCTCGGGGTTGTTGTTGACCAGAATGGCTTCGCAGCCGTGCTTCTTCAGGGTCCACACGCAGTGCACCGAGCAGTAGTCGAACTCGATGCCCTGACCGATGCGGATGGGGCCGGAACCAAAGACCAGAACCTTCTTTTTCCTAGGCTCGCCCTTGGCAGATGCTTCGGCTTCCTTCTCGGCAATGAACTCAGCAGCTTCGTTGTCGCCGTCGTAGGTGGAGTAGAAATAGGGGGTGTTGGCCGAGAACTCGGCAGCACAGGTATCCACCATCTTGAAGCCGGCGCGGTAGTTCTCCACAGGCAGGGTGTCCACCTGTGCCAGACGCTTGATGGTCTTATCCTGGAAGCCGTACTTCTTGGCAGTCTTGTACTGCTCTTCGGTCAGCACGCCGTTGCACTTAGCAAGACCCTTTTCCAGATCTGCCAGATGCTGCATCTTGTCCAGGAACCACCAGTCGATCTTGGTGATGCGGTAGATGGTCTGGTGGTCGATGCCGCGCTTGAGAGCCTCGTACACGCAGAACACGCGTTCGGCATCCTGAACATGCATGTGGGCCACGATCTCGTCATCGGTCAGCTCCTCAAAGGGCTTGTGGGTCAGGGTGTCCATACCCAGCTCAATGGAGGAGACTGCCTTCATCATGGCAGCCTCGAAGCTGTTGCCAATGCTCATCACCTCGCCGGTGGCCATCATCTGGGTGCCCAGAGACTTGTCGGCGTAGACGAACTTATCAAAGGGCCACTTCGGGTACTTGACCACGATGTAGTCCAGCGCGGGCTCAAAGCAGGCGCAGGTCTTGCCGGTGACATCGTTGGTGATCTCGTCCAGCGTGTAGCCAATGGCGATCTTGGTAGCCACCTTGGCAATGGGATAACCGGTGGCCTTGGAAGCCAGTGCGGAAGAGCGGGACACACGGGGGTTGACCTCGATGACCGCATAATCAAAGCTGTCCGGCTTCAGAGCAAACTGGCAGTTGCAGCCGCCCTCGATGCCCAGCTCGGTGATGATATCCAGCGCAGCGGTGCGCAGCATCTGGTATTCGTGGTCGGTCAGGGTCTGGGAGGGAGCCACGACCACCGAGTCGCCGGTGTGGATGCCCACAGGGTCCAGGTTCTCCATGTTACACACGGTGATCACGTTGCCCTTGTGGTCGCGCATGACCTCATACTCGATCTCTTTCCAGCCGGCAATGCACTTTTCCACAAGGATCTGATGGATGGGGGAAAGGCGCAGGCCGTTGGTGCCGATCTCGATGAGCTTTGCCTTGTTCTCGCAGATGCCGCCGCCGGTGCCGCCCATGGTAAAGGCCGGACGCACGATGACCGGGTAGCCAATGCGGTCTGCACAGGCCAGAGCGTCCTGCAGCGTTTCCACCACCTCAGAGGGGATGATGGGCTGGTGCAGCTTTTCCATGGTCTCCTTGAACAGCTCGCGGTCCTCGGCCCGGTCGATGGTCTCGGGCTTGCAGGCCAGCAGACGGATGCCGGTGCGGTCCAGATAGCCGGAGCGGGCCAGCTCCATGGACAGATTCAGGCCCATCTGACCGCCGAGGTTCGGCAGCACGGAGTCCGGCTTTTCGATGTCCAGAATGCGCTCCACGACTTCCAGCGTCATGGGCTCGATGTAAACATGGTCGGCCACATCCGGGTCGGTCATGATGGTTGCGGGGTTGGAGTTCAGCAGAACGGTCTCGATGCCCTCTGCCTTCAGGGCGCGGCAGGCCTGCGTGCCGGAGTAGTCGAACTCCGCAGCCTGACCAATGATGATGGGGCCGGAGCCAATGACCAGCACCTTCTTGATTCTAGGGTCCTTCGGCATTTCAGCGTGCCTCCTTTTTTGCTGCTTTGACGTTGTTCAGGAAGCGGTCGAACAGAAACTCGGTATCCTTGGGGCCGCCGTTTGCTTCCGGGTGGAACTGCACGGTAAAGCAGTTCCACTTCTTGTACTTGATGCCCTCACAGGTGCCATCGTTGGCGTTCACCTGTGCCACCTCGCCCATCTCGGCGGGCAGCTCGTCGCCCACCACAGCGTAGCCGTGGTTCTGGCTGGTGATGAAGGTGCGGCCGGACTCAAAGTCGGTCACAGGCTGGTTGGCACCGCGGTGGCCGTATTTGAGCTTCATGGTCTTGGCACCGGCTGCCAGAGCACTCAGCTGGTGGCCCAGACAGATGCCGAAGGTGGGGATGTTCAGCTCAAAGATGTGCTTGAGGTTCTCGATGACCTCCACGGGTTCCGCCGGGTCGCCGGGACCATTGGACAGCATGATGCCGTCCGGAGCAAGGGCCTTGATCTCCTCTGCCGTTGCAAAGGCGGGCATGACCGTCACCTTGCAGCCGCGCTTGACAAGGCAGCGCACGATGTTGCGCTTGCAGCCGTAGTGCATCAGCACGATATGGGTCTCGCCCTGCGGGTTGAACACCTCGGGCTTTTCACAGGTAACATTCTTCACCGCATCGGTGACGGCGTAGGCGCGGATCTGAGCCAGCAGAGCCTCGGTCTCGGCCTTGTTGGCCGGGTCGGCGGGGTCGAAGGTGGTCAGGATGGCACCGTTCATCACACCGCTCTCGCGGATGATGCGGGTCAGGTGGCGGGTGTCGATGCCCTCAATGCCGATGGTGTTGTTCTTTTTCAAAAAGCTGTCCAGCGTTTCCTCGCAGCGCCAGTTGGAGGGGGTGGTGCAGGCCTCGCGCACGATGTAGCCCTTGGCCCAGATGCGGTCGGACTCCATGTCGTCCTTATTCATGCCGTAGTTGCCGATAAGGGGGTAGGTCTGGGTGATGATCTGGCCATAGTAGCTGGGGTCGGTCAGGGTCTCCTGAAAGCCCACCATGCCGGTGGCAAAGACCACCTCGCCCACGGTGACGCCCTCGGCACCCACCGACTGGCCGGCAAAGACCATGCCATTTGCCAAAAGAAGATATGCGTTCATAGTTTTCCTCGTTTCAACACATTACAGGGTCTGCTTTGCTTCCTGCTTCATCTTGCGGCTGCCCAGATGCACCAGCGGCAGCTTGCCTTCCTTGCAGATGGGGCACTCTTCCGGTGCGTAGTTGGGCAGATCCAGCTTGAGGGCGCTTGCCACGATGGGAATGGGAGACGGAGCCTCGGGCTTGGTGCGGTCCACCACGCAGGTGATGCCCACGCAGATGCCGCCGTTCTCTTCAATCACGCGCTTGGTCTCCAGAGAGGAGATACCGGTGGTGACCACGTCCTCAGCGATGAGGCACTTCTCACCCGGGTGGATGGCGAAGCGCTTCAGGGTCATCACATTGTCCACGCGCTCGGTGAAGATGGCGCGCTTGCCGGTCTGGCGGGCCAGCTCGTAGGCGTACACGATGCCGCCCATGGCCGGGCCGACGATCACATCCACGTCCATTTCCTTGACCTTATCTGCCACGGTCTTCATGACCTCGGCGCAGCGGTCGGGGTACTGCTGCAGATAAGCCATCTGGCAGTATGCGCTGGAATGGCGGCCGGAGGACAGCAGGAAGTGGCCTTCCAGGAACGCGTCACAGCTCTTCAGGATCTCAAGTGCTTCACTCATTGTACTTCTCCCTCTCTTTTATAAAAATGTCTTTTGAACGGTATTGTACCACGCTTTTGCGTGATTTGCAAATTTATGCAGTGGTTTTGTTTTTATGCGTATAAATCAGCGTTTTGCTGGTATATCAATCGGATTATTCAGCATTCCGGGCACATCCGCGGATCTCGTCCAACGTTTTCACGCCGTTCTTGTCCATCCATGCGGCCATCTCGTCGGCAATGGTCTCCATGGCGCGGGGGTTGGCAAAGTTTGCGGCACCCACCTGCACCGCCGCAGCACCGGCCATGATGAACTCCAGTGCGTCACGGCCCGTGGCGATGCCGCCCAGACCCACCACCGGGATGTTCACAGCGCCCACGGCCTGCCACACCATGCGCAGGGCAATGGGCCGCACCGCCGGGCCGGACAGGCCCGCAAAGATGTTGTTGAACACCGGGCGGCGCTTTTCCAGATCGATGGCGCAGGCCTGGAAGGTGTTGGTCAGGCTGATGGCATCCGCACCGGCGGCTTCCACGGCCTTGCACATCTCAGGGATGTTCTCGGCCTGCGGGCTCAGCTTGACCATCAGGGGCTTTTTGCAGGCAGCGCGCACCATGCGCACCACCTCACCGGCAGCCTCGGCCTTGACGCCGTAGGCCATGCCACCCACCTTGACGTTGGGGCAGGAGATGTTCAGCTCCACGATGTCCACTGCGCTGTCGCTCAGCATCGCGGCACCTTCCACATACTCTTCCTCGCTGTGGCCGCCAAGGTTGGCAATGGCCACCGTGCCGTACTTCTGCTTCAGTTCCAGCATCTCGGGCAGCTCCACGTCAATGAAGTGCTGCACGCCGGGGTTCTGCAGGCCGATGCTGTTGATGAGGCCGGAGGGGGTCTCCCACAGGCGCTCGCCCTTGTTGCCGTACTGGCCGTGCAGGGTCAGGCCCTTGCCGGAGATGCCGCCGATCTTGGCAAAGTCTGCCAGCTCTTCGTACTCCACACCGTAGCCCACAGTGCCGGATGCGCCGATGACCGGGCTGTTCATCACAAAGCCCAGCAGGTTGGTTTTCAGGTCAGCCATCAGAAGAACACCTCCGTTGCATCAAATACCGGGCCGTTCTTGCACACGCTCTTGCCCTCGCCGCCCCTGGTCTCGCAGGTGCAGCCAAGGCAGGCACCAATGCCGCAGGCCATCTTCTTTTCCATGCTCACAAAGCAGGGGGTGCCTTTTTCCGCACACAGGCGGGCGGCATTCTTCATCATGACCGTGGGGCCGCACACCAGCACCACATCGTAGTCGGCGGGGTCGTACAGCTGGGTGACAAAGCCGTGGAAGCCCACCGCGCCGGTGTCGGTGGACACCTTGACGAGATTTGCGATCTCGCGGTACTCCTCCATGCAGTAGGGGGCATCCCGGAAGCCGAAGAACACATCCGGCTTCACGCCTGCCGCTGCCAGCTCGCGGGTGAGCTGGAACATGGGCGCGGTGCCGATGCCGCCGCCCACCACAGCGATCTTTTTGTACTTGCTCAGGATGTCCGGCACATCAAAGCCGTTGCCCATAGGGCCGGTGAGCTGGAAGGTATCCTTCATTTTGAGCTGCGCGATCTTTTCAGTGCCCTCGCCCACCACCTGATACAGAAACTCGATGGTGCTGCTGTCCGGGTTCCAGCGGTGCACGCTGATGGGCCGGGACAGGAAGGGGGCTTCGTCTGCGCCCCATGCACGCAGGGTAAAGAACTGGCCTGCGTGGGGTGCGTGATCGCGGTCCGGCCAGACCACCGTCAGCAGGCGGATGTCCGGGGCAATGACCTCATTGCGCAGAACAGTGGCTTCACAGCAGGCTGCACGCATGAGCAATGGCCTCCTTCATATTCACACATTCGTTGTAAGCGGCTTCGTCAAAGGCAGTGCCCGGCTGCTTCTTATAGGCCAGCAGGATGCCGCGGCTGGAGTTGACCACGCCGCCGTTGCCCTTGGTGAGGTACTGGGCAATGTCCTCGGCCTTGCCGCCTTGTGCGCCGTAGCCGGGGATCAGGAAGAAGCTGTCCTGATACTTTGCACGGATCTCGGTGGCCTCCTCGATGTGGGTGCCGCCGATGACCAGACCGATGGAGGAGTAGCCGTGCTCGCCCATGTAGTCCTTGCCCAGAGCGTTCAGCTTGTCGCCCACCAGATCGTAGACGTGGCGGCCGTCGGCCAGCTTCTCATACTCAAAGTCCTTGGCACCGCCGTTGGAGGTGCGGCAGAGCACGAACATGCCCTTGCCCTGCTTTTCGGCGTAGGGCAGGTAGGGGCTGATGGAGTCCAGACCCATATAGGGTGCCAGCGTGACGAAATCGCTCTCGAAATCACCGGTAAAGTGACCCATGGCGTACATCTCGGCGGTCTTGGCAATGTCGCCGCGCTTGATGTCGGCGATCACCGGCACACCGGCCTCACGCACAGCCTTCAGGGTGTCGGCGTAGGCCTTCATGCCCTCAAGACCCAGAGACTCGTAGTAAGCGATCTGCACCTTGTAGCAGCCTGCCACGGCCTTGGTGGCGTCGATGAGCTTCCTGTTGAAGCGCACGATGTTTTCGCCGCGGGACAGGGTGCTGTCCACGAAATCCTCGGGTAGGTAGCTGAAATCGGTATCCAGACCTACGCACACCGGGCCGCGGGCTTCCACTGCTTCGTAAAGCTTATCCATGTTGGTCATTGTGGGTTCCTCCTGTTTGCTCTCTTATCGATTCTTATCTTATATAGTATTGTTTTTTCAATCCTCTGCCTGATAGGTCAGCTTGCCGCCCTTGATGGTGGCGCACACCTTGCCGTACAGCTCAGCGCCGTCGAACGGGGTGTTGTGAGATTTGGAGTGCAGCTTGTCCTTGTCCACGGTGTAGGGGGTATCCAGATCTACCAGCACCATGTCGGCATCGTAGCCCGGCTCCAGCTGGCCCTTGGCAAGGCCCAGAATTTCTGCCGGGCGGGTGCTCATCAGGTGCACCAGCACTTCCAGCGGCAGGCCTTCCTGCTTGCAGAGCTTGGTGTAGCAGACGCCGAAAGCGGTCTCACTGCCCACCATACCGGCCATGCCCTTGAGCTTGTCCTCTTCGGAATGGGGCGCGTGGTCGGTTGCAATGGCATCCACGATGCCGGTGCGGATGCCGTCCACCAGCGCCTGCACATCGTCGGCGGTGCGGATGGGCGGGTTCACACGGTAATCGCAGGTATCATTGGTGAACCACAGGTGGTGCGGGGTCACCTCGCAGGTGACGGGTGCCCCCCGCAGCTTTGCCATCTGGATGGCATCCAGCGCACCGCGGGTGGACACGTGGCACATGTGCAGCTTGGTCTGGTAGTATTCGCTCAGCCAGCAGTTGCGCACCGTCTCGATGTCCTCAGCCAGACGGTAGTCCCACGGGCTGATCTCCATATCCTCGGCGTGGCTCATCACGGTGATGTCCTTCTGGGTGCAGATAGCGAAAGCCTTTGCCATGGTGGCATTGTCCTGCACGCCGTGGCCATCCTCGGTGATGAACTTCACACCGGCAGGCAGGGTCTTGAGGTGGTCGATGCTCACACCGTCAAAGTTCTCGGTGATGGAGACGGTCTGGTTTACATCGCACAGGCCTACTTCGGCAGCCTTCTGCTCCACCATGAACGCCTGTGCCGCAGAAGAGCACACCGGCTTTGTGTTGGGCATCAGGTTCACGAAGGTGTAACCGCCGGCGGCTGCGGCGCGGCTGCCGGTCTCGATGTCCTCCTTGTACTCAAAGCCCGGGGTGCGCCAGTGGCAGTGCAGGTCCACAAAGGCGGGCAGCACGGTCAGCCCGCCGGCATCAATGACCGTTTCGTTCTCCCCGGCCAGTGCCTCCAGCTCCTGACCTACAGCAGCGATCCTGCCGTCCTTTACAAAAATCTCAAGCGGTCTTCCTTCGGTGTTTACAGCATTTACAAGCAGCATCGCAGTTCCCTCCTGATTTGCGTTTGTCTGGTTCGGCTTTCCGGCTTACGGGCAAAAAAAAACTTTTCCCCGCAAAGGGAAAAGCTCATTCCACAAAAAAAGGAAACAACGAACCCACGGCAAAACCGGATGCGAACTGCTTGTTCAGTTTGGTGCACATCGCGCTTTTCTGCATGGTGCTGTCTCCTTTTATAAGTCTGGAATCTTTTCATAATATTTTAGCATAGAAGCGCGAAATGTGTCAATGCTTCCGCATATATTTTGTTGCAAAAAGGTTTGCCGCTTCCCTCCCGGAATTTTAGCTACTCTACCCAAAAGCAGTTTTTCCCCGCCAGATTCAGGGTTAGCCATGTCAATTCCTAGCATATTGCTGTACATTCCCGTCCGGGTGTGCTATTATAATATGGTCAAAAGAGTCAGAGGCTGTTTTCATGGCAGAGGCGTGATTTTTATTCAGAGCAGCTTCATCGGAATCAGGAAAGAGAGGGTTTTCCCATGGGTTTGTTGGAGGACGCGCGGAACATCCAGCGCAAGGACCCCGCTGCACGCAACGTGCTGGAGGTCATTTTGCTGTATCCGGGCTTTCACATTCTGGTGTATCACCGCATTGCGCACTGGCTGTACCGGCATAAGCGCTTTTTCCTTGCCCGCTGGGTCAGCCAGCACGGACGCCGCCGCACCGGCATCGAGATCCACCCCGGTGCCACCATCGGCAGATGCCTGTTCATTGATCACGGCATGGGCATCGTGTTCGGTGAGACCTGTGAGATCGGGGACAACTGCACCATCTACCACGGTGTCACTCTGGGCGGCACCGGCAAGGACACCGGCAAGCGCCACCCCACTCTGGGCAACAACGTGCTGATCGGTGCAGGCACCAAGGTCCTTGGCCCGGTGTATATCGGGGACAACTCCCGCATCGGCGCAGGCAGCGTGGTGTTGCGCAATCTGCCCGCCAACTGCACCGCCGTGGGCGTGCCCGCCGAGGTGGTGCGCATCAACAACAAGGCCGTGAACCCGGCGGACGATCTGGACCAGCAGGATCTGCCGGATATCGTAGCCCAGCGCCTGACCGATCTGGACCGCCGCCTCGGCGCGCTGGAAAACGCTGCGCAGGGCGACACCCCGCCCACGGCAGCGCAGATCGCCGCACGACAGAAGTCGTAACGATTCAGAATGCCCTCCGCTTCCGCTCTGGGCATTATTCAAGGAATTTATATTTTTTAGAAGCAAGTCGGAAAATCCTGCGGGATTTTCCGACTTGCCTTTTCACTGGAGCGGGCACAATGAAGAAGTGGCCTGTTTCCCGGCTGTGCGGCTGTTTCCGCAGGAAACAAGCACAGACAGATCAAGTTTCCCTCTTGGACCCTTTCCGTGAAAATGCAACAGCGGACAGCCCGCAGGCTGTCCGCTGTTGCTCTATTATAAGATATTTTTCCGCTGAAGATGTCCAGAACGCAAGCGGAGGGCATTTTCAATAAACTCTTTTTCCGCAGCCTTCCCCGGCGCAGAGAGCTTTCACCTTCTGCACCGCAGCGGCCACCAGATCACTGATAGGCTGCTCCGGCACACCCACGATATAGTTTTCGCAGTGGTTCACCGGGATGAGCACCCGCGTCGCACGGCTCTGGCACACGGCTGTGGCCATGGCGGGGGTGATCTCGCCCAGCAGTGCATCCGCAATAACGATGCCGATGGGCCCCACGATGATATCCGCGCTGCGGCAGTTCACCACCACGGCGTTCTCGCCGGTGGCGGCACGCGGGGCACCGGCCTTGCGCATGGCGTTTGCCGCCAGACTGTTGGTGCCCACCGCAGTGAGCCGGGCCTCCGGACACTGCGTGCTCAGGGCTGCCACCAGCTGTTTGCCAAGGCCCCCGCCCTGCCCGTCGATGACGAGCACATTCATCGGCTGCATCAGAAGTCGATTTCCTCAAGGCGCAGCAGCGCGATGATATAGATCTTCACGGCTTCCAGCAGCTTGTCGATGGGTGCCGCTTCGTTTGCACCGTGCATCGGGCCGCCAAATTCCGGCAGCGGCAGGTCCACATGCTCGGGGCCAAAGCTGACCGCATAGGGGAAGTGGCGGGCATAGGTGCCGCCGCCCATGGTGAAGGGCTTGGCGTTCTCGCCGGTCACTTCGTTGTAGGTGTTGATGCAGGCCAGAATGGCAGGGCTGTCTGCTTCAATATAGAAGGGCTCGGCAGCGGTCACATCGCGCAGCTCAGCGCCGTCGCCCAGTGCGGCACGGATCTGCTCGGTCATCTTTTTGCCGTTGGTGCAGGTGGGGAAGCGGCTGTCCATGGTCTGGAAAATGCGGCCATCTTCCATGTAGATACGTCCGCCGATCACAGTCAGCGGGCCAAAGGGGCCGTCGGCGCAGTTGATGCCCAGACCCTCACCGGCAGTAGAAGCGTGCAGCTTGCGCACGGCCTCCAGATAGGCGCGCTCGGTCTCATTGCACAGGCCGTTGTCCAGCAGGTAGTTCACCACCAGACCAATGGCGTTCACGGTGCCCTGCGGCATGGCTGCGTGGCCGGACTTGCCCCAGCCGCGGATGCGCACGCCGTCGCCTTCCGGTTCCAGCGTGATGTTGGGGGCATTCTTCAGCTTGGAGATGTCGGTCTTGACCAGTGCACTTGCACGGTCGGGCACGGCGTTGTTTGCCACGCCGCCCTCGATCTCCACGATGACACCGTTGCACACCGGGCTGACGATCTTGGCACCGAACAGGCCCTTCTCGCCGTTGCACACCGGGAACTCGGCATCCGGGGTGAAGCAGAAAGCGGGAGCCGGGTAGTTCTTGAGGTAGTAGTCCACATCCTGCATGTGGGTCTCCTCATTGGTGCCTGCCAGTGCGCGGATGGGGTAGCGCAGCTCATAGCCCTGCTCCTTGAGGAACTTCAGGGCATACAGGGTAGCCACCATGGGGCCCTTATCGTCGGCAACGCCGCGGCCCAGCAGCCAGCCGTCCTGAATGCGCATGGTGAAGGGGTCGGCCGTCCAGCCGTTGCCCACGGGCACCACGTCCACATGGCAGATGGTCGCCAGATACTTTTCAGGGTCCTTGCCGGCCAGCTCTGCATAGCCGATGTAGTTTTCGCAGTTGCGGGTGGCAAAGCCCATGCCCGCAGCCAGCTCCAGCGTCTTGTCCAGCGCTGCACGGGGGCCTGCGCCGAAGGGTGCGCCCTCTTCCGGGGTGCCCTCTACGCTGTTGACTGCCACCAGAGCGGCGATATCCTTCAGCAGCTGTTCCTTGTTTTGCGCAATATATGCGTCGATTTTCTGATTCAGTGCCTGATCCATGATCTTATCGTTCCTTTCTGTCCGGCAGCTTTTCGCCGCCGGTTCCAAAACACTTTTTTATTTTAGCATACTCGGCGGCAAAATGCCATTGTCAATTGTTGTTCTTTGCCGGAACGCAGTCTTTTTTTCTCAGCCCACCGAGAACAGGGTGCTCAGCGCACCCAGCAGGCCCGCGCTGGCCAGACCCATGATGATGCCCGCCAGCAGCACGCCGCCCATGCAGGCCTTGACCACGTCCTTGAACTTCATATCCAGGATCGAGCCCGCCAGCGTCCCGGTCCACGCGCCGGTGCCCGGCAGCGGGATACCCACGAACAGCAGCAGCGCAACCACAAGGCCGCGGCCCGCCTTGGCTTCCAGTGCGCGTCCGCCTTTTTCGCCCTTGACGATGCAGAACTTGCAGATTGGCCCGATAAGGGGCTTGTGGTAGCCCCAGATCAGGAATTTGCGTGCAAACAGATAGATGAACGGCACCGGGATCATGTTGCCCACCACGCACACCAGATAGGTGGGCAGGATGGGCAGGCCCATGCCAAGCCCGATGGGGATGGCTCCGCGCAGTTCAATGAGCGGCACCATGGAAACAAAAAATACCAGCAGATAGCTTTTGAGCATAGAGTCTCCTTTTTCCTGCTCTTTCCGGGAGAGCAGGCATTTTTTTACAGGTTACAGGTCAATGTCCAGCTCCACCGGGCAGTGGTCTGAGCCGAAGATCTCGTTGTGGATCTCCGCCGCGCGGATCTTATCGGCAATGCGGCGGGACACGATGAAGTAATCGATGCGCCAGCCCGCATTCTTCTCGCGGGCGTGGAAGCGGTAGCTCCACCAGCTGTACTTCACCTCGTCCGGGTGCAGCACGCGGAAGCTGTCGGCAAAGCCTGCGTCCAGCAGTTCGGTCATTTTACCGCGCTCCTGATCGGTAAAGCCTGCGCTCATGTGGTTGGTCTTGTCGTTCTTGATGTCGATCTCCCTATGGGCAACATTCAGATCGCCGCACAGGATCACCGGCTTTTTTGCGTCCAGTGCCAGCAGGTAGGCACGGAAGGCATCCTCCCACTCCATGCGGTAGTCCAGACGCTTCAGCCCGTCCTGACTGTTGGGGGTATAGCAGTTCACCAGCCAGAACCCCGGGTATTCCAGCGTGAGCACACGGCCCTCGTGGTCGTGCTGCTCAATGCCGATGCCGGTGGTCACGGACAGCGGCTGCTCACGGCACCAGCAGGCCGTGCCGGAGTAGCCCTTCTTCTCGGCAGAATAGGTATACTCGGTGTAGCCATCCGGCGCAAAATCCGCCTGACCGGGCTGCATCTTGGTCTCCTGCACCGAAAAGATATCGGCATCCAGAGCCGCAAAGCTCTCGGCAAAGCCATGGGTCAGGCAGGCGCGCAGGCCGTTGACGTTCCAGCTGATCAGTTTCATAGGTATACTCCTCTTTATGTTATGCCTGATATTTGGTTTTCCATACACCGCTGCGGAAGCGGAGCACAAAGCATGTCACGCGGCAAACCCAGTCAATGATCATTGCGATCCACACGCCCACAGCGCCCCAGCCCATGCGCACGCACAGCAGGTAGCTGAAGCCCAGCCGCCACACCGCCATGCTCAGGATGGACACGATCATGGTGAACTTCACATCGTTGGCTGCACGCAGGGCGTTGGGCAGCACGAAGGACAGGGTCCACAGCAGGATGGCAAAGCCTGCATGGATACGTACCAGCAGCTCAGAAAGCACCATCGTCTCACCGGACAGCGCGTAGATGCCGATGAGCTTGTGCAAAAACAGCAGAATGGCACCGTTGGAAAGACCCATTGCGATGTAAGACCACACCGTCAGTTTGCGGGTATAATAAACAGCCTGCTCGTCGTCCCGCGCACCGATGCAGCGGCCCACCACCGTGATCATAGCAAGGCTGAGGGCCTTGCCGGGGATCACGCCCATGCCGTCCAGATTGTTTGCCACCGCGTTTGCTGCGATCTGCACTGTGCCGAAGGTGGAGATCATGCTCACCACCAGAATGCGTCCAGCCTCAAACAGGCTGTTCTCAAAGGCGGACGGGATGCCGATGCCCAGAATGCGCTTTGTCATCTTTGCATCCAGCCGGGTGGTCTTGGGCACCGTGATGGCATTGCCCTTCTGGTAGCACTTGCGCAGGATAAGGGCCGCTGCCACCACACGAGACAGCACGCTGGGCCATGCAACACCGTCTACGCCCATTTTAAATCCGAAGATGCACACTGCGTTGCCCACAATGTTGATCACGTTCATCAAAAAGCTGATCTGCATGGAGATCTTGGAGTTGCCCATGCTGCGGAACAGTGCCGCACCGCCGTTATACAGTGCCAGAAACGGATAGCTGAGGGCGATCACCTTCAGGTACAGCACGCTGGCATCCAGCACATCGGCATCGATGGCACCGTAGAACAGCCGGATCATCGGTCTTGCAAAAACAAAACAGAATGCCCCCACCAGCAAACCGAATACGCCGCTGAGCAAAAGCAGCTGGCCAGAGCTTGCATCGGCCTCCTTCTGCTCCCGCGCACCCAAAAACTGGCTTACCACCACTGCGCCGCCAGTGGCCAGCGCCGCAAACAGCACGATGATGAGGTTGTTGATCATGTCCACAAGGCTGACACCGGAAATGGCCGCTTCGCTGCAGCGGGACACCATCATGGTATCGGCCATACCCACGGTCACTTCCAGCAGCTGCTCCACCAGCAGCGGGCCGGTCAGCAGCAGCAGTTCCTTTTGTGTGAACAGCGGCTTCCGCCCTCCGAAGAGCGGCTTTTTTGTTCCGCTCACCGCCTGATTTTCCATTGATATGCTCCTTTCCCCGTGCCGGGCCATCCCGCTCGGACACATACGCCCACCCTTCGCAGGGCAGACTTCCCATTGAATGTATTCATCTTAGCACACGGACCGGTTCTTGTAAAGAACTGTCGCATTCTGTGTCTTTTTGGCCGCCGTTCCGGGCCGCACCGGCTCATTTTTATGCTTGTTCGTCAGTTTGCCGGGAACTTCTCGTTGAATTTGTGCGTTTCTCCAAAAATGCGATTTTTCGCACGTTTATTGGTGAAAAATCAAAAAAAGGGCTTGTAATTCTTCCAAAAAAGTGGTATGTTGTATCCAACAAAGGCATTACGTTGGATACATGAACTTCTACGAGCGGTTCTTCGCTCAGCACAAAACCTTTGTTCTTAAAATTGCTATTTTCTTCATTTACCTTCTTATCATTTACCCTGCCTGCCCCACAAGGGGCAAGAAAAGCGATGACTCAACCTGCACGAGTCACCGCTTTTTCTTTTTGTCTGTGCTATCGCAGGCCTAACCATTTAAATGCCCTCCGTTTCACTCTGGGCATTTTTAGCGGAAAATTATTTTTTATTGCAAATAAGCCAGCCCTGCGGAGCTGGCTTGTTTGCTTTTTCACAGAAAAAGTTGCTTCTTGTGCAGAGAGCGGTCGCGTGGGACAGGCTTCATAGCTTTTATAAAAATCATCGCCGCCGGGGACGCTCCGCTGGGCCAGAGGCAGGGAGGGGTGTTTCGAGTCCCCCCTCCCTGCCTCTGGACTCCACCCACCCCGCAACGAGAAAGGGGCTGCTCGCCCCTTTCAGACCCCAAAGCTGTTGGGCTCCATACAAAAAATCCAAGTCGCTTCGCTAAAGGATTTTTTGTGTTCCGCCGATTTGAAGTCGCTTACGCGACAAGCCGTGCGGGCAAGCTTTCGCTTTATCCGCTGCGCGACAGCCGCAGGCTGACAGCAGCAAGATGCCGTCAGCCGTTACGGCCCTTACCGTGAAAAAAGCAAATCAGGAAAATCCGCAGATTTTCCTGATTTGCAAATATAAAAATATTTTTCCGCTGATGATGGCGCAGCGCACGCGGAGCCATTTTAAATCCTCAGCCCTTCACAAGTTCCGCAAACGCCTTCCGCACATCGCCAGAGAAATACAGCGTGCCCAGTGCGCACACCGGGCCTTCGCCGCCCAGCTCCACCGCCCGGGCCACGCCCGCTTCAATGGAAGCTTCCGCTTCCGCCCTGCAGCCATAGGCCCGGATGTGTTCTGCCAGCGTTTCGGCAGGCATGGCGCGCGGCGTGTGCGCCGCCACCGTGACGAACCGCACCGCCAGCGGTGCCAGCAGGCTGAGCATCTGGTCCACATCCTTGTCTGCCATGATGCTGACCAGAAAAACGAACTTCTGCCCGGGGAATCGGTCTCTCAGGCTCTGCACCGTGGCACGCATTCCGTGGGCGTTGTGGCTGCCGTCCAGCAGGAACGCGGGCGCGTGCCGCAGCAGTTCAAAGCGGCCCGGCCAGCTGACCGTTTCAAGACCGGTACGGATGGCGCTTTCCGGAATGTTCCAGCCATGGGTGCGCATCACCCGCAGAGCCGTGATAGCCAGCGCCGCATTTCGCGGCTGATAGCTGCCGATCAGGGGCAGGTGCACATCCGTCAGGCCGTCAAAGTCGAACTCCACTGCGTCAAGGCTGCCGCCCTCGTATTTCAGCCTGCTGAAATCCACCTCAGTCAGCTCGGCATGCTTTTCAGCACAGACGCGGCGGATAACAATATCCGCTTCCGGCACACCACCATAGCTCACCACCGGGCAGCCTTCCTTGATGATCCCCGCCTTGGCGGCGGCAATGTCCGCAAGAGTGGGGCCAAGCTCCTTCACATGATCCATACCCAGTGCCGTGATGACTGCGCACTCCGGGGCATCAATGACGTTGGTGGAATCCAGCGTGCCGCCAAGGCCCACCTCCAGCACCACGATCTCACATTTTTGCTGGGCAAAATAGAGCATCCCAAGCGCCGTGATGATCTCAAACTCGGTGGGCACATCTTCCATGGCATCGGCGGCGGGCTTTACCTGCTCCACCAGTTTCACCAGCTCTTCGTCCGGGATCTGCACGCCGTTGATCTGGATGCGCTCGTTGAAGCGGTTGATGAAGGGCGAGGTGTACAGGCCCACCCGATAGCCCGCGGCCTGCAGGCAGGACGCCATCATGGCGGCGGTGCTGCCCTTGCCGTTGGTGCCAGCAACATGCACGAATCTGAGCTGTTTGTGCGGGTCGCCCAGTGCGGCCAGCAGGGTGCGGGTGCGCGTCAGGCCGGGCTTGTGGCCGGCCCACTGGACCGCATGGATGTATTCCATTGCCTGTTCGTAATTCATTGTAATGCCTCTTTTTACTTTTTCACCATCTTCATCAGGGTACGGTTCTCCAGCAGGATGCGCAGCAGCACAGTGTTCACCGCAGCCAGGATCAGTGCATTGGGGATGCGCACTGCCAGCGTTGCCCACGGGTAGCCGTAGAAGATGCGCAGTGCCAGCGAGGTGATGACCATGGAACCCACAAAGTGTCCCAGCAGCACGCTGATCTGCAGCCGCAGGCCGGTGCGCAGCCCGGGCAGCTTCTGCCATGCAAGCCCCGCCACCAGACCAATGGCACCCGCGCCCAGCGTGATGAGCGGGTTGATGGCGTAGCCTGCCAGCACGCCGCCGATCATATCGGCCACAGCGCCCACGGCAAAGCCGGCACCGGGGCCGAACAGCAGCGCTGCCAGCAGCACCGGCAGGCTGCCCAGATTGAACCGCACAAAGCCGGTGGAGATGCTCAGCACCCGGCTGAACACGATACTCATTGCCACCAGCAAGGCCAGCATGGTGAGCGTGCGGACGGAATTTTTCGAGTTGTTCATATCAACTGTCCTCCTTGCAAAAGGAATACCGGGCGGGCGGTCTGCACAAACAAAAACGCCCTCCCTGTGACAAACCGCACAAAGGAGGGCGTGAATCCAACAACTTTCACTTCCGGGCGGGACGCAAGCCGTCTCGCCTGCACCCAAGTCCATGCAGCAGCGGGATGCAGACCATGCACCGCGGGTACACCTTCGTCCACAGCACAACTCCCCGTTGATGCGGCACTTAACGCACATGGTCTTACTCTGTTGATGGTTTTATTATAGTCCTTTTGCCACAGCCATGCAACCGCCTGCACAGACAACTTTGCCAAACCACATCGTCAAATTTTAGCAGTTGTGCATAGCATCTGCCGGGTTTTGGCCTGTGTCCCCTTTTCATTTGCCGCATAACGTGGTAAGATGGGTTTAACCTTAAATATGGAGTCTTCTCCCGGAAAGGAATGTTTCCCGATGAAATTCAACGAAATGACCTATACCCGCCCGGACATCGGTGCCCTGCTGGCCCGGTGCAAAGAGCTGGCCGCAAAGGCCGCTGCCGCACCGGACGGCGATGCCCTTGTCCGGCTCTACTATGAGCAGAGCGAAGCCTTTGCAGAGTACAACACCGCCGCGAACCTTGCCAACATCCACTACACCTGCGACACCCGCGACGCTTACTGGAAGGCCGAGCAGGACTTCTTTGATGCCAACGGCCCCGCCGTGACCAACGCCAGCGTAGAGATCAGCCGCTCTTTCCTTGCGAACCCGCATGTGGATGCCCTGACCGAAAAATTCGGCACCACCTGTGTGGCCGGTATGAAGAATGCCGTTCTGGGCATGGATGACCGCACCGTGGAGCTGCAGCAGCAGTTCAATGCTCTGGTGAGCCGCTACCAGCAGATCTACGGCGGCGCACTGGTGGAACTGGACGGCAAACAGCTCACCATCCCGCAGCTGGGCCCTTACAAGGAGGATCTGGACCCTGCCGTGCGCCGCGCCGCCTACGAGGCCGAGGCCGGTTATTTTGACGCCCACCGTGCCGAACTGGACGAGCTGTACGGCGAGATCGTGAAGAACCTGAATGCACAGGCCCGGGTGATGGGCTATCACGACTACAGTGAGCTTTCCTATGTGCGCATGAACCGCATCGGCTACGGCCCGGAGGAGATCCGGAAATTCCGCGATCAGGTGGCAAACGATGTGGTGCCCCAGCTGCAAAAGGTGATGGCCATGCGTGCAAAGCGCACCGGCATTGCCCGCCCCACCTTCACCGATCTGCCCATCATGTTCAAGGACGGCAATCCCAAGCCCATTCCCGGCTACAAAGCCCGTATGGATGCCGCCCGCACCATGTACCATGAGCTTAGCCCGGAAACCGCCGAGTTCATCGACTTTATGCAGGACAGCGAGCTGTTCGATGTGGAGAGCCGTCCCGGCAAGATGTCCGGCGGCTACATGACCAGCCTGCCCAGCTACAAGGCCCCCTTCATTTTTGCCAACTGGAACAACACCTCCGGCGATGTGGACGTGCTGACCCACGAGTGCGGCCACGCCTTTGAGGGCTATGTGGCCGAGCGTGATCCCGAAGTGCCCGCCGATCTGGAATGTCCCGGCATGGAGAGCGCCGAGATCCACTCCATGGCCATGGAGTTCCTGACCGCACCGTGGCATCATCTGCTGTTTGGCAAGGACACCGACAAATACGCCCTGCTGCACGCCGAGGACAGTTTTGTGTTCCTTGCTTACGGATGCGAAGTGGACGAGTTCCAGCACATCATGTACCAGAACCCGGATCTGACCCCCGATGAACGCAATGCCGAGTGGCTCAAGCTGGAAAAGAAGTACCGCCCGTGGATCGATTTTGCCGGTCTTCCCTTCTATGGCCGCGGTGCAGGCTGGCAGCGCCAGTTGCACATTTATGAGTGCCCCTTCTATTATATCGACTACTGCCTGTCCACCATGGCCGCGCTGCAGTTCTTCCTGCTGAGCCTGACCGACCACAAGGATGCATGGCAACGCTACCTGCGCCTTGTGCGCCGCGCCGGTACGGCCAGCTACACCGAGCTGCTGGAGACCGCCGGGCTGAAGGTTCCCTTTGAGGAAGGCAGCATCAAGGGCATTGCCCAGCAGATGACCGACTGGCTGGAAGCCCATCAGGTATAATTTCCGGTTCTTCCTGTCATTTCGATGCGAAAAAGCATTTCACGATTTTTCTTGTTTCTACGGACAAAATCTGATATACTTTAAGAGAGCACATTCCATTTTGTCAGATCGAAAGGAGCTTCTCATGAAATCGACAGGATCCTTCAAGCGCATCCTTGCCGTCCTGTGCACTGCCGCACTGCTCACCTGCAGTGTCTCCGCTTTGGCCGTCAGCCCCGCAGACGTCTCTGCCTCCGCCTCGCTTTCTGCCGTAAATTCGGTCTCGGAGGCGCAGCTGCGCTCTGCCCTGTCCAAGCTCACTGTCACCTATGACAGCGAGGCCGAGGGCTGGCAGATCGATTCTCCCTACGAGGAGGCCAGCATGGAAAAGGCCTCCTGCGGTCTGTACCCCTACCTGTTCGTTACCAACGATGATCCCACCGTGTATCTCAGTCTGGGCATGACCTACTTCGGCAATAAAAAGCTGGACATGAAATCTGTTCGGGTAGAGACCGAGGATAACTACTACGACTTCACCTGTGGTGAAGAGTTCATCGGCGGCTACGACAACGACCTCAAGGCATGGTTCGCCTATGAGCTGTTCGATATGGACGACGAGACCAGCTGGCTGAACGAGTGGCTTGCCGCCAAGAGCGTCACCGCCACCTTTACCGGCAAGGACGGCTCCACCAAGACCTACACCCTGACCAAGGACAACCTGCAGGCCATCCGCGACGTCCTGAACGCCTACGACACCCTGCTTGGTTCCGACGTTTCCACTGCACGTGTCGTGCTGCGCAGCCTTGTAAAGTAAACATTATCTGCTTACAGCAAAAGCCCCCGGAACGTTTCACACCGTTCCGGGGGCTTTGTGTTATGCCTTATTCAGGTTCAGGCGTTACAGGTTGAAGTAGCGCTTTGCGTTGTCGAAGCAGATGCCCTTGACGATCTTCTCCAGAGCCTTCTCGTCGTTGGGATACTCGCCATCCTCGACCCACTGGCCGATGATGTTGCACAGGATGCGGCGGAAGTAGTCATGACGGGTGTAGCTCAGGAAGCTGCGGCTGTCGGTCAGCATGCCAACGAAGTTGCCCAGCAGGCCCAGGCTTGCCAGGCGGGTCATCTGCTCTTCCATGCCGATCTTGTGGTCATTGAACCACCATGCGGAGCCGTGCTGGATCTTGCCCGGCACCTCGCTGTTCTGGAAGCAGCCCAGAATGGTGCCGATCTGTGCGTCGTCGGCGGGGTTCAGGCTGTAGATGATGGTCTTGGGGCACTCGTCGGTGTCGTTCAGGGCGCTCAGCAGGCTTGCGATCTCGCCGCCGCAGGTAGCGGTGTTGATCATATCAAAGCCGGTGTCGGGTCCCAGCAGAGCGTTCATCTTGCGGTTCACACCGCGCAGGCAGTTGTAGTGGATCTGCATGGCAATGCCCAGACGGTGATACTGCTTGCCCAGATGGATCAGGATGTAGGTCTGGTACTTCTCAGCCTCTTCGGTGGTGCAGGTCTCGCCGGCCATCACCTTCTGGTAGATGGCGTTGACCTCTTCCTTGGTGGCCTCACGGTAGGGGATGTAATCCAGACCGTGGTCCGAAGCGCGGCAGCCCATCTCGGCAAAGAACTCGATGCGCTTGGTCAGAGCGTCGGTGACGCAATCGATGCAGGCCAGCTTTTCCTTGCCCACAACAGCAGCCAGCTTGCCCATGTACTCGGCAAAGCCGGGCTTGTTGATGTTGATTGCCTTATCGGGACGGAAGGAAGGAGCCACGGTGAACTTGATGGTGGGATCTTCCTTGATCTTCTTGTGCCAGTACAGATCATCGATGGGGTCATCGGTGGTGCCGATGAAGGCCACGTTGGACTGCTCGATCAGGCCGCGGACAGTCAGCTTGGGATCATGCTGCAGCTTGTCGTTGCACAGGTTCCAGACTTCCTCAGCGGTATCGCCGTTCAGCACGCCGTCGTAGCCAAAGAACACATGCAGCTCGAGGTTGGTCCAGTGGTACATCGGGTTGCCGATGGCCATGGGCAGAGCCTCTGCAAACTTCTGGAAGCGCTCGCGGTCGGGCTTATCACCGGTGATGTACTCCTCGGGCACACCGTTGGAACGCATCACGCGCCACTTGTAGTGGTCGCCAAAGTAGCTGCCGTCCGGGTTGCGGCCGCCCAGCCATACCTGAGCGATGTTCTCAAAGCGGCGGTTCTCGTAGATCTCACGGGGAGGGATGTGGCAGTGGTAGTCGCAGATAGGCATATCCGCAGCGTAGTCATGGTACAGATGCTGAGCAGTGGGAGACTGGAGCATGAATTCCTTATCCATAAATGCTTTCATGGGTCGATAACTCCTTTTCTCTGATGGTTTTTGTTAAAAATCCGTCAAACCTTGTGTACAACGGGACGCCCGCCTGCACGGGCAGGTTTGTCTTACCTTTAGTATAACGGAAAATTCGCATGTATACAACTGAAAAAGTGACAAATTTTCTAGCACACAATTGTGCTTTTCGCTGGAAATGCCCCAAATCGTCACCTTAAGGCTAAAAATATTGCACAAAGCTCTTGACTTATTTGTATACAACAGCATAAAATAGGGTAAGGAGCAGAGGGCAGACAAAGAGGCTCTCTGATAAGCAAAGCAAGTTTATAAAGGAGATCAACAAGATGGAAACTTTGAACTACAAGGTTCTGGAAGGCACCGGCTACAACGGCTACATCCTGAAGGATGCACCCGTCAAGGTCATGCAGTTTGGCGAGGGCAACTTCCTGCGTGCTTTCGTGGATTACTTCTATGACATCGCAAACGAGAAGGCCGGCTACAACGGCAAGGTCAAGCTGGTGCAGCCCATCAGCAACTTCCCCCAGATGGCAGACTGGATCAACGAGCAGGAAGGCCTGTACACCCTGTACCTGCGCGGCAGTGAGAAGGGCCAGAAGGTCGATGCAAAGCGCGTGATCTCCTGCGTGTCCGACTGTGTGTGCCCCTACATCGACGGCAAGTGGGACGAAGTGCTGGAGCTGGCACGCTCTGCCGATCTGGAGACCATCGTTTCCAACACCACTGAGGCTGGCATCGCCTACACGCAGGGCGACAGCCAGTTCGATCAGGTTCCTCCCAACAGCTTCCCCGCAAAGCTGACCCGCGTGCTGTTCGAGCGCTACAAGGCATTCAACGGTGCTGCTGACAAGGGTCTGGCCATCCTGTCCTGCGAGCTGATCGACAACAACGGCAAGGAGCTGCAGAAGTGCTGCAACAACTACGCCAAGGACTGGGATCTGGAGCCTGCCTTCATCGACTGGATGAACAACGCAAACACCTTCTGCTCCACTCTGGTGGACCGCATCGTTCCGGGCCGCATCCGCGATCCCAAGGAACTGGCTGCCATGGAAGAGGCCAACGGCTACCATGATGCCGCTCTGGACGTGGGCGAAGTGTTCGGCGTGTGGGTCATCGAAGGCCCCGCTGAGCTGGAGGACAAGCTGCCGTTCAAGAAGGCCGGCGTGAACGTCATGGTCGTGCCCGATGTTACCCCCTACAAGAAGCGCAAGGTCCGCATCCTGAACGGTGCACACACCGGCTTCGTTCTGGGCGCATATCTGGCCGGCTTCGACATTGTGCGTGACTGCATGCACAACGACACCATCCGCGGCTTCATGAACAAGATGCTGCACGAGGAGATCATCCCCACCCTGCCGCTGGACAAGAAGGATCTGGAAGAGTTTGCTTCCGCTGTTGAGGACCGCTTCAACAACCCCTTCGTCAACCACGAGCTGATGAGCATCTCCCTGAACTCCACCTCCAAGTGGAAGGCCCGCAACATGCCTTCCTTCCTGGCTTACATCGAGGAGCAGAAGCAGCTGCCCAAGTGCCTGACCATGTCTCTGGCAGCCTACATTGCCTTCTATTCGAGCGACATTCAGGAGCGCACCGCCGACGGCCTGATCTGCAAGCGCCCCGCCGGCAACACCTACAAGATCCAGGATGACGCATGGGCACTGGACTTCTACTATGCACACAAGGACGACACCGCTGCTCAGCTGGTGAACGCCGTGCTGACCAACACCCAGATGTGGGATCAGGATCTGACCAAGATCGAGGGTCTGGAGGCCGCTGTTCTGGCTGATCTGGAAATGATCCGCACTCAGGGTGCCGAGGCTGCTTACAAGAGCTGCCTGTAAGCCTGAAAAATCAACCTACCCGCACAACAAAGGGCTGCTGCTTTGGGCAGCAGCCCTTTTGTGCGATATGATAAGGAGAACTACTATGCCGCAGGCAATTCATATCAGCCCCATCGACAACGTGGTCGTTGCCCTGCACCCCATTGCCAAGGGCACGCTGGTGGAAGTGGACGGTCTTTCTGTGACTGCTCTGGAGGACATTCCGCAGGGCCACAAGATGGCCGTAAAGCCCATCAAGAACGGTGAGAACGTGATCAAGTACGGCTTTCCCATCGGCCACGCCACCGCAGATGCCGCTCCCGGCAGCTGGATGCACACCCACAACGTGCACACCAACCTGTCCGGTGAGGTAGAGTACAGCTACAACCCCGCCCCGGATCTGGCTCCCCTGCCCAAGGTCGAGCCGGAGACCTTTATGGGCTTCCGCCGCAAGGACGGCCGTGCCGCCATCCGCAATGAGATCTGGATCATCCCCACCGTGGGCTGCGTCAACGACATCGCCAAGAAGATCGTTGCCGACAATCAGGATCTGGTCACCGGCTCCATCGAGGGCCTGTACACCTTCACCCATCCCTTCGGCTGCAGCCAGACCGGCCACGACCATGCACAGACCCGCAAGCTGCTGGCTGCGCTGGTGCGCCACCCCAATGCTGCCGCCGTTCTGGTGCTGCATCTGGGCTGCGAGAACCTGCAGCACGATCAGTTCGTGGAAGAGCTGGGCGAGTACGACCACGACCGTGTGAAGTTCCTCACCTGTCAGGAGGTGGACGACGAGTTCACCGCTGCCCGCGATATCCTCAAGGAGCTGGCTGCCTATGCCGGGCAGTTCAAGCGTGAGCCTATCCCCGTGTCCGATCTGGTGGTGGGCATGAAGTGCGGCGGCTCGGACGGCCTGTCCGGCATCACCGCCAATCCCACCATCGGCCGCTTCTCCGACATGATGGGCCAGCGCGGCGGTTCCACCGTGCTGACCGAGGTGCCCGAGATGTTCGGTGCTGAGGGCTTCCTGATGGATCGCTGCATCAACCATGACGTCTTTGTCAAGGCTGAGCACATGATCAACGGCTTCAAGGATTACTTCATCAGCCACAACGAGGTGGTCTACGATAACCCCTCTCCGGGCAACAAGCAGGGCGGCATCACCACGCTGGAAGACAAGAGCTGCGGCTGCGTCCAGAAGGGCGGCACTGCCCCCATCATGGACGTGATCGGCTACGGTGATCCCGTTGTCACCAAGGGCCTGAACATGCTGTACGGCCCCGGCAACGATCTGGTTTCTGCCACGGCCATGACCGCCGCAGGCGCACACCTGATCCTGTTCTCCACCGGCCGCGGCACTCCGTTCTCGGCCCCGGCTCCCACCCTGAAGATCTCCACCAACACCCCGCTGGCCCAGAAGAAATCCGGCTGGATCGACTTCAACACCGGCGTGATCGCCGATGGCGAAAAGACCATCGACGAGGCTGCAAAGGACCTGCTGGATCTGGTCATCCGCGTTGCAAGCGGTGAGCAGACCAAGGCCGAGAAGCACGGCTTCCGCGAGATCTCCATCTTCAAGGACGGCGTCGTTCTGTAATCGTTTCGAGGCTGCTGTATGGCACTTTGGCTGTACGGCAGCCTCTTTGTGCATGAAAACGGAAGGGAAGTGTTTTTATGGCTATGACCACTCGCATGATGATCTATGCGTTTCTGCTTTACGGCGGCATTTTTGCCGCTATCGTGGCCGTTATTGCAAGGGTCATAAAATATCTCATCCGCTATGGCATTGATTATTATTTTGAAAAACTGGCACAGAACCAGAAACATAAGGAGGACTGAACTATGAATCAGATCACCACCCGTTATGTCACCGAAAACGGTGCCTGCTATGAGCAGTACGTTATCACCGATGCTGAGGCAAAGACCGAGCTGGTCATCACCCCGGAGCGCGGCGGCATGATCACCGGCTTCTCCCTGAACGGCGAGGAGTACATCTGGACCCGCCACCCCAATTTTTCCGAGTGCAACCGCCCCCGCTTCGGCGTGCCGGTGCTGTTCCCCAACTGCGGCCTGCCGGATAACGGCGTGCACATCTTTGACGGCAAGGCATACCCCATGGAGAACCACGGCTTTGCCGACCTGTGCGCATGGGATGTGGAGAGCGTCGGCCCGGACGGCGTGACCCTGATTTTGGAGTCCACCCCGCTGACCAAGTTCCTCTATCCCTTCGATTTCACCGTGCTGATGAACTATAACCTTGAGGGCAACACTGCCGCCATCAACATGACCGTGATCAACGAGGGCGACACCAACATGCCCTTCAGCTTCGGCTTCCACCCCTACTTCAAGGCTTCCAAGCTGGAGAATGTGGACTTCGATATCAAGTGCGCCACCTGTTCCGAGAGCGCCAAGGGCGAGCAGCCCGCTGCCCCGGAAAAGATCACCCTCACCCGCAAGGAAGGTGCGGACAACAGCGTGCGCCTGCTGACCGGCGTGCAGTTCCCCATGACCCTCACCGACAGCGGCAGCGGCCACAAGGTGACTGTGGATGCCGACGACAGCTTCGACCACGCCGTGCTGTGGCAGCAGGATGCCGAGAGCTTTGTGTGCATGGAGCCGTGGAACGGCTGGGCCAACAGCGTCAATGAGGAAGGCAAGCACGAAGTGCTGGAGCCGGACGAGGCCATGACCGCTGATTGGAGCATCACCATCGAGAAGATCTGAGCTTCATATCGTATAACAAAAAGGACACGCCGTTATGGTGTGTCCTTTTTGTTATAATTCAGTTCTTTGCCGGAATCATAAAGCTCTTATTTTCCGCCGGGTCCCAGTAGAGCAGTTCCACCCTGCCGCCCTGTGCCAGCAGTTTTTCCTTTGGCTCCTGCTTTTGCCAGCAGCGTTCCAGCAGCTTTTCCATGTCGGCATCGGCAGACACCTTCTCCGGGCAGAGGGTACTGCCCTGCCATCTGCCATCGGCATACAGGCTCAGCGCACCGGCATTGCCCGCCAGAATGGCTGCAATGTCCTTCTTCATGCGGTCGTAGTCGTACTCCACGGCCTTGTACTGCCCATGCCACAGGCCGAAGAACACCGAGAACTCGCCGCCCAGTTCAATGAGCAAATTCTCATCATTGTGCGGGTTCTTGACCACAAAAGCCACATCCCCGTTTTCCATGTAGTCGAAGTCCGGCTCCTCATTCGTGTGCACGGTCACATGCTGGCTGCTCAGCGCCGCAAGCAGGTCCTCCTGCACGGCACTGGTATCCGGGATCTCATCATAATTGATATTTGCGTTCATGGGATGCTCCTTTTCTCTGTACTATTTGTGTTGTTATTTTTCACCAGACCGCACAGGTCTTCTTATTTTCCTTCATATTGCTGGATCATTTTTATACGCTGTGTAACAGAATCCATAAAACAGTTCACCCTACTTCACATTAGATCAATGCTTTTTGAATCTAACCATCGAACACACGACCTCGACACGATCCTGATTGTCCAAACTCAATTCAAGGTCATGGTCGATGATAGGCAGCTTGAACCGGACGGACTTCAGCCACTGTCCGTTAGGCTGGCGTTCCGGGTAGATCTGCACCTCGTCGATCAAAATCTCCACCAGTCTGCGGCGTTCCGCCTCGGTCATGGTGGCATAAAGCTTGTCGAAGCAAATCAGGATCTTATAGATGTTGTCGCCTGTGATTTTGTCGGCTTCAATGGTCTGCTTCTTTGCCCGGGCATCCATCAGTCCATTTTCCACCTCTTCGATTTTATCGTACATCTTATAAAGGCGGTCGTCAAGGTCAGATTTTCGGGCGATAAAGTGCCGGTCGTCCGGGTCAAGGCTGTCGATCTCCTCCATAAGCCGGGATTTTGTGGAGTAGTGCTGCCGTAGCTGCTTCTCATAGGCGGCGATCTCCTGCTCAATGGCAGTGGTATCTACCTTCATGTGTAGACCTTGGTCTTTTCTGCTGCCATTTCCAGCACCTCCCGTTCGTACCGTCTTGTTCGGAATAGACTTTGCAAGCAAAGTCGTGTGCCAAAGGGCGCTGCTCTCGCCTGTCGGCTCGGTCAAGCGCTTCAAAATGCAACGCATTTTGAGGTTGCCACTGGCGACCCGCGCCCCTTTGGATTCTCCGTTCACATTGTCCTACGGACGATGTGATTTTATTGTTGTAGCGATTCGCTTCATCCCGGTTTCGTCCCGGTTTGCAGAATGCCCTTGCAATCCGAAAGGAGCCGTGCTATAATGCCGCTGTAATTGAATCAGAAATCTTCAGGGCAGGGTGTGATTCCCTACCGGTGGTACAGCCCACGAGCCGTAAGGCATGATTCGGTGAAACTCCGAAGCCGACAGTACAGTCTGGATGAAAGAAGATACCAAGCGCAGAGCCCGCACGGTTCTGCGCTTGTGGAGGCTGCTCTGGGATGCGTTTGCATTCTGGAGCTTTCTTTTTTGCATAAGGGTTCCTTGTGTCTTTTCGGCTTGCCCTGAACGGTTTTGTTCAGGGCTTTTTCTTTTGGAGGCGACACGATGAACGACAAAGAGTATATGCGTCTGGCTTTGCAGCTTGCAAAAAAGGGTTGCGGATGGACATCTCCCAACCCGATGGTGGGTGCCGTGGTCGTAAAAGAGGGCAGGATCATCGGACAGGGCTGGCACCAGAGATACGGTCAGGCTCATGCGGAGCGCAATGCGCTGGCATCCTGCACCGAAGATCCGCAGGGAGCGACCCTGTATGTGACATTGGAGCCGTGCTGCCATTACGGAAAGCAGCCGCCCTGCGTGGATGCGATTCTGGACGCGGGCATTCACCGGGTGGTCGTGGGTTCTGCTGACCCGAATCCGCTGGTGGCTGGAAAAGGAATTGCAATCCTGCGCGCACACGGCATAGATGTGACCGAAAATGTTCTGCAAGAGGAATGCGATGCGCTGAACAAGGTGTTCTTCCACTATATCACCACAAAACGCCCCTTCGTTTCCATGAAATACGCCATGACGATGGACGGAAAAATCGCCACATACACAGGCGCTTCCAAATGGATCACCGGGGAAATTGCCCGGAATCATGTTCAACGGCAGCGACACCGATTCCGCGGCATTATGGTGGGAGTCGGAACCATCCTAGCAGATGACCCGCTGCTGACCTGCCGGATAGAGGGTGGCCGTGATCCCGTCCGGATCATCTGTGATACACATTTGCGGACACCGCTGCAATCACAGGTGGTCATGACCGCCAAACAGGTTCCGACCATTCTTGCGACCTGCTGCGGCGACCCGGAGAAGCAGGCGGCATATCAACAGGCCGGGTGCCGGGTCCTTTGTCTGGAAGCGCATTGCGGTCATGTGAATCTTCTGCAACTGATGGAACAGCTGGGGCAGGAGCAGATCGACAGCATTCTGCTGGAAGGCGGCGGAACCTTGAACTGGTCTGCACTGGAAAGTGGCATCGTGCAGCAGGTACAGGCTTACATTGCCCCGAAGCTGTTCGGAGGAAGGGATGCCAAAGCACCCATTGAGGGTGCAGGTGTCCCGCTTCCGGATGCTGCATTCCGCCTGAAGAACAGCCGATTGGAACAGCTTGGCAAAGATTTCCTGATCGAAAGTGAGGTGGAGTACCCATGTTTACCGGAATCGTGGAAGAAGTCGGAACAATAAAGTCCATCAATCGGGGACAGCATTCCGCCGTACTGACTGTTCGTGCAAAAACGGTTCTGGAAGGAACCAGGATCGGCGACAGCATCGCCGTCAACGGCATCTGCCTGACCGTCAGGCAGCTCTTCCCGGATAGCTTTGCTGCGGATGTCATGCACGAGACCTTGAACCGCTCTGCACTTGCACAGCTCACCGTTGGAAGTGCTGTCAATCTGGAACGTGCCATGCCGGCCAACGGACGTTTTGGCGGACACATCGTAGCAGGCCATGTGGATGGCGTCGGACGCATTGCTAATATCCGAAAAGACGATACGGCTATCTGGTACACCATTCATGCAGATTCTGCGATCCTTCGCTATGTCGTTGAAAAAGGCTCTATCACAATAGACGGTATCAGCCTGACCGTGGCTGCGGTGGAACCTACGGGCTTTTCCGTGTCCACGATACCGCACACCGTCCGTCAGACGAACCTGAACCAACGGCACAAAGGGGATTTTGTCAATTTGGAAACCGATGTTGTTGGAAAATATATCGAGAGGCTGCTTCCATCAGAAACACCGAAGCAAAACACGCTCACAAAAGAAATGCTGCTGCGCTGCGGCTTTTAAGGAGAGTTTACGATGAACTTCAATACCATTCCCGAAGCTTTGCAAGACCTGAAGCAAGGAAAAATCATTCTGGTAACGGATGACCCCGACCGTGAAAACGAGGGGGACTTCATCTGTGCTGCCGAATTTGCCACCACCGAAAACGTCAACTTTATGGCGACCCACGGCAAAGGTCTGATCTGTATGCCGATGTCCGAAGCTTTCGTCCAGAAGCTGCAATTTCCGCAGATGGTGCAGCATAACACCGACAACCATGAAACGGCATTTACGGTGTCCATCGACCACGTTTCTACTTCTACGGGCATTTCTGCCGCAGAGCGTTCCATTACGGCGATGGCTTGTGTGGACGATCACGCAAAAGCAGAAGATTTCCGCAGACCGGGCCATATGTTCCCCCTTCTGGCAAAAAAGAACGGTGTGTTGGAGCGCAACGGTCACACGGAAGCAACCGTTGACCTGTGCCGTCTGGCAGGGCTGAAAGAATGCGGCCTGTGCTGCGAGATCATGCGGGAGGATGGCACGATGATGCGCACCGCTGAACTGGCAAAGCTGGCAGAGCGTTTCCAGATCAAATTCATCACCATCCGTGATTTACAGGAGTACCGCAAGTGTCACGATAAACTGGTCGATCAGGTGACGGCAGTGAACCTGCCCACCAAGTATGGCACCTTCAGAGCTTATGGTTTTGTGAGCCGCCTGAACGGAGAGCATCACATTGCACTGGTAAAAGGTGACATTGGCGATGGAAAGGATATTCTGTGCCGCGTCCACTCGGAATGCCTGACAGGAGATACATTTGGCTCTTTGCGTTGTGACTGCGGCCAGCAGCTGGCCGCTGCCATGACGCAGATCGAAAAAGAAGGCCGGGGTATCCTGCTCTATATGCGGCAGGAAGGCCGGGGCATCGGTCTGATCAACAAGCTGCGTGCCTATGAACTTCAGGAGCAGGGCATGGATACGCTGGAAGCCAATCTCGCTCTGGGGTTCCATGGAGATGAACGGGAGTATTATCTCGGCGCACAGATCCTCCGGGAACTTGGCGTAAAAAGCCTGCGCCTGCTTACCAATAACCCGGACAAAGTATATCAGCTCTCCGAGTTTGGGCTGGAGATCTCCGAGCGCGTACCCATTCAGATGACGGCGACCCCGTATGACCTGTTTTACCTGAAAACGAAGCAGGCACGGATGGGGCATCTTCTGGAATATTAACAACGAAAGAGGTATTTAAAAATGAAAACATTTGAAGGCAAGCTGGTTTCTCAGAATATCAAGGTCGGTATCGTAGCTGCCCGATTCAACGAATTTATCACGTCCAAACTTCTGAGCGGAGCAATGGATGGTCTGCTCCGGCACGATGTGCAGGACGCTGATATTCATGTTGCATGGGTTCCGGGTGCTTTTGAGATCCCACTGGTTGCCTCTAAAATGGCAAAAAGCGGAAAGTATGATGCTGTGATCTGCCTTGGTGCCGTGATTCGCGGTTCTACCAGCCATTACGACTATGTGTGCAATGAGGTTTCCAAAGGCATTGCCACGGTCTCGCTGGAAAGCGGGGTTCCCGTCCTCTTTGGTGTTCTGACCACCGAAAACATCGAACAGGCCATCGAGCGGGCAGGCACCAAAGCAGGTAATAAAGGCTATGACTGTGCAGTCAGTGCCATCGAGATGGTAAACCTGCTCCGGGAAATGGATACCGCCGTAGAGTAAAATACACGCAGGAGCTTGCCATGATCGTTATAAAGACCCGACAGCCTGACCCGGAATTGGAGCAGAAGATCCGGATGCTTCTGGAACGAGAGCACATCGAGGCAGAGCAAATATCCATTGATTCATGGGAGAAGTTGGTTCTTCCGGGGCTTACACTGGACGGAATGACCCACGAAGTGTCGTGCAACGGCAGAAAAGTCTCCCTTACACGACTGGAGTTCGATTTGCTGCTGATGCTTGCCTCCCACGAAGGACAAATCTTCTCAAAAGAAGAGCTTTTCCGTGCTGTGTGGGGACAAAACTGTGACGACACCTTAAAGGTCGTGGCAAATACCGTTTCCAATCTGCGAAAGAAGCTGGCCGGCTGCGGTAGCTTTATCCGCACTACCCACGGCGGCTATGCTTTTGTAAGCCAAAAGGAGAACGACCCGGCATGACCAGGATCTTATTTATTTGTCTCGGAAATATCTGCCGAAGCCCGATGGCGGAGTATGTGATGAAAGACCTTACGTCCAAGGCAGGACTATCCGAGCAATTTGAAATCGCATCAGCCGCCACCAGTGCATGGGAAATCGGAAATCCGGTCTATCCTCCTGCACGGCAGAAGCTGGCAGAACATGGCATCGACTGCAACGGCAAGACCGCCCGGCAGATGACCCGGCTGGATTATGCACGGTATGATCATCTGATTGGTATGGACGAAAGTAATCTGTGCGACATCCTGCAGCTTGTCGGCGGAGACCCACAGCATAAAGTCTCGCTGCTGATGGCGCATACGGATCATCCCCGTGAAGTGGCAGACCCATGGTTCACGGGAGATTTTGAAGCCACATGGCAGGATATACTGGAAGGATGCACGGCATTGCTTGAGGAACTGCGATCATAACAGATTATCATAAAAACGGACGGATGTCTGCCAGTTGACAGACATCCGTCTATTTTTTTATTTCAAATCACCTTAAAATACTTCAGTGCCTCCCGGATGGCTTTTTCCTTCTCCGGCGGGCACTTGAGCTGCTTGGGGTTCTCAGCCTTAGGCTTGTTGTAGTTCTGCCGCTCCTTGATGCCGCATTTCTGCTTGACCTGTGCAATATAGAGGTCGCTCACGTTCAGACCGGTGTGTTCCTTGACGTACTCCCGGATCTCTTCATAAGTAGCCTTGGTCTCTGCAGCAGTCACGTCCAACTCATCCATCTTCAGGTCTACCGTGATCTTCTGGTGGATATCCAGTTTGGACAATGCGCATACCGTCTCAACGGTATTCCCTTTGTCCCACAAAAGCTCCGTAACTTCCCCGCCATCCTTGAACACCGGAAAATTCAGACCAATCCGCTTTAGCGGATATTCAGACTCGTCATTCCTGTAAATTTCAATTTCCTTAATCAAGGCTGTGACCACATTTCTCTTTTCTTCGTCATTTATTATATTATAAACGCAGTCGAAATTCACCATGATTTTGTAAATATTCTCAAGAGTAATTGCCTGCTGCTTAATTGCATCTCGCCGAAGTCTGGCATCTTCGATTTTTTCCTCCAGCTCAACAATGACATCATATAGGGAATCTAACCGCAAGGTCATATCATGGAGCTTTCGTTCCCGATATTTTGCATCAGCAGGGAGACTGTCAATTTCCCGTTCCAATCTTGTTTTATTCAGATCAACTTCCTTCAGCTTTGCCTGATAGCCCTCCAGTTCTTTATCCACTGCTTTCGTGTCAATCTGAACGCCAATCCGTTTTTTAATGGCTTGGGCATATTCCTCATTCCTTACGATCTCACGAATTGCCTCAATGACCATCGGTTCAATATCGGTCTTTTTCAGCATCGCCTTATATTCACAATGCTTCCCCCGGACCATCCTATTCCGACTACATACATAATAGTAAATTTCTTTGTAAGTGCCATCTTTATTTGTCCATGCGTGTTTATTCGTATACATGGGACTTCCACAAACCGGGCATTTCAGCAGACCGGATAACAAATGAACTCGATCTCGCCCAATTTTTGACGGTTGCTTTACTCCGGTTCTAAGACGCTTGGCATGAGCCTTTTCCCATACCTCCTCACTAACGATTCCTTTATGCTGTCCCTCTGTCAGAATGTAATCGTCATTTCTTTTCATCTGGTAATCGTTTTTTGTGCCTTTGACTTTTTCCTTCGTTCTCCGTCCATAAGCAATTTTACCGCAATAAACCGGGTTATCCAATATCAGTTTAATAAAATGTCCTGTCCAATCCTCTAATGTGCCATTCTGCCTCGGAATTTTCCGTATACCTTGTAAGTTCAACTGATTCGCAATACCACCCAAACCGATTTCCGATGAAGTATATAATTCAAAAATCTTCCGTATTGCCACAGCCTCTGTTTCTTCAATCATCAGCTTGTTATCTTCCAGTGTATATCCGTAGGGAGCAAAGCCACCATTCCATCCACCCTGCCGTGCCTTTTCGCGCCGCCCGTTCATCGTCTGCTCGATAATATTCTCACGCTCAATCTCAGCCACAGCAGATAGTACAGAAATCAAAAGTTTTCCGCTTGTCTGAGAGGAATCAATCCCTTCTTCTATGCAAATCAGATTTACACCATAAGATTGAACCAACTCCAAAGAGTTAAGTATATCTGCTGCATTACGACCAAACCGTGACAGCTTATACACTAAAATATAGTCAATGTCCAAGCCATCCTCAATATCTCTGAGCATTTTTTGAAAGGCAGGCCGTCCCTCAATGGATTTACCGGATTTACCGGCATCTTCATAAGTATCAACAATGATCATTTCCTCACGATCCGCAAATCGTGTCAGCATATTTTTTTGACCTTCCAGGCTGTATCCGTCCACTTGCATCTCTGTGCTGACCCTCGGATACAAAACACAGCGTTTTCCATATCGGTTCATAATTCATACCTCCAAAATTTACTTTTGGAAAATATCCTATGTAAAGCTGCGATTCTCACGCAGCTCCGTCAACCTCGCCCAGCACTCTCATACCATATTTCTCGATTATATGTGCCAGCGAAGTGATAAACGCTTCAAATTTTTGTTCCGCCAGACGTTCTTCTGACCGGATTTCATCTGAAGGAATCAATGCGCTTTTATTCTGGATATTCTCCATTCAGAATCACCTCCGCAATTCCTAACGAAATTATAACTCTACTTGCACGGCCTGAAAATGATACGGCCTTTCGGCACTTTTATGTAATCCCCAGACTGCACAAGAGCGTCTTGTTTATGTTTTCCATGTCATCCTTGTTTATATGACCAATATAGTTTTTTAACCTCGACTTGTCGATTGTTCTGATCTGTTCCAGCATAACAACAGATGGTTTCACCAAACCGCATCTGTCATTTAAGTGGTAATGCGTGGGGAACTTTCTGCTTTTTTTGCTTACACTGGTAATTGCTGCAATAATAATCGTAGGACTGAAACAATTTCCCACATTATTTTGAAGAATGAGTACAGGACGAGAGCCACTTTGTTCAGAGCCGATACCAGGGCTTAAATCAGCCGAATATATGTCACCTCGATGGAATTTTTCAAACATCACTCTCGCCTCCTTAATATCTTAATACTTAAACAGCCGCACCAGTCTGAAAGAAATCTTCGGATAAAAACCTGGTGCGGCTACTGTTATTCTGTTCGGATTACTCGTCATATTTGCCACGCTCCCTGACGATGGGAACACAACAGGTCTCCGCTGGCGCGGCTGTCATAACTCCGCAGCATCGTTCGTATCGTGTGCCACAGGGTTCCCCCCAAGTCTTTGGCGGGCCGTGAGGAAGTATCTTTAAGCCCCCATGCAGTCATCGCGCCGGATCTGCCACAATCCGTTTTATGAAATCGTAGATCGCTCCGAAGCAGTTCTTTCATCACCTCCCTGACTGCTCCATCTTCGCGGCGTTTCACATTCGCTCGTACATGAGTTATGTACCTGTTGTGCTGTCTATTCAGTTTTCAAAGATCTTGAGGTCACGAGGATAGCGTGTCCTTCTAATAACCGTGAGGCTTTGAGCCTTTCTTTCAGGGGCGTTACAGACGATTTTTAAGGAAAGTCTCCATGTTCCGAAGGCCGCGCTGTATAGATTCGCTGACCGATGCAACGCTGACTCCTTCGCTCTTGGCAATCGCTGATTCTGTCAGTCCCAGGAAGTAGTAAGCATAGATGCGCTTGGCCTGCTTGTCCGGCAGAGCGGCAATCGCAGCGTGAAGCTGCTCCATCGTCACTTTGCGCTCATACAGCTCACAAGGGGTCATGGAAACGAAAAGGGCATCATACTCAATTCCGTCTCCGCGATCCAGAGAATAATGCGCCTTGTGGTAATATGTACGGCGGCGGTATGCGGCCTCCAGGCGGTCATGCTCTTTCATAACAGCGGCTACTTCATCAGGAACCTCAATAATGTAATCGGTCTTATAAAAATCGGGATACTGCTCCCGCAGATTGATCTTGGTCATAATTTCCTCCATTTCAGTTGTTAGGGACAAAGGGCAACCGAAATGGCTATGGCGGAGAGCGACACCGGGGATGTTCGGGAAAATTCCCGTAAAATCGACAAAGAAAAACGTCAGACGGCCTTAATAGCTGTCTGACGCATTTTGTATAATATGTTGTACGATTGTGCGGATTATTTACGCTTGATTGCGCGTGTCCGTGTGTATAATTTCTCTTTGGTAGGTCATTGATTTTTTTAGGTAATCACCTACCTGAAAACCATAATTCTGCTGAAATAAATAACCGCCCATCGTAGACTCCTCAAACGGCAGTCACGGGCGGTAATGGAAATATGCCCTGCCGTGAAAGGCCGTTTTTTTTATTGGCCTCCCGTCAGGGCTTTTATGTATATTTTATCTTTCAAAGGTGCATGATAAACACATATCAATACGCGTGATTGGGTTATGGTAACTTCCCCTTACGCACGATAGAATGTAATAGAGGTGAACAATCATGCCGGAAGATGTATTTGTGTATTTGGGACAGTGCCTCAGAGATGCAAGAGAAGAATGTGGACTGACCCAACAGGAGCTTGCGGATCAAACCGGCAGAGGGCTTCGTCATCTCCAGGACATTGAAAAGGGCAGGAAAAATCCGTCTTACGATGTACTGGCATCCTTTATCAAGCGATTAGGCATTTCTGCTAATGAGCTGTTTTATCCTGACGCTTCGGAACAGGAAAAGCAAGTACAGCATTTCATGGGAAAGTTTCTGGCCTGTACCGAGGATGAGCGGCAGATTATCTTGAAAACACTGGATTGTATGGCGGAGCAGTTTATCAGCCGACGTTACAAATCCTCCGATCCGCAAAATTATGAATAAAACCAGCAGGGCAAAATGCAATTTGTTTCTGCTGGTTTTATTTTGCCTCCGGCAGTAGACGTAAATTTTCCTAGCCCAATCAATCGCCACTATTTTGTTTCCGGTATTCAGCCGGTGCAATCTTCATGACATCTCGAAATGCTGTTGCAAATTTACTCTGATTCTCATATCCAACCTGGCTGGCAATTTCTGCTATGGTTGCCTGTGTCTGGCGAAGCAGAGCAGCGGCCTGTTTCATGCGGTACACTTTCATATAGGTTCCAATGGGCTGTCCATAAACTCCCTTGAACGTATCCTTTAAGGTTGCCGTATTGATAAGATACTCTTTGGAAAGTTCCTCAATCGTTGGCCGTTCCTGCAAGTTGGAGATAAGCCGCTTGTGAATGTCCCGTACAATCTCCACCTGGGGAGAAGTATATAACTCTCGCTGCTTTTCTTTATTTACATCCACCATACACAAGAATAAGAGAAGCTCCTGCACCTTCAGCATGAAGTATGGCTTTTGCAGGCGATCCGGTACGGAATACAGTTCAGAAAAGATATGCTCAATCTCATCCTTGGCCCGCATGACAAAGCATGCGCCATCGGCACAAAATTTGTTTTTGAAATCTGCAATACCAATACCGCTCTCGGCGAGGATTCCAGGCGGATTTTGAGAAACCAGCTCCAGATCAAGCACTACTGAGATTCCGCGATAATGTCTCAAAGGAAAGGCCATTTCAGAAGCACAGTTATCCATTGTATGAATGGAAAGATCCCCTTCTCCGAGGTACAGGCAGGAACCGCTTTGCAATACGCTCCCTTCACGCCCTTCCCGGCAATGATTGATCTCCAGCACATTCTTATCAATGGTTCCGTCCCAATAACAACTCGTTGCTTCAAAATCATTGTAAATAAGCTGGATACCGGGATAAACCTGATAGACTGTCATAAGCCCCAGGCCATCCTCACAGTCCATTTTATAGACGGTGCAATATCCGTCATTATCTTTTGGAATAATCGCAGATAACCCCGTAGCATTGGTGATAGGGTTTTTGTTCATAGTATTCATTCCGTTATCTCGTATTTGTTCTGCCAGGATTCTCCTGGCGTCTTTTATTATATAGTTTTTTCTCATTTTATACCGCTCCAATCGGCAGGATGTGCAATCCAATCAGAAAGCAAATTCTATTATAGTGCAGCCCTGCCGAATGTGCAAATATACGAAAAAGCCGATGCCCTCCAAAACGGAAAACATCGGCTATATGCGGGATTTTATTTGCTGCAATATTCCTTTCCTACACAACCGGAACAACTGCCGCTACAACAAGAACCATTTTTGCGGTTCTTATGGATTTTTCGCACAGCCCATATTGCATAGAAAACAATCCCGATAAGGATTATACCAGTAACAAGCATCTAAAACTCCTTTCTGACTGGAAACTCACAACTTATTAGCTTTGGGTCTCCGATCCTCTTTTCAAAATCCAAAGTCCAAATGCGACCACTGATAAAATGGCCGCTGAACGAAGCACTTTTCCAAACGTCATATTCATACCTCACAGCAAAAGTCCAACACGATAAACCACAAAAGTAACAGCCCAGGCCACAACCAACTGGAACAGGGCCGAGAACAGCATCCACCTTGTACTGCCGGATTCCTTGCGAATTGTAGCTAGGGCCGCTGCACAGGGAACGTAAAGCAGACAGAAAATCATCAGGCAAAACGCATTGAGCTGTCCAAAACCGGCTGCACCCAGGATGCCGACCAATGTATCCATTCCCGCGCCGGAGTTGATATTGGGAATCCCAAACAGAACGGCACAACTGGACACCACAACCTCTTTTGCAGAGATGCCAGCAATCAGAGCAACCGCTATCTGCCAGAATCCCAGTCCAATCGGTGCAAAGATCGGTACAAGCCAATGGCCCAGGATAGACCCGAAGCTGTCTGCCATTTCCGTAGTATAGCCATGCGGCCCAAAGTTCAGGATCACCCACATGAGGATAGATGCTACAAAGATGGTAGTACCTGCTTTGGTAAGGTAGTCCTTTACCTTTTCCCATACATAGATTGCCACAGTTCTGGCGCTGGGGGCCTTATATTCCGGCAGCTCAATCAGCAGATAATTTTCCGATTTTCTCCGGTCAATCAAATGGATGATCGCCGCTACCAGGATAGCGACCACCAGGCCGATCAGGTACATGGAATAGGCCACGAGCATGGCGCGTTCCTGAAAGAACATCTCGGCAAACAAGATGTAGATTGGCAGACGGGCGCTGCAACTCATAAAGGGCGTAATCAACATGACCTTAAAACGGTCACGCCGGTTTTCCAAAGACCGTGAAGCCATGATTGCCGGAACAGTGCAGCCAAATCCCAAAATCATGGGGATAAATGCCCGTCCGGAAAGTCCCAGCTTGCTCATAATCCCTTCCATGACATACGCAACACGGGCCATATATCCGCTGTCCTCCAGAAAAGCCAATGCCAGAAACAGAATGAAAATGTTCGGCAGGAAAGTCAGGATACCGCCCACACCGGCGATGATGCCGTCTACCAGCAGGGAGCGCAGCACTTCATTGACCCCGACAGCAATCAGTCCATCGCTTATCAATGCCGACAGGCTTTCAATTCCTAATTCTAGGAATCCTTTCAGCCAATCGCCAATGGTAAAGGTCAGGAAGAACACCGCCGCCATGACAACGAGGAAAATCGGGATGCTCCAAAACTTATGCGTCAATACACGGTCTGCCTTTTCCGTCAAAGCGTCTTGACGATCCTTATTGACCAGAACCTCCCTGATGATTTCCTCGATAAAATCATACTTCTCATTGATAATGTCGGATTCATAGTTCCGGTCGATCACATCCGGCATATTGACCGGATAACGTGCAGAGATTTCCTTATCCTGCTCCAGCAGCTTAATGGCGTGCCAGCGGTAATTGGACAGGTTCGGATATTTCCGCTTCAGCTCTGCCATGATAAGATCAATCTTGTCCTCAATAGCATCACTGTAAACCATTGCGTATTCTGAATGGTGGTCGTGCCGGTGTTTTGGAGTATATTTATGATGATGAATCAGACACTCCGGATCTTTACAGTCTTTATGGTGCGCGGCTGCATGAAGTAGCACATCCAGTCCTGTCCGTTTTCTGGCTGAAACTGGAATGACCGGGATGCCCAGCATTTCCGGCAGTCTGTGTGTGTCAATCTCCATGCCGCGCTTTTCCACAATGTCCATCATGTTCAGCGCCAGCACAACCGGCTTGCCCAGCTCCAAAAGCTGCAAAGTTAAGTATAGGTTTCGCTCCAGAGCGGAAGCGTCCGCAACATCAATAATCACATCGACTTCATCGCTTAGTATAAACTGTCTGGATACCTGTTCTTCCATTGTGTAGGAGGTCAGGCTGTAAGTGCCAGGAAGATCGACCAGTCGAATATTCAGATCATGGTCTTTAATGGCACCCTCTACTTTCTCAACGGTTACACCTGGCCAGTTTGCCACTTTCAGATTTGCACCGGTGTAAGCATTGAAAAGTGTTGTCTTTCCGCAGTTCGGATTTCCGATGAAGCCGATAGTCAAATTTTCTCTCATCGGAATTTACCCCACTAAAATATTCTTTGTGATATTGCGCCCAAGTGCAAAGCGTGTTCCCCTGACTTTCACAATCAGGACACCCCGACTTTTGCTGTTCAGAACAGCGATAGAGGTTCCACGGGTCATCCCAAGGGCCTCCAAACGCTTTTCTATATTGACAGGCAGATCAATATCCTCAACTTTATATTCATTTCCTATTTTTCCATCGCAAAGATACATGAACGCTCCCTCCTCACCGATTTACGGAAGAAGTCGCAGGCAGTTTGCGGAACTCATAAGCCACCATGAACGCGATAATAGCCACCAGAATCGCATCGGTCAGCGCAATCGCCAGCCACACGCCGCGAATACCCATGCCGCCGATCATTGGCAGAACCACACAAAGCGGGATAAAGAGAATAATCTGACGGAACAGCACAAGCCAGGTGGCCTTTTTCGCTTTACCCAAAGACTGAAACAGGGTCACGGCGATCATAAAGCTGCCTTGCAGGATATAGGTGCTGAACATGATACGGAAGTTTGTCGAACCTGATGCGGCGATACCCGGCGTTGTCAGGAACATGGACAAAATCTTTTCTGGGAACAGCTCGGCGGGGATATAGAACACCAGCGACAGCAGCGTTGCGGCGATAATGAAAACTCTGGTCAGCGTCTTTACCCGGTCATAGTCTTTCGCACCGTAGTTTGTACCGGCGGCAGGCTGGAATCCCTGGCTGATACCCCATAGAGGTACAAAAGAGAAATTCCAGAACCGGAGCGCCGCCGCTAAAAGGAGCTGGGAGGTTTCACCGCCATAGTTCGATGCCACACGATAAATCACTGTCTGCTGCACCAGGGTCAGAATCTGCATTAACAGAGCAGAGATGCCGACAGAAAGAACCTGGGGAAGCAGCTCACCATCAATGCGGATATGCCCGATCTTCACATGGGGGCTTTTCTTCTTGAAATACCACAGGGTAATCGCAGCCTGGACAAACTGGGAGAAAATCGTTGCATAAGCAGCCGCTTCAATGCCCATGCCGTAGGGGTTGAGGATGCTGATAAAAATGGGGTCAAGGATAATGTTCAAAATAGCGCCGCTGGCAATAATGGTCATTGCCCTTTTGAGCTGGCCTTCTCCACGGATGACCATGTTGGCGCTCTGGAAGAAGTTTACGAACAGAGAACCGGCGAATACGATCCGCAGATATTTCTCAGCGTAATTCAGAATGTTATCGCTGGCTCCGGTCAGGGACAGAAGCTGGCGGGTGAAAACCATACCCACAACAGTGTAGATGACGGACAACAGAAGAACCATCGCAACCAAGTTGCCCATGATCTTCTTAATTGTGTTCTCGTCCTTCTTACCGATAGCGCGGGACAGTACCGATGCAGAACCCACGCCCAGCATTGCCGCTGAACCGGCATTGATAAGGGTTAAAGGATAGGATACCGATATGGCTCCCATCTGCACGTCACCAACCATCTGGCCGACAAAGATGGAATCCATCATGTTATAAAGCCCAACGACCACCATGCCAAGAACCGCAGGGATGCTAAGTTCAATCATCAGCGGCCAGGGATTTTTTGTTAAGAGCTTTGTTCTTGTGTCAAGTGCCTGTTTCATCACTCTATTCCTCCTGGTCTATTTTAATTACAAGGTATCCAGCAAAACGCGCCAGTGACGCGCCTCACTGGATTAACCATATCTAACTAACCACTTAAAGTATATAAAAACCGGGCTTCTTTGTACGCTCCCAACCGCAGGATTTACAATCCAATCTGAAACGAATTTAGGAGCGGAAAGGACATAAGGCCCTTCCCGCTCCCGTTGTTACTGTATCATTTTTTCCAGTAATTTCAGGGCTTCTTCCAGTTTTGGATTTACAGCGTCCGTTTGCAGGGCCTCCCGGACGCAGCTTCGTATATGGGCTTGCAAAATCTGCTGATTGGCGCTTTTTAATAACGCCTGCGTAGCAAGAAGCTGATTGGAAATATCCACGCAATAGCGATTTTCCTCAACCATTTGCAGGATACCGTCTAACTGTCCTCTGGCGATTTTTAGCTTGTGAACAATATCGCCTTTCTTGGCCTTCATAAACGGCCCGTTACTGGATACTGACGAGCTGATAGCCAGCGTCCTCGATAGCAGCTTTCAGCACAGCATCCGGCACATCCTGGTCAAGCTGCACCTGGGCCGACTTACTCTCCAGGGAAACATCCACATCCTTGATGCCCTGGATGTCCCGCAGCGCCTTATCAACGTGTTTTACACACATTCCGCAAACCATTCCTTCGATGTTCAATACTTTTTCCATGTGAATTGCTCCTTTTCGCTCTTGTTTAATCGTTGTTTGTTCATACATAGGGGCTGAATCCCGTTCTGTATTGGCCTGATGCTTCGCCTTGAACCACCGCAGACGCAGGGCATTGGACACCACGAATACCGAACTGAAACTCATAGCAAAAGCGCCGATCATGGGGTTCAGCTTCCATGCAAAGGGAAGATAGAATACGCCTGCCGCCACCGGAATACCGATGATGTTGTAGATAAACGCCCAGAACAGATTTTGCTTGATGTTGCGGATAACCGCCTTACTAAGCTGGATTGCCGTGGACACATCCAGCAGATCGCTTTTCATCAAAACAATGTCCGCTGACTCAATCGCCACATCCGTTCCGGCCCCGATAGCGATACCAACATCCGCTCTGGCAAGGGCCGGAGCATCGTTGATACCGTCACCGACCATCGCCACCTTCTTACCGACGCTCTGCAAACGACGGATTTCCTTCTCCTTGTCCTGGGGGAATACCTCTGCCACAACACGATCCACGCCGACCTGACGCCGAATCGCTTCTGCGGTCTTTGCATTGTCGCCGGTCAGCATGACCACCTCAATGCCCATGCCGGTCAATTCCGCTATGGCCTGCTTGCTGGTGGGCTTGACTACATCCGCCACGGCAATAACACCAATAAGCTGACCACCACGGGCAAAGAACAGAGGTGTTTTCCCGTCAACGGCCATTTCCTCACCCAACTGAAGGAGTGCGCCGCCATTGATGCCATTTGCTGCCATCAGTCGGCGGTTTCCGGCAAGGCACGTTTCGTTTCCAATCTGCCCCACAAGGCCCTGACCGGGAATCTGCTTGAAACCGTCCACCGGAAGGAAGGAAAGGTCTGCTTTTTCGGCCTCCGCCACAATCGCGTCCGCCAGCGGATGCTCGGACATTTTTTCCAGCGAAGCGGCGATTTGCAGCAGCTCCTTTTGTGGAACGCCCTCTTTGCAGAGCATATTTGTCACTACGGGCGTACCCTGAGTAATTGTGCCGGTCTTATCCAGCACAACCGTATCAATGCTATGGGCCGTTTCCAGGGCCTCCGCCGATTTAATCAGGATACCGTTGCTTGCGCCCTTTCCGGTTCCGACCATAATGGCCGTAGGCGTTGCAAGGCCCAGCGCACAGGGGCAGGAAATGACCAGAACGGAAATGCCGATAGACAGGGCAAATTCAAAGCCATATCCCAACAGCAGCCAGACAACAACCGAGATCAGCGCGATGCTGATAACTACCGGCACAAACACGCCGCTGACCTTATCAGCCAGTTTCGCAATAGGGGCCTTGGAGCTGGTCGCTTCATCCACCAGCCGGACAATCTGTGCCAGCGTGGTATCATTGCCCACCTTGGTGGCCTGCATCTTGAAATAGCCGGACTTACTTGTGGTCGCACCGATCACTTTGTCCCCGATATGCTTCTCCACGGGGATGCTCTCGCCGGTTAGGGCAGATTCATCAACGGAGGAAAAGCCCTCTATGACAATACCATCTACCGGCACAGATTCACCGGCCTTGACAATCAGGGTTTCGCCCAACTGCACTTCTTCCACCGGCACCTGAAGCTCTTTTCCGTCCCGCTCCACGGTAGCCGTTTTGGGAGCCAGATTCATCAGCTTTGTGATTGCGTCCGAAGTCTTACCCTTTGCGCGGGCCTCCAGGGTTTTGCCCAAGGTGATAAGGGTCAGGATCATGCCTGCGGATTCAAAATACAAATCCATCATAAAGCTGTGAACCGTAGCCATATCCCCATGACCGAATCCGATGCCGATTTTGTAAACGGCGTAAATGCCATAAACGATTGCGGCGCTGGAGCCTATCGCAATCAGCGAATCCATGTTAGGCGAGCCGTGGAACAGGGTCTTGAATCCCATCCGGTAATATTTGAAGTTGATAAACACCACCGGGATCAGCAGCAGGAATTGGGTAAATGCAAAGCTGATTGCATTTTCCATCCCCAGCAAGGAGCTGGGGAGCGGCCACCCCATCATGTGACCCATAGAAATATAAAACAGCGGGATCGTAAAAAGTGCAGAAAGCAGCAGCCGCTGTTTCATCTGCTTGTATTCTGCCTGTGCCGTACTGACCTCCGGTTTTGCTACCGGTGTGGTCGTTCGGCTCTTGTTTTGTGCGGAGGCTTTGGGAATCGCGCCATAACCGGCCTTTTCAACGGCCTGGACGATTCCCGCCGTATCCAAAACGGATTCATCATAAGAAGCAACCATGCTGTTTTTTAACAGGTTGACGGATACTTCTTTGATGCCAGGTAGCTTTGCCACGCTCTTTTCCACTCTGGTAGAGCAGGCCGAGCAAGTCATACCCGTAATGTCAAATTGCTCCTTTTGCAAAATTATCCCTTCTTTCTTATGAAGATTTGTGCGAGTACCCCTCCCCCGTAGGGAACTAAATACCGTTATGAAAAGGGGCGTTTGGCACCTTGGGGGAAAGATGCTAAAGCCCCGAACATAAAGTTTACGCACAAGGTCTTTGACCGTTTTTCATTATACTTATCCTGCTTCTCCTTTGTCCGCTCCAAAGTGGAGCTTTTTTTATCCAAAGAGAAATGAGGTTTTTGCTGGAAATCCAATCAGCATGTTTTCCAATCCAAAGGGCAGAATCGCTCCCAAATCCATTGACTTTGAGGGGCTTCGTGAATATACTGGCAGCATGAACGATTAAACAACCTTTTAATTGTTCATCCATATCAAACCAACCAAATACCAAAATGAAAGGGGGCTTTCTCCATGAAAAAGACCATTAAACTGCTTGACCTGGACTGCGGCCATTGTGCTGACAAAATCCAGAACGCCGTGAAGAAGATCGACGGTGTGACCAGCGTATCCGTCAACTTCCTGGGTCAGAAGATGGTTCTGGAAGCGCCGGACGATCAGTTTGACGCTGTTCTGGCCGAAGCAAAGGCGCTGATTAAGCAGATCGAGCCGGATGTGACTGTTAAGGCGTAATGAAAAGCTGGACACCGGCTGCCACACGGTAGCCGGTGTTTTTCATCAATAGACAGAAAAAGCGTGACACGCTTTATGCTGCAACGAAAGGAGAATACACTATGACACGAAAACAAAGGCACTTGCTCACACGCATTATCGTGGCGGCGGTGCTGTTTCTTGCAGGCAGCTTGCTCCACCTCCCTGAATTGGCGGAGATGGCGGTCTTTCTCGTCTGCTATGTGGTTGTCGGTTGGGATATTGTCTGGAAGGCAATCACGAACATTCTGCATGGACAGGTGTTTGACGAAAATTTCCTGATGACGATTGCCACCATCGGCGCACTCATTTTGGGCGAACATTCCGAGGGCGTTGCCGTTATGCTGTTTTATCAGGTGGGCGAATGGTTCCAGTCCTATGCGGTGTCCAAGTCCAGAAAATCTATCGCAAGCCTGATGGACATTCGCCCGGACTATGCCAACATCGAAAGGGACGGAAAGCTGGTTCAGGTTGACCCGGATGAGGTTCAGATCGGAGAAACCATTGTTGTGAAACCGGGAGAGCGCATCCCGCTGGACGGTACGATTCTCAAAGGCTTTTCCACCTTGGACACTTCGGCCCTGACCGGAGAATCCATGCCCCGCGAGGTGGAGCCGGGAATGGAGGTCATCAGCGGTTGTATCAACCAGACCGGTATCCTGAACATCCAGACCACAAAGGAATTTGGGGAATCCACCGTAGCCAAAATCCTTGACCTTGTAGAAAACGCAAGCGATAAGAAGGGCCGTATTGAGAATTTCATCACGCGCTTTGCCAGGTATTATACCCCGGTAGTGGTATTCGCTGCTCTGGCGCTGGCGATCCTGCCGCCGCTGATTACCCAGCAGCCATTCAGCACTTGGATTTACCGGGCCTTGACCTTCCTGGTGATTTCCTGCCCCTGTGCGCTGGTCATTTCCATTCCGCTTAGTTTCTTCGGAGGCATCGGCGGCGCATCCAAGATCGGTGTTCTGGTAAAGGGCAGCAACTATCTGGAGGCCCTGGCAAATACCGAGGTCGTGGTCTTTGATAAGACCGGCACACTGACAAAAGGCTCCTTTGCGGTCAGCGAGATCCACCCTGTCGGCATGGAGGAAGCGCAGCTTTTGGAGCTGGCCGCATACGCTGAGGACTACTCCAACCACCCGATTTCTCTTTCGATTAAGAACGCCTATGGAGAGAAAATCGACAACAGCCGGGTTTCCGATGTTCAGGAAATTGCCGGTCACGGCGTACAGGCCGTGATTGATGGGAAAACGATTCTGGCAGGAAACACCAAGCTGATGGAGAAGGAGCATATTAAGTACACGCCGTCCTCCGCTGTCGGCACCGTGGTCTATCTGGCCTGTGACGGGAAATACGCTGGATGTATCGTCATTGAGGACGAGATCAAGGCCGATGCTCCAGCCGCAATCAAGCTGCTGAAATCTGCCGGTATCCGCAAAACGGTCATGCTGACCGGCGACGCAGACGCCGTTGGAAAGAAAGTCGCTGGACAGCTTCATCTGGATCAGGTTTATACCGAACTACTCCCGGCTGATAAGGTTGATCGTGTGGAAAGCCTGCTGAAGCAGAAAAGCGAAAAAGGTATGCTGGCCTTTGTTGGGGACGGTATCAATGACGCTCCCGTACTGGCGCGGGCCGATGTCGGTATTGCTATGGGCGGATTGGGTTCCGATGCTGCCATTGAAGCTGCTGACGTTGTTCTTATGACGGATGAACCGTCCAAAATTGCCGCTGTTATGAAGATCGCCCGTAAGACGATTCGCATCGCAAATCAGAACATTGTGTTTGCTCTGGGCGTTAAATTCCTGGTTCTGATTTTAGGTGCGCTGGGCTATGCGAATATGTGGGCGGCGGTGTTCGCGGATGTAGGCGTTTCCATTATTGCGATTCTCAATGCCATCCGCGCCATGCGGGTCAAGCTGCCGGATATGCCTGCGGGCAGCACAAATCAGGGTTAAGCGCAATAGAAATGCGCCGCAACTTTCACACGCTGCGGCGCATTTCCTTATTGTTCAGTCGGGCATGATATTTCAAACAACGCATCTATGGCATGATGCAGGAGCTTTGCCTGCGGCGTGTCCGACAGCGAATAATAAACTTCTTTTCCGTCCCTGCGGCTTGAAATGATTCCGCTCTTTTTTAATATCCGCAGATGATGTGACACAGCAGGGGCGCTCATATCCACAGCCGCCGCGAGATTACATACACATTCTTCACAATGGCACAGCAGCCATAGAATCCGCAGCCGGGTCGGATCGCCAAGCTGCTGAAATAAAAATGATATATCCTTAAACCCTTCCGCAGAGGGCATCTTATTTAAGACTTTTTCAATATTCTGTCCGTGGTTGTGGGGCAGATTGTAATGCGGCATAAAAATCAGCTCCTTCCTGTGACTATGATACTGACATAATTCTTGTCTGTCAAACAGCTTCATTATAGATTGGAGAAAAATACATGAACGAAACAGAGAAAACAACTTTTTCCGTTCCAAGCCCCGGCGAATTGGAACAATTAACCGAGCTTCACAAAGCGATGGGCGATTACACACGGATGCGGATACTTTGGTATCTGATGCAGAAAGATTCCTGCGTCAGCGAACTGGCACAAAAGATGGAGGTCACAGAATCGGCCATATCCCACCAGCTTCGTGCGCTTCGGATTGTCCGGTTAGTGCAATCACGCAAGGCCGGGAAAAACGTGATTTATTCCTTGCAGGACGAACATATCCGGTGGATTCTTGAAGAAACCTACGCTCATATTTCAGAAAGATAAAAACGCAGCCCCTGTGCTGTTTTGCAGGGGCTGCGCGGGTATTCCATTACAGCGTTTCGTAGGAAACCAACTGGCTCATCGGGATGCGCTGCTTATTGAAGCGATTGGGGTCGCCGGTTCCTTCATCGGAATAGCCGACAACCAGAATGTTGACCGGCTCCAGGTTGGCCGGGAGGTCAAATTCCTTGTGCAGAACATCGGGCTTGAAGTAGCATACCCACACCGTTCCAAGGCCCAGCTCTGTGGCCTGGAGCATCATGTGGTCGGTCAGGATGGAGGCGTCAATGTCACCGGTCTGCTTCTGATCGAAAGGCCGTACCCACGCCTTATCGTGATCGGCGCAAACAATAATAGCCAGGGGCGCACCGTAGATATTGGCCGCTTTACTGATCTTCGCAAGACCTTCCTCGCTCTGAACGGCAATCAGGCGAATCGGCTGAAGGTTGGCAGCGGTCGGGGCCACATGAGCAGCCTCCAGAATCTGCTCCAGCTTCTCAGGCTCTACCTTCGTTTCCTTGTAATCGCGTACCGACATACGCTGCTTTGCAATCGTGATAAAATCCATAATATATAGTCCTTTCAGTATTTTTATTTTGAGCATATCAAATCAACCATTGACCTAATTGTAGCACTTGAACACAAAACCGCAAGAATGCACTTTTTCGGAAGATACTTCCCAAAAAGATAGCACCTTGCGGGAAAGGAGAACCATTCTATGAAATGTCAAACCAATCAGTTTAACTGCCCCGTGGAGGCAACCCTTTCTTTGATCGGCGGCAAGTATAAGCCGTTGATCCTCTGGCATCTGATTGACCATCCATTACACTATATGGAGTTACAGCGGCTGATTCCAAACGCCACGCCGAAGATGCTTTCGCAGCAGCTTCACGATCTGGAAAACAACGGCATGATTCATCGTGAAGTAATTCCAGAAAAGCCGCCTAAGACGGTATATTCTCTTACCCCATTTGGACAGAGCATCGTCCCCATTCTGGACGCGATGTGCCAATGGGGAAACAGCTATCTGGACGGCCTGGATGTGCAGCCGCCATGCTGTCAAAGCCGCAAATAAAATGCTGGGCATAGCTGACGAAAAGCGGCTATGCCCAGCGTATATTTTCTGCTCTAAATTTGTGACTGCCGGACGTAATTGCACAGCGCGGCAAAGTCCACATGGGGATTCTTACTTAAAATCTGTTGCAGGCTTTCCCCGGCCTTTTGATGCAGCTTCGGCTTTTTCAGATCGTCCAAGCGGAAGAAGATATTGAGCCGCCTGCCGACAGCAAACAAAAGCCTTTCATCCGGTGGCAGGGTCAGAAAGCGGTCAATCGTAGAAAACATTTCCTGTTTCTCCGTCCGCAGATTTCCTCTGATCTCCAGAAGCAGATTGACGATGTGTTCATTCACATAGTAACTGTCCATCTCATGTAGCTGTTGTAAGAATAGCTTTTGCTCTACAACGATTTCTTCCTCCGATTGCAGAGCAAAAGAGCCATTCCTGACAAACTCGCCCAGCTTGGACTCCGGCTTAATACCCGTGGCATGGACACGGATAAAATCTGGCTGGATGATATTCAGCGCCTTTGCTGTTTGAGCAGCATTTTCTTCAGACAGCTCCTTGCCGCCGATCCCCAGCAATATGAACTCCGACAAGATCATGTCCGCTTCTTTTGCCATGCAGCCGCTTCGGACAACAATATCCGCGTCAAAACCTTTGTTGATAAGTTTCAGTATCTGATCCGAGCCGGTTTCCATTCCGCTGTAAAGATGGTTTAGGCCCGCTTGCCGGAGCGCCTTTAGCTCTGCCGGACTTTTCCGGGTGATACTATCAGCGCGGGCATAAGAAGTGATGTACTGCATATCAGGAAAGCTCTGATTGATCGCTTCCAAGATACGGAGCAGATAATCTGTTTTCAGCACCAGGGCATCCCCGTCCTGCAAGAAGCAGGAAGTAATCTTTTTCCCCCGGTTAAGCTGGGCCTGCCGCCTAATATCTTCGATGGTTTCATCGATGGGGCGCATGGAGAAGCGCATGGATTTATAAAGCCCGCAGAAATAGCACTTGTTCCAATGGCATCCCCTTGTGACCCGGATTAGCAGGCTGTTACTTTCAGAAGGTGGACGAATAGGCCCGATTTCTATATCTTTCATGGTGGTTATCCTTTCAGTGTATTCATGTTAAGGGTAGCATTTCACGGCGGGCTTAACAAGAACGCACTTTTAGGGTAGACACTTCCCGTATGGGTAGCACCTCAAACAAAACTGGCAAGCAATGCCTGTGTTAATACACACAGGCCCGCAGAGAAGAAAATCCCTCCGTGATTTTCCTCTCCGCTTGCTTGTTGAGGGCAGCGCCCCCAAGCCCCTTTGAACACAGAATTTCATTCTGTGGCTGCGCGTTCTGCGAACGCTTTTGACCAGGACCAGCTTACCGCTGGCCGTGGTCTTTTTCTTTTTCAACATCCTGTTCTACCTCCATTTTCAGCACTCGATCTACATTTGCCTTTGCCGTTAAAAGCTCCCGCATTTCCTCACGGGAACGCCGGTACTCGGCATAGGTCTTTTTCTTTTCTTCCAGCAATTTCGCGTACTCCGTCTGCAACTCTTTGACCTTGGGCAGTTTCTTGACGCCCATCTCATCAAAGGCATTCTTAGCAGCCTGGTGGAGCAGAATTTCTTCCTCATGTTCTTCCCGGAATTTCTTAGAGTAACCCGCTTTGCGGTATGCCACATAGACCTCACGGGTCTTGGCATAATTTACGATGTGAGTACGCAGAACAGCGATCTCTGCCATGCGCTTTTCAGCCGCTTTGATCTGCGCCGAAAGATCATTGTGATGTGCCGTGGCAGCCGCAGCCTTTTCTTCCAGAACCGCATACTCCAGCAGATTGTTCTCTGACAGGTAATTCATGGTCTGCGCCATTTGTTTCAGATTAAAAACTTTAGCCCATCGAGCATAGCCAGCACCTTTTCCAGCCTGCAATTTTGCCTGAATGTCCACCAGCAGATTGACCTTGGTCGGCTCCGGCTGCACGACGGAATTTTTACGGGGTGTATGCTGTTTTTCACCGGCCAGCACCGCACGGATTTCTGCTTCACTGTACCCGGCCCCCAGCTTGTCATCCATGCGGGCTACATTCTTCCAGCCGGGTGCTTTGAGCCGGATTGCTTTCCCGCGCCGGGATACTTCACAGCCCATTTCTGTAAGCAGTTTCAACAATGCGTCAAAGTCAGCGGGCTTTTGCTCCAACGCACGGTCAATCATCACCCGCAGCTGCTCCCGATGGGAGGGCTTTGCCTGATCTCCCAGCCACTTGTTATAGCTTTTTCCGTGAAGTTTCGGATTCTCTACAATGGACAGTCCGTTTTCAATGCAGATGGTATCACTTAACCGGCGAACCGCCTTGGTGCTGCCCCAAAAGTTGCGGAACTTTCGGTCACAATCTGCATTGACCGCCGACCAGATGATGTGATTATGAACGTGCGATTTGTCTATGTGGGTGCAGACCACAAAGGCGTGATTGCCCTTGGTGAACCGCTTGGCAAATTCCACGCCCAGGCGGTTGGCTTCTTCCGGCGTGATTTCACCGGGTTTGAATGACTGGCGCACATGGTAAGCGATCACATCGTCCGCCCCGCGCACCCGCCCGGTGGCGGCGATATACTGCCGCTTCGCCAGCAGAAACTCTGCATCGGCGGTCCGGCTGTCACAGCCATAGCCGGTAATTAGTTTTCCGTTGTCAGTCTTTTGCGGATTTGCCACATAATCAATAATATCGCTGATTGCTCGGCTCTCAGTGCGCCCCTTTCCGATATGCAGGGGCATGATGCGTGTGGTTGCCATAGAAGGGCCTCCTTTCTAAAAAAGAAACGGCCTGCATGGTGCAGACCGCTTTTGCTATTCTATAAAATCGTCCTCGATGTCCTCTAACCGCTTCGGAGGAAACCTCATCTCGTATTGTTCTTTTGCCAGTGCACGAACTTCCGGGCGCTTATCTTTCATTCGGTTTTTCAGCCAGGAAATCTGCTCCTTTGATAACCGCCAAGGGAGATTCAGTAAGCGGTTTACTGTCATTTGCTCCGCTTGTTTCTCCGGCGATAAAGAAGCACAGGATTTACAGATGTGCGCCGCATGACCTTTGCCGGAAAATTTTTCGTTAGCCTTATATTCTCCGCAGACTTTACAATAATGTCCATGCTTCTTCATTGGCTTGATTCCTTTTCACTGAGCGCATATAAACTGCGAACCGCCCTCATGATGATGTTCCACTCCAGATCTGCCGCATAGGAAAACTTCCTACGGTAAGATTCCCAAAGTTTCTGCATCACAGGACTGCTTTCCACTTCATTCAAAACATCCACAGCTTCTGCAAGATGCCGTTCGGTTCCGCGTTTTTTGGCAGTTGCCAACAGTGCATCATAGAGCGTCTGCCGGTTCAATGTGTTCCCGTGGAGCTGATCCAGAATATAAATGTCATAGAAATCTCTCATGCGGGTGTTGGTGGTGGTTCTGGTGATGATTGTTTCCAGCTTTTCAGCCAGAACGGTTTCCAGATTGTATGCCCAAATGTCAATGGAGCGATCTTCCAGCATCAGCTTGAAAGAGTAGCGTACCTCCCTGGGGGTAATGGCATCCCCTGTGGAAATGTCAATCTTCAAAGGTGTCACCACACCGTCAAAGGTTGTAGTCATGCTGACCCGAATCCCAGGATACTCCGCTTCATCCATAATCTCTGAAATGCTTTTCAGCTGAAATTTGACGCCATCATCAATCGGCACACTCACAATAGCAGAAATCAGGTTCTCGATGTCCTCTACATTAACATTGGCTCCTTTTACAGTAGCGTCCAAGTCCATCGTGGAACGGGCATCCAGTCCAACCATTGCCGCTACCAGCATCCCGCCTTTCAGAATAAATTTATCACGATATTCAGAAAGGGAAATACGCTCCAGAAAACGCTCCATCATATAGTTTCGCATTAAAAGCTGTGCATCCGCAGATTTTTCTCTGGAAAGATTGCGAATCAAATCTTTTAGCTGCCTTGCTGTCTTTATCATAAAAGCACCTCCAAATACTGCCGTAAAATTTTTTCAACCCGGAACATACCGGCATACCGCATCAAAGTCCGCAGATCCTTGTCCTTTCTTCTGGCATACATCTTCAGCGCACCTTGAAAAGTCTGTATTTCCATGCTGCTTCGGCTGCGGAGCAGATCGCAGATGGTGCGCTCCATATCATAGACAGGAACCGTATGCCCAAAAGGTGTTTGGCCAGTTGTCAGCCCTACCTCATATAGTTCTGGTTTGATGGTGTAAACAGAAAGGCCCTCTGCCTTTAAGCGAGTGGTGCTGTACCCTCTGCGCACCGTGATAGCGTATGGAGATGGTTCCCGGTCTGTCAAGTCATGGAAAAATAGCGCTGATTCATGGGAAAATACTGCCTGACCACATCGCAGATGTAACAGAAACATCGCATCAATCCAGGTGTCCTCGGAGACATAAATTCCGTGAGCAACCTGCTGAAGATTTTTCTCTTTGACATATTCATAAAAAATGGGTTTTACAATTCCGCTGGCGATTACCTGTGCGGTTTGCAGCATCCCATCATGCTCGGTCAGAAGTCTGTCTAATTGCTCAAACCGTTCTGATTTGGTCACATCCATCACTTCCTTTCGTGCTACTATTATACACGGATGTAGCACAGAAGTAAATATAGCAATTTAACAGACACTGTCTGGCATTTTTGTGACCGCGCATTTTATCCATAAACCAAATCTTGAATGGCAAACTTCAAGTCCTGCACCTTGCCCAGCAGCCAGATGGCAGCCATTGGCAGACCATAGGGACTAATAAGGAATGCCATCACCAGCAGGATAATGCCGTTTTGCAGGGAACAGGTCAGCAGAACCGCCACACCCAGCAGGGCGATCACCATGCTGATAAGCCCCAGCACCAGACCGGAGACATAGACGATCCCCACACAAATCCAAACGAACAGGGTCAGCGCCAGAATCACCGGAACCATCACGATCTTCAACAGCAGTTTCAACAAAAATACCAATGCCCTCATTGTTATGCCTCCTCTCAAAATCACAGTTCCTGTTCCTGATTCCATTATCCCTGTCTTACAGCCAAAAGGCAAGGATACGGGTAAAAAGAAAAAGCGGAGGAAGGCACGGCGAAGAAACGCCGTTCCTCCCTCCGCAGATGGGGTATTTGTCCCGGTTACGAAAGTTTGGAGAGTTGTGTCAGTATCTCTTTAACTCCGTCCCATAACTGTTCCTGCCGCTGGGATATATCCTCCAAGTCAGCATCATAAACCCGCCCGGTCTCATGCACTTTGCGGGTCAGCTGATTCAAGTTGCTGCTGCTTCGGCGCATCAGGGAGACCAACTCCTTCAGCTCCGGCAGTTCCAGCTTGATCACATAACCATCCAGCGCCATTTTCCGCAGATAAGCGCTCAAATTCTCTGTCCCGTATTGCTGCATCTTTTGATGGATCAGTTCCAGTTCTTCTGCGGACACCCAAAACAAAACCGGAACATCCCGCTTGCGCTTTGCCATGGTTATCGCTCCGGCTCCCGTTTTTTCGGGGCGGCAGGCTTGCGGGCAGGCGGTTCCTGCTTGAGCTTTTGCAGGACAGAACTTTTCTGCTGTTCTTGAGCGACTTTTCGGAACTGTCTGGTGAACAGGTCGGTCAAACCGGGATTGACCCCATCCACAACCAGATAGGCACAGTGGCGGGAAGCATCGCTGTCCTCCGGCATGGGAATGGTTTTTGCCCAGGCTTTATTGTCCTGAGAGATACGCCCGTCATGGTTCTTGTGCTGGATGGTGTTGGCAAGAATGAATTGTACCCGTTCCGCCCCGAACTTTTCCAGCACATCTTTGACCGCCACCTCCGTATCCAGCCGGTTCTCTGCATAGTGGGCGCTGATGGTCTGCTCAATGGCTTCTTTGCAGGCGCTGTTCGCCTGATACGAACGGTTATATTGTGCCATCTCTCCATGCTCGGACGCATAGGCGGCAGAATGGGGGTAGAGCGGGGCAGTTCGTAATTCTTCCTGCGCCTTGCACACATCATCGGCACGGTTTTCAATGCTGTCCCGGATCACATCCATGTAGCCGGTCTCCAGCTTTTCAAAATAACGGTACACATCAGCCAGCGGCGAGGGGGAATCCAAAAGCGCCTGGGCCTGGGCATCGGTCAACTCCAATTCCTCCATTGCCATCACGATGTCCTCGCGGATGGTGTACTCATAGGCATGGTTTAAGACTTCTTCCGGGGGCTGGCTTTTCAGCCAGTCCCGGAACTTGTCCTGTTCGGTAGCCATCTTTTCATAAAGAGCCGTATTCAAATCGTTTGTACTCATGTTATCGCACCTCCTCATGCTGTTTTGGTTTCTTGTCTGTACTGCGGGGCGTCACCGGGCGCTTCAGGCTGTCCAGCACCGAAGTCCGTGTGCTTTTGGCAACAACAGCCTCGGCGTGTGCCTGTCCCTTTCCGTCGATGTTCAGCAAAGTATCCAGCTCCACCAGACGGGCATTTTTGCTTCGCAGTTCTTCTTCATAAAGGAATGGCTTTCCGACTTCCTCCTTTGCGGCAGCCTGCTGCTGATAGAGGTTATCCAGCTGAGCCTTTGCCGCCTCCAGACGCTGGGGCATCTGGGCGAGGGCATTGTCGATACGGGTAAGATTTCCGCGAGGGTCTGTACCAAGGGTTGCCCGGTGGGTCATCCGTCCTTTCAGCAGGAGCGTATACTCCTGTTTCCAAGCGGAAAATTCCACGGATATGGCATAGCCCCGGTAGCTGCCGATCTGCACCGGATCGGAGGTTTTGACCTCCTTGCAGGCATCCAAAAGGGCTGCACCGGCGTTCTCCTTATCGGTCAGCAGATCGCCACGGATTTCCATACCAGCAAAACCGTCCTCCGGGTGCGGGTGCGCTGCCAAAACCTCCAGGTCAGATTCAAAGCCCATGATAAAACCTTTGTGCTTTTCAATTTCCTCCGGGAAGTATTTGAGCAACTGGTCCTCCAGACGATATTGCTTGCTCTGGTGGTCGGCTTTCATCAGCTTCAGGCGGGATACCTCCACATCCAAATCCATACGCTCCTTGATGCGGGGATCTCCGGCGCACAGGGCTTTGATCTCGGCAAAGGAAAGCGCCGTTTCGTCCACATCATCGCAGGAACGCACCGGCGATTTAGAAGTCATGATCTGACTGATGAATTTTTGCTTATTCTCCACCGTCTGATCGGGTAAGAGGATGGCATTACTGCCAGCCCCTCCCCTAAGAACCGTACGTGAGAGTTTCCCCTCATACGG
>NZ_WKZJ01000015.1:0-59179 GCF_009679715.1 Faecalibacterium sp. BIOML-A1
GCTTTCTTGTTTTTGGCAATCTTTTCCTGCACATCATCGAACAGTTCCAGCGGCACGATGGGCGGAATCGCATCCGGTACGACCACATCCCGGAATTTCAGTTCTCCGATGTACCGCCGGTTTTTGAGCATATGTTCGACGCTGTTATAGGTAAACGCACCGCCCACCGGGTTCTTGATGCCGTTTTCGTTCAGCCAATCCCGGATTTCCTTCATGGTGGAACCTTCATTGTACTTCTTGAACGATTCCAGCACAAAAGGAGAGGTGAGAGGGTCGATGTGGAACTTCCGCTCCGAATCCAGCGTGTAGCCAAAGGTTCCACGACCACCGTTGCAGCGGCCTTTCAGGATGTTCTCGGTCTGTCCACGCACGACCTTCTCGGCAAGGTCAGCGGAATAATACTCGGCATAACCTTCCAGCACCGACTCCAGAATGATGCCTTCCGGCCCCTCGGAGATGATCTCGGTGGCAGACATGAGCTTGACACCGTTCTTCTTCAGCTGGGTCTTATACCGGGCACTGTCGTAGCGATTCCGGGCAAAGCGGTCAAGTTTCCAGACCAGAACAATATCAAACAGCTTCTTGTCGCTGTCCTTTATCATCTGTTGGAATTGAGGGCGATTATCCGTCTTGGCAGAGATGGCGCGGTCAATGTAGTGCTTGACGATGGTGATGCCATTCTTTTCCGCATAGGCCGTGCACTCCCGAATCTGACCTTCGATGGATTCTTCGCGCTGGTTATCCGATGAATAGCGGGCATAGATCACGGCGGTCATGGCGGGCACCTCCTATTTACACATCATCGAACGGTGGAACGTTCATCTTAAGCAATGTTTCGTATAATGTATATATCACATTTTGCTGAAGATTGCAAGAAAAAATTTTTTACGAAAATTCCGCTAACAATTCGACTTTTTAACGCAACGACAGTAGCGATGAATTGCATATTACAAATATACTATTTGAATGTTGCGCAAATTTTTGTCTTGTGACGGTTTATCACGGATGCTCACTCCATCAAATCCGGTAGAATTTCCACAAACGTCTTATAGAAATCATAAATTTTTCCGTTTTCCTGTGCACAGAGCAGAAAACGGCTAATGATTGCGCCGGTACGGTGCGATTTCTGAACGTGTGTCAAGTGTTCGGCTAAGTCATTTGGAAAGCCGACAGTCACTTCTTCTTTCATCAAAAAAGTCACATATCGTGTTGATTGCTTTTGCCAAAGAATACTCGATTCCGGGAACGCAGAACACATCTCGGCAGAGATGGTAAGCCCGCGTCGTTCCTGCGGCAGTGTCTGCGTGTGCTGCACCCGCGAGTAAAGGTATGGATCTTCGATATATTGACACAGTTTGTCTCGCTCGATCAAGTCAAAAGACACGATGCACTCTGTATCAATATCTGACTTCTGATAAGGGTGCTCTCTCAAATCAGTCAGTGTTTTCACCGCTTGTATATGGCAGCGCAGTTTCTTTATTCGACGAGCAAGCAGCTCTTGCTGCTGTTCCAGTTCTGAAAGCTTTTCAGTAAAAAGTTTTCCATGCTGCTCCGGGGATGAGCCATCCATTTCACGGATCTCCTTCAACTGTAAACCAAGATTCTTATAGAAAACCACATCGGAGATCGTCATCAAATCCTCAATGGTGTACTCCCGATAACGATTTTCCCTTCCTTTTTCCGGGTGCAAAACACCCTTGTCTTCCCAATACCGGAGCGTGGAAGCCGGTATATCAAAAAAATGGGCGATTTCTCCAATCTGAAATTTCAAAGCCATAATTTACCCTCCCGATAATACCATAACATATTATCTGTTGACCTTCAAGTAGCTTGAAGGTTTATAATGGGAACAGGAGGGAACTATTATGGAAAACGCTTTGATTTTTGCTTCTGAAAAAGAGGTGCAGTTCGGAAAGCTTCTGAAATTTATCATACCGACTTATCTGACCTCACTGTTTAACACTGTTTATACCATTATTGACGGCATTTTTGTTTCTGCCTATGTCGGAACAAATGCACTGGCTGCCATTAACATCGTTTATCCTATTGTGAATGTGCTGACCGGCATTGCGCTTGTGTTTGCTACCGGCGGCAGCGCAGTTGCGGCTTTGCATATCGGCGGAAACAGAAAAGAGGAGGCAAACCACGCCTTTTCTGTCAGTTCTGTTGCGGCTGTTCTGCTGAGCTGCCTTATTTCTCTGATCGTTCTTACAAATTTATCAACGATTCTGTCCCTGCTCGGTGCAACTGATGTAACGATAGCAGGGTGCAAAACCTATGCACTTTGGTGGCTTTGGGCTACACCTGTCGTGATAGGGAAAGAGCTGTTCACTTACTTTATTCGGGTAGACGGTTCTCCCGCATACAGTTTTGTAACAGCGCTGTCTGGCGGCGTTCTGAATATTGTTCTTGACTATGTTCTGGTCGGACGTATGCACATGGGTATCTATGGGGCTGCGCTGGCTACGATTTTAGGCTTGGTACTGTCGTTTCTCATGGGTATCTACTATTTTGCCCGGAAATACAAAGCCCTGTCCTTTACACTGCATGGCCTATCCGCAGGGTTGGCGCTGCGCAGCATGGTGAACGGTGCATCCGAATTTGTGGATCAGCTTGCCATTGCGATCACGACGATTGTATTTAACCGCACCGCACTTGCTTTCGCCGGTGAAGACGGCGTAGCGGCGGTTTCCATCATTATGTATCTACAATTTCTGTTTATTGGTGTCTATTTTGGATTTTCCATGGGCATGGCACCTCCGCTGAGTTATGCATACGGAGATAGAAAGATAGATGTTTGCCGGAAACTGGAGCAATATGCACATCGTTTTTTCGCAATCGCTCCTCTTGTTATCTATGCGCTGACCTATTTTCTTGCTCCGGTCGGTGTGTCATGCTTTGCGAATACCGCTAGTCCTGTATTTCCCATTGCCGTATCCGGGATGAGGATTTACGGACTTGGGTTTCTGTTTTCAGGAATCAATATTTATGCTGCGGTTCGGATGATGGCATACGGAAAAGGATATTTTTCCGGCTTGATCACTTTTTTGCGTTCATTTGCTCTGCTGCTTCTGTTCCTGACCGTACTGCCGCAGAAATTCGGTCTAACAGGCGTATGGCTTGCTGTTCCTGCGGCAGAAGTTCTGACGCTACTCGTTGCAGTATGGTTTCTACGCCCGATTCAACGGTAGAGAAAAGAGCAGTGGCTTACCATAATTGTTCTTGCTACTGGTGGTATAAGAATCTACTGCAAACGGAAAATGTGGTTCTATCCTGATTCACATAGCGTATTTTTTCCTAAAGCCACAAGATGTGTCATACTTTCCTTGCTTCACTTCAATAAATTTTTCAAAACTCTCTTGACGCATTCTACATGCCGTGGTATTTTTCTTGTAAATCCCATTGATTTTGTGGATTGGTTCAAATTCATCCACAAGATGTGGTCGTGTTCATTTTGAACACAGCCACAGAAAGTGGTTGGTTATCACCGTGAGACCCACCACTTCCGTGAGGGAAAGTCCGCAAAAGAATTTACCGCCCCGCAACACACCCGATTCATTTTGCCGCTGTTTCACCCGACAAAATCCATCGCTATGCTGCATGGGCGGTATTTTTCTTTTACGGGAAACGCACCTTGAAAATCTCATGAGCCGACCGAACATGATACCGACTTTTCGTCAACGCCGCTGCACAAACAGGGGCAGGAACTGCGTTCGGAGCAAACGGTGACCCACATACATGAGCAGCACAACCTCTACTTATTTTTTGCGCCTTAACAATTCTGAAACAATTACCCAGAAACGGTTTTGAGCGCAGCGGTAGAGGGCAAGAACCGTCCCGTGGCCACAAATTTTCAATTCTTGAAAATTTTTTGTCCATCCGGGACTTCACTTCTGCAATGCGTCCGCATTTCCGAAGTGATCTTGTTGGGGCGTGCCTGCCCCAAACCCTGCTTAGAACGGACGAGGAGGAATTGTGTCAATTTGACGCAATTCCTCCAACTTATAGAGAGAAACAGAGTGTTCCCGACGGGGAACGCCCTATTGTACATATCGCTATTGTCTGTGGTCTTTGGCAGGGTGCGTCCTATTCAGGGACGCACCCTGTTTTTATTTTGAGCCTTCACCGACTTTTTGAGATTCCGCCCTCTGCTTCCCGAATCAGAATCGTCAGCCGCTTCTGAACGCTATCATCTGCTGTGACGGTCAGATGAATTTTGCCCGCTGCTTCTCCTGCACGGACCACCGCCATGCAGCAGCCGCAGCATGGCAGGGGAGCCCAGCAGGCCGATGAGCAACAGCACCACACCGGCAACGGCGCTGATAATGGCCGCCGAGTGGACGGTCTTTTCCACGTCCTTGGGGTGGCGCGCACCGTAAAAACGCGCCACCAGCAGGTTGGAAAGCGCCAGCGGCAGACTGACCAGAAAGATCTGCTTGGCCAGAGGGCCTTCCGTCAGCGTATTCGTTTGAGAACTCATACTCTTTTTCCCTTTATCCTATATATCCCTAAACCGTGCCCGCGCACACCGGGGCACAGCCTCTTTTATAAGGCACTACGCTACTTTTGCAAGATGGAAACGGCAAAATGGCGCAAAAAAAACACGGCACCCGGCGGGGCGTCGTGTTTTTTGCGGAAAATATCTCAGCCCAGGTCCTCACCGTTGGTGGCAATGACCTGCTTGTACCAGTCAAAACTCTTTTTCTTATAGCGGTTCCCGGTGCCGGAGCCGTCGTCGTTGCGGTCCACGTAGATAAAGCCGTACCGCTTGCGTAGTTCGCCGGTGGTAAAGGACACCACGTCGATGCAGCCCCACGGGGTGTAGCCCAGCAGGTCCACGCCGTCCAACTCCACGGCCTTTTTCATCTCCTCGATGTGGGCGCGCAGGTAGTCGATGCGGTAGCTGTCGTCACAGGTGTGGTCGGACTGGAGTTTGTCGATGGCGCCGAAGCCGTTCTCCACGATAAACAGCGGCTTCTCGTACCGCTCGTACAGGGTGGCCAGTGCGTAGCGCAGGCCCACCGGGTCGATCTGCCAGCCCCAGTCGCTGGCCTTGACGTAGGGGTTCGGCACGGTGTGGGCATTGCCGCCGCTGATGCCGTCGCTCTCCACGGCCACGTCCGAACGCACCGCGTTGCTCATGTAGTAGCTGAAGCCCAGATAGTCCACAGCACCCTCGGCCAGAATGGCCTCGTCGCCCGGCTCCATCACCGGGGCAGTGCCCTCGCGCTCCCATTCCTTCTTAGCGTAGGCGGGGTAGTGACCGCGGCAGTGCACATCCGCAAAGTAGTAGCGCTCGTGCATGGATTCCAGCGCCAGCATCACGTCGTCCGGGTTGCAGGAGTAGGGATAGTACGGCACAAAGGAGCACATGCAACCGATCTGGAAGTCCGGGTTGATGGCATGGCCCTTTTTGACCACGAGGGCCGAGGCCACCAGTTCGTGGTGTACCACCTGATACAGGGCCTTCTTCTTGTTCTCGAACTGGGAGAACCGCACGCCGGAGTTGGTCCAGCCAAAGATGTCGTTGGTGGTGTTGCTCTGGTTGTTGATCTCGTTGAAGGTCATCCAGTACCTGACCTTGTGTTTGTAGCGCTCCATCACAGTGACGGCGTAGTGCACGAAGAAGTCGATGCACTTGCGGTTGTACCAGCCGCCGTACTCCTTGGCAAGGGCGTAGGGCATCTCAAAATGGCTCAGGGTGATCACCGGCTGGATGCCGTACTTGAGCAGTTCGTCAAACAGATCGTCGTAGAACTGCAGACCGGCCTCGTTGGGCTGCTGCTCGTCCCCGCGGGGGAAGATGCGGCTCCACGAGATGGAGGTGCGGAAACACTTGAAGCCCAGTTCGGCAAACAGCTTCACATCTTCCTTGTAGGTGTGGTAGAAGTCGATGCCCTTGTGGTTGGGGTAAAATTCGCCGGGCACAATGCCATCGGTGATGCGGCGGGCCACACCGTTGGCACCGCCGGTCATCACGTCGCTGACGGACGGGCCGCGGCCATCGGCGTTCCAGCCGCCTTCCAGCTGATGGGCAGCAACGGCACCGCCCCACAAAAAGTTTTCAGGAAGCATATTCTTTCTCCTTGGTCAAATGTATATCAGTTTTTCTGGGATTCTTTTTCGTCGCAGCCCACCACCTGCACCAGAACAATGGTGATGATAATGGTGGCCAGCACGCCGATCATCATGCCGGTAAAGGAAGAGGGATTGGCGTCGCTCATGGCGTTGACGGTGGTCAACAGGCCGGGCAGACCAGCGTATACATAGTACTTGGTGTTGAAGAAGCTGATGATCAGCGCACCGATGGCACCGCCGATGCAGCCGCAGACGAAGGGCTTCTTCAGGCGTAGGGTCACGCCGTAGATGGCGGGCTCGGTGATGCCGAAGATGCCGGTCAGGCCAGCGGACAGGGAAACGTTCTTGATGTCGGCCTTTTTGGTCTTGAGGAACACGCCGAAGCAGGCAGCAGCCTGTGCGATGACGGCGCAGGTCTGGAATGCCTGAAAGGAATCGCAGCCGTAGTTGGCAAAGTTGGCAAGGCACATGGGAGTGACGCCCCAGTGCACGCCGAAGATGACGAACACCTGCCAGATGCCGCCCACCAGAATGGCGGCCAGTGCGGGAACGTTGTTGGCAAGGAAGTTGTAGGCAGCAGCAATGGCGTTTGCCAGCACATTGGACACCGGGCCGATGACCAGAATAGTCAGGGGAACCATAACAATGGTGCAGATAAAGGGCACAGCCAGCGCCTTGATGATGTCGGGCAGATGCTCGTCCAGCCAGTGCTCCAGCCAGCTGAGCACCAGCACCAGGAACAGCGGCGGCAGCACGGTGGAGGTGTAGGTGGTCTGGCTCATGGGGAAGGCCAGGAACTTGATGACCTCACCGTCTGCGATGCGGGCAGCGATGGAAGCCCAGTCCGGGTTGACCAGCGCCATGCAGCACCACATGGCAATGAAGGTGTTACACTTGAAGTGCTTGGAAGCAGTGACGGCGATCATGACCGGCAGGAAGGTGAAGGGCGTCCAGCTGATGAAGCTGAGCACGGAATACGTACCGGTGGCCGCAAAAGCGGGGAAGAAGTGGGTAATGATGATCAGTGCGCCTTGCACCAGACCGGCTGCGGCCAGAATGTACACAAAGGGTGCGAACACGGCGGACATGGTGGCGATGATGCGGCTGCCGAGGCCCTGCTTGACTTCCGGCGCGGCAGCGGTGCTGTTGTCCAGATCCAGCAGCTGGGCCAGTGCTTCGTACACGTCCTTGGCATGGGTGCCGATGACCACCTGATACTGGCCGCCGCTTTCCATCACCTTGATGACGGCGGGCATCTCGGAGATCTGTTTGGTCACTTCGTCCGAGGGTGTTTCCCTCAGCACCAGACGCAGGCGGGTGGCACAGTGGGTCGCGCTGAGGATATTGTCCTTGCCGACGGCGGCACAGATGTCGGCGGCAAGCTTTGTGTAATCGCGGATTTTGTTTGCCATGATGTTCTCTCCTTTTCATCAGATCACGGGTTTGCCTTGTGTCCTCATTATACAGAGGAAAAACCGCATTGTCAGCTGATTTGATGCGCCAAAAAACAAAAATGTGCAGAAAAAACAGCTTGTTTTTTCTGCACATGGATACAAACATCTGTACAAATTGACGGAGCGTTTCTGCGGTCACTCCAGCAGGCGGTTGTACACCCGGCGGGCCAGTGCTTCCAGCAGGTAAAGTGCAGGCATCTGACTGGTCAGGTCGTAGCTTTCGGTGGTCACGCGGTGCACGGAACTGTAGTACGGCAGGGTGATGTCGGAAAGCTTTGCCGCAGAACTCTGGTCGGAACAGGTAATGGCGATCAGTCCGGCGTTTTTCTCCTTCAGCTGCCGGGCCAGATGCAGCACCTGCTTCGTTTCGCCGGATACCGAAAGAATGACGGCTGCGATGGTGGTGTTGGGCGTGACGGTGATGGGATAGAACGGGTCGGTCACGCCCAGCGCGAATTTGCCCAGATTGGACAGATACCGTGCACCATACTCGGCTATGCTGCCGGAATTGCCGATGCCCACCAGAAACACCCGCTCTGCCCGTGCGATCATACCGGCGGCTTCGTCCAGCGCTGCATCGTATTCCGGCGTGCCGACTTTCCACAGAAAGTTCTGCAACTCGCCCAGCGTGTCCGGCAGACGGGATCCCTGCGCGGAACCGGCCTGCTCCTTCAGCTTCCATTTGAATTGCGCATAACCGTCACAGCCCACCTTTTTGCAGAAGTGCAGCACTGTGGTGGTGGAAACGTGCGCTTCCGCTGCCAACTCCCGGATGCGCATGAAGGGCACCGTGTTCGGATGCTCGATGATGTACTGGTAGACCAGCAGTTCCAACTCGTTCAGATTTTTGATCTGCTGCGGGGTGAATAGTTCCATGAAAAGGCTCCCTCCTTGTCCCGATATCTGTCCTTATTATAGCAAAAGGAAGAACGGAAAAACAGGGCGAACATTTCCGTTTGCATTTTTAGCGCGGCTGTGCTATACCGTTTTATACTGACAGCATCAGTATGTGCGATCGTAGCTCAGCTGGATAGAGCCTTCATTCTGCTTTCCGAAGAAAACAAAAAATCCGAACCCTTCTCCTATCGAGAAAAGGTTCGGATTTTCATTGTTTGGTGCGGATAAGAGGACTTGAACCTCCACCGAGTTGCCCCGATTAGAACCTGAATCTAACGCGTCTGCCAATTCCGCCATATCCGCATATTCTGTTTTGTTTGCGAGCTGTGTTGCTCGGAACGATAGTTATTATACCAGATATGGCAGAATTGTCAAGCATTATTTTTAATTTTTCTCGACAAAATTTTGCTTGAAAATTGATGCATTCTGAATGGCAGCTGCAGGGCGAAATTTTTGCCAAAGTGTGATACAATAAACAGGACGCGCCGGGAGGGTGTCCTGCGCGCAGACTGAGAAAACGAGGGAAATGCAGAATGTTCAATATCATTATTTTCCTGCTGGGAGCAGGCATCATGTTCTTTATGGCTCTGCGCAGTGTGCTGGCACGGCGCAGGCTGTGCACGCAGGGGCAGAAGGTCACGGCCACGGTGGAGGGCACCGTGCAGAGCCGGGATGGCGGTGCCTATGTGCTGGCCTTTACCACCGCAGGCGGCAGCCATCGGCTGCACTACCCGAAGCCTGCGCGGGGCAAGAGCTTTGCGGTGGGGGATACCGTCACCTTATACTATGACCCCGACGACCCGGAGAAGATGTACGTGGAAGGCGACCGGGCCACGCTGGGAGCCGAGGTGCTGTATGCCGTGATAGGTGTGGCCCTGCTGGTGCTGACCGTGGGCATTGCCCGCTGAAAGGGGAAAAGAGAATGAAACTGGAACATTTTGGCATGGCTGAGCCGGGCGACTGCCGGCTGGTATTTACAGCCGGTGCCGAGGAACTGGCGGCAGCCGTTGCGCAGGTGCAGGCGGAGCCGGACGCGCCGCAGGAAGAGGACGGTCTGCTGACTGAGGCGGTGAATCGCACCATTCTTGGCGGCTTTTCGGCGCTGTATGAGCAGCTGGTGCAGGAGTACCATGTGGTGCCGGTGACCGACCCGGATTTTGAATTGCTGGCGGTGAACCGGGCCGAGGGCTTCCGGGCGGGGGCGCAGTTCTACGCGCTACCGCCGCTGGAAGTGGGAGCATACACCGGCTTTGTGCAGCCCATTGAGCCGCACCCCATCCGGCAGCTGACCATTGAACTGGAGATCAACCGTCACCACGGCGACGAAGAACGTGCAGCCGATGCAGCGGGCAAGGCGGCGCTGCGGCAGCAGGTAGCCCGCGAGATCTGGGCACAGCGCTGTGCCCAGGCTGAGCAGCGGGCACGCAAGGAGCTGGTATGGCAGCTGGGCGATGCAGTGAAAGGCCCGCTGCCAAAGCAGCTGGTGGGCGGTAACTATTTTGCCGAGCAGCGCCAGTTCAACCTGAGCCTGCAGGCCAATGGCATCAACTTTGACCAGTTCCTTAAAGTGCGCGGCCAGACGGTGGAAGAGTTCCGTGCATGGCTCCACGCGCAGGCAGAGCGCAAGCTGCGCAGCTGGCTGGGGCTTCTGCTGGTGGCAGAAAAGGAGGGCCTTGCACCCACGGACGCCGAGGTGGAAGCAGCTGCTGCCCACTGGGATGCCAAGCTGGACGGCGAGCGCACCTTCCCCGCCAACGATGCACGCAAGGTGCGCCAGCGTCTGGCCCGGGAGAGGGCGGAGCAGTTCATTGTGGAGCACTCTACCCTCACGCCGCCGCCCGATGAACCCATCGTGCAGAAAGTTGAAAGCAAATAATAACAAAAAGGAGCGATGCAGCGCATCGCTCCTTTTTGTTATTATTATCAGGAACTCTCAGGTCTCCACGCCCTCGAACTGGCTGTTGTAGAGCTTGGCGTAGAAGCCGTTTGCAGCAAGCAGCTCGTCGTGGCTGCCCTGCTCCACAATGTGGCCGTCCTTCATCACAAGGATCACGTCCGCCTCGCGGATGGTGGAAAGGCGGTGCGCCACAATAAAGCTGGTACGGCCCTGCATCATGCGGGCAAAAGCTTTCTGGATACGCACCTCAGTGCGGGTATCGATGGAGGATGTTGCTTCGTCCAGGATCAGCATCGGCGGCAGGCAGAGCATCACGCGGGCAATGCACAGCAGCTGCTTCTGGCCCTGACTGATGTTGCCGCCGTCCTCGGCGATAACGGTGTCGTAGCCCTCCGGCAGGCGGCGGATAAAGCTGTCTGCATGGGCGGCTTTGGCTGCTGCCACGATCTCTTCAAGGCTTGCATCCGGCTTGCCGTAGGCAATGTTTTCCCGCACGGTACCGGCCCGCAGCCATGTATCCTGCAGCACCATGCCGTAGCTGCCGCGCAGGGAAGCGCGGGTCACATCCCGGATGTCGGTGCCGGACACCTTGATGGAACCGCCGTTCACATCATAGAAGCGCATGAGCAGGTTGATGAGGGTGGTCTTGCCGCAGCCGGTAGGGCCGACGATGGCGATGCGCTGGCCGGGCTTTACGTCGAGGGAAAGGCCCTCGATCAGCGGGCGGTCGGGCAGGTAGCGGAAGGAAACATCCTCCAGCTGCACATGGCCGTCCGGCTGCAGCACGGGGGCGTTCTCGACTTCCGGCACCTGATCGTCGGCATCCAGCAGCTCGAACACGCGGGCGGCGCAGGCCAGGGCATTCTGCAGCTCCGTCACCACGCCGGAGATTTCGTTGAAGGGCTTGGTGTACTGGTTGGCGTAGCTCAAAAACACGCTCAGCTGGCCGATGGTGATGCCGCCCCGCACCGCGTACACGGCACCCACAAGGCCCACGCCTGCGTACACGATGTTATTCACAAAGCGGGTGGCGGGGTTGGTCAGGCTGGAAAAGAAGATGGCCTTCAGGCTCACGTCCTGCAGACGGCCATTCACCTCGTCAAAGGCGGTAAGGCTCTCGGCCTCGTGGCCGAAGGCCTGCACCACCTTCTGGCCCTCGATCATCTCGTTGACCAGCGCGGTCTGCTCGCCGCGCACGGCGCTCTGGCTCTGGAAGTAACCATAGCTGCGCTTGGCAAGGAAGCTTGCCACCACGAGGCTCAGCGGGGTGATGCACACCACCACCAGCGTGATGGGCACATTCTCGCTGAGCATGAACAGCAGGGTGCCGAGGATGGTCAGAACGCCGCTGAACAGCTGTGTAAAGCCCATCAGCAGGCCGTCCGCAAAGGTATCCACATCGGCCACCATGCGGCTGACGATATCGCCGGAGGGATGGCTGTCGAGGTAGGAAAGCGGCAGGGTCTGAATTTTGCGCAGGGCTTCGTTGCGCAGGTCGCGGCTGACAAGGAAGGTGATGCGGTTGTTGCACACGCTCAGCAGCCACTGTGCAAGAGCGGCCACACCGGCAACCACCAGCACCTCGATGATAATGCGCATCACACCGCCAAAATCTACGGCACCCTTGCCCAGCATCATATCAATGGCGCTGCCGCAGAGGATGGGGATATACAGCTGCGCGCCCACGCTCACAGCGGCCACCACAAGGCTGCACACCACAAACAGGGAATAAGGTTTGATTTTGCCTAGAACACGGGTCAAGGTGGCCTTGCGCTGCTGCGGGGTCAGCTTTGTTTTTGCTTTTGCACTCATTTCTGCGCATCCCCTTTCTTGAACTGGCTCTCGTAGATCTCCTCGTAGACGGGGCAGGTCTGGCGCAGCTGGTCGTGGGTGCCGATGCCCACCAGATGGCCGTCGTCCAGCACCAGAATTTGATCCGCGTACTGCAGGCTGGCGGCGCGCTGGCTCACGATGAACACGGTCAGGCTGCCGGGCAGAGCAGCCAGTGCCTTGCGCAGGGCGGCATCGGTGGCGTAGTCCAGTGCGCTGGCGCTGTCGTCAAGGATCAGAATTTCCGGCTTGCCCACAAGGGCGCGGGCGATGGTCAGGCGCTGCTTCTGTCCGCCGGACAGGTTGCGACCGCCCTGCTCCACAGGCTCGTCCAGCCCAAGGGGCTTGGCTTTGACGAACTCCGCAGCCTGTGCTGTTTCCAGTGCGGCCCACAGGTCCGCATCGGTGGCATTCTTGTTGCCCCACAGCAGGTTGGAGCGGATGGTGCCGCCAAAGAGCTGGGCCTTCTGCATGACCATGGCTGCCTTGCCGCGCAGTTCTTCACGGGGATAGTTCCGGGCATCGCGGCCCATGATCTCCACCGTGCCCTCGGTGGCATCGTAGAAGCGGGGAATCAGGTTGACAAGGCTGGATTTGCCGCTGCCGGTACCGCCGATGACACCAATGGTCTGGCCGCGCTTTGCAGTGAAGCTGATGTCGGAAAGGCTGGGTGCACCGGCACCCGCATAGGTCAGGCTTACATGCTCAAAGCGCACGGCATCGCCGGATTTTTCGGCGGGCACCTCGCCCAGAAGCTTTTCCGGGAAGGCCATGCCGGGCGTGGTGTCCAGCACAGCCTGCACGCGGCCTGCGCAGGCCAGCGCCTTGCTCACCTGCACGATCAGGTTTGCCAGCTTGACCAGCTCCACAAGGATCTGGTTCATGTAGTTCACCAGCGCAATCACGTCGCCGGAAGCCATGCCACCCACATTGATCTCAATGCTGCCCACATATAGCAGTGCCACAATGGCAATGTTGATGAGCACATAGGTCAGCGGATTCATCAGGGCAGAGATATGGCCTACATGGAGCTGCATCTTGGTCAGCAGGTCGTTGGCATTCTCAAAGCGCTCTACCTCGCTCTTTTCCTTATCAAAAGCGCGCACCACGCGCACACCGGTCAGGTTTTCGCGGGTCAGGCCCAGCACCCGGTCAAGGCGATTCTGTACCGTCTTGTACAGGGGCCGGGTAGCAGCCATGATGCCGAACACCACCACGCTCAGCAGCGGGATGGTCACTACAAAGATCAGCGCTGCACGGGAATTCACCGTAAAGGCCATGACCATGGCACCGATCACCACGAACGGGCTGCGCAGGAACAGGCGTAAAAACAGGTTCAGGCCGCTCTGCACCTGATTCACGTCGCTGGTCATACGGGTGATCAGGGTGCTGGTGCCGAGGGTGTCCATCTCGGTAAAGCTCAGGGTCTGGATGTGCTCAAACAGGGCGTGGCGCAGAGCTGTGGAATAGCCCACGGCCGCCTTTGCGGAAAAATACTGTGCCGTCAGGCTGCAGGCAAGGCCGATCATGGCCAGCAGCAGCAAAATGCCGCACCGCACAAGAATATAGTGGAAGTCGTGGGCGGCAATGCCGATGTTCACGATATCCGCCATGACCAGCGGCACGAACAGGTCGAACGTGGCTTCCAGCATCTTGAAAAGGGGCGCAAGCACGCTCTCGCGCTTGTAGTCCTTCAGATAGCCTAGCATCTTGTTCAAGGCGATACTCCTTCTTTCTTGAATTATAAGATTTATGAAATCCTACTTATTATAGCGTACAAAAACTTAAAAAGCCATAGAAAATGTTTTTATTGCAAAAGTGTGCTGAAAACCGCCGGGCAAAATGCCGAAAACGGTTGAAACCAGGGTGGGGGTATGCTACAATGATTTTAAATATTGCACAAAAGGGGAAACAGGAATGCTGATAAGTTTAGTCGTTCCGTGCTACAATGAGGAAGAATCACTTCCCATTTTTTATAAAGAGGCCAGCAAGATCGCACAGCAGATGGGAATATCCCACGGAGCAGATTTTGAGTTCATCTTTGTGGATGACGGCTCAAAAGACCGCACACTGCAGATCGCGCGGGAATTGCACCGGAAAGATGCCCGTGTGCGGTACATCTCCTTCAGCCGGAACTTTGGCAAGGAAGCAGGCATTTATGCCGGATTAAAAGCGGCAAAGGGCGATTATGTAGCAACGATGGATGCGGATCTGCAGGACCCGCCCTCGCTGCTGCCGGAAATGCTGGAACTGCTGCTCTCCGGCGAATATGACTGCGCGGCCACCCGCCGCACGACACGCGAGGGTGAACCGCCCGTTCGCAGCTGGTTTGCCAAAAAGTTTTATCAGATCATCAATAAGCTCTCGGATACAGAGATCGTGGATGGAGCAAGAGACTTCCGCCTGATGAGCCGCAAAATGACTGATGCCGTGCTGAGCATGGCGGAATATAACCGCTTCAGCAAGGGCATTTTCAGCTGGGTCGGCTTTAAAACAAAGTGGATCGACTACAAAAACGTAGAGCGTGTGGCGGGCACAACAAAGTGGAACTTCTGGGGTCTGCTCAAATATTCGATCGAAGGCATTGTGGGCTTTTCCACAGCTCCGCTGCTGATGGCGGCGGGCCTTGGCCTTGCCTTTTGCGTATTGGCGTTTGTAGGCATCATAATCGTGGTGGTGCGTGCACTGATGTTCGGCGACCCTACTTCCGGCTGGCCGAGCCTTGTTTGCATTATCCTTTTGTGCAGTGGTGTGCAGCTGCTGTGTACGGGAATTGCGGGCGAGTACCTTGCCAAAACATATCTTGAAACAAAGCACAGACCGATCTATATTGCTGCTGAGACCGAAGAAGATCTGGACGCGGAATAAGGCGTTTCAGGAAAAATGTATTTTTAACGGGGTGCCAGAAGAAGCTGATCTGGCACCCCGCTTTTTTTTTGAGCAGGGAAAAATGGATACATACAGATAGGCGTTGTACCCAAAGCCATTTCCTGCTATACTAAAAATTGACTAGAAACTGGAAGAATGGTGAGCAGATGGCAAAAAGACAAGACGGCGGCATCCGGCTGCGCCCGGTGGGCACCCGCAAGCATCGGCAGAACGCTCCGGCCTACAGCCCGGCGGGCACCGGCTGCCCGGCCTTTGAGCAGGCAGTGGAAAATTTATATAAAGGCCAGAACGAAGAAAGCTTCTGGACGCTGATGGGCGCTTTGAACTATGCACTGGAAATGGAGACCCATGTTCTGGTGCCGCTGCGCACGGCACTGACGGTGCACAACACGCCTGCACCGTGGACGGAGCATCCGGTGCCCACGGCAAAGGCTAAGGACCTGCAGCTGTGGACCCTGCGCAACGAGAAGGGCCGCACATGGCTGCCTATGTTCACCTCTGCAGCTGCGGCCTGCGCCGACCGCAGCACTTCTGCCCGGCCAATGGCAGATTACACCCTGCAGGATGCCATGGAGCTGGCCCTTTCCACTGAGGGGATCGACGGCGTGGTGCTGGACCCGTGGAGCCACTCGGCTACGCTGGACGGCGCTCTGCTCAACGGTTTGCTGCACGCGGGCCATACGCCGGAAGACCCCGGTGATGAGAAAGCGGATGCCGGAAAGGAAGCCGCCCGCAAGGGCAACTGGGCGCAGGCTGTGGAATGCTTTGAAAAAGCAGCCGAGCTTGGCAGCGCCATGGGACTTGCCCTGCTGGCAGACTGTATTTATAAGGGCCGCGGCACCCGCACGAACCGTGCCAAGGCCCGCCGCATGTGGAAGGAAGCAGCGGACAGCGGCGAGATCTTATCCAACATTGCACTGGGTGATGACTGCGCTGCCCGGGGCGACAATGGCCGGGCACTTTTGTATTACCGCCGTGCCCGCGCCAACGCAGCCCATATGCCGGATATCGAGTACACTCCGCAGGTGTGCCTGCGTGTGGCCCAGACCGAAACGCGCTACACCAGCCGCAAAAAGGCGCTGGCACTGGCCGCAGAAGCAAGGCAGGGCTTTTCCATCAAGGCCCGTGAGCACGAGCCGGACGCAGAGCAGTGGCTGGCCGAAGCCGACCAGCTCATCCGGGAACTGACCAGTGAACTGCCTGCCCGAGCCACAGCTTACGACATGGAATCTTTACAATTGGACTAAAAAATCGTCATATCGGGACGGTAAGATATACTCGGAAATGATTTGAAGAGCTGCGCCCAAGATGCACAGCACCGGAGAGGAAACAGACAGTATGAGCAAAGTAATCGGCATCGATCTCGGCACGACCAATTCCTGTGTGGCAGTGGTGGAGGGCGGCAAGCCCGTGGTCATCACCAATGCGGAGGGTGAGCGCACCACCCCCAGCGTTGTGGCCTTCACGAAGGACGGTGAACGTCTGGTGGGCGGTGCGGCCAAGCGCCAGATCGCCACAAATTCCGGGCGCACCATCTCAAGCATCAAGCGCCATATGGGCAGTGACTACCGGGTGCACATCGACGGCAAAGACCTGACCCCGCAGGAGATCAGCGCCATGATCTTGGCCAAGATCCGCCGCGATGCCGAGAGCTATCTGGGCGAGCCGGTGACCGAAGCGGTCATCACGGTGCCCGCCTACTTCGACGACAGCCAGCGCAAGGCTACGCAGGATGCAGGCCGCATTGCAGGCCTGAACGTGCTGCGCATCATCAACGAGCCTACTGCTGCCGCTGTGGCCTATGGTTTGGATAACGAAGCATCGCAGAAGATCCTCGTCTACGACCTCGGCGGCGGCACCTTTGATGTGTCCATCATCGAGATCGAGGACGGGACCTTTACGGTGCTTGCCACCGGCGGCGACACCCATCTGGGCGGTGACGACTTCGATCAGCGCATCGTGGAATATGCCGTGGCCGAGTTCAAAAAGTCGGATCGCATCGACCTTTCCCGCGACCCGGCAGCTATGGGCCGGCTGAAAGAGGAAGCCGAAAAGGCAAAGAAGGAGCTTTCTGCCGCGCCGTCGGCACAGCTGAACCTGCCCTTTATCGCAGTGGGCAAGGACGGCCCTCACCACTTGGATATCTCGCTTTCCCGCCCGCAGTTCGAAATGATGACCGGCGACCTGCTGGCCCGCACAGTGGCTCCTGTGCAGAATGCGCTGCGGGATGCAGGCATTTCCGCCAGCCAGCTGGGCAAGGTGCTGCTGGTGGGCGGCAGCACCCGGATGCCTGCGGTGGAGCGTCAGGTGAAGGAGCTGCTGGGCTGCGAACCCAGCCACAGCCTGAACCCGGACGAGTGTGTTGCCATGGGTGCGGCTGTGCAGGGCGGTCTGCTGCAGGGCGGCGGCAAGCTGGCCGGTGCCACCGGCGCAGCGGCGCAGGGCCTTGTGCTGATGGATGTGACCCCGCTGACCCTCTCCATTGAGACGCTGGGCGGCGTGGCCACCCCGCTGATCACCCGCAACAGCATGATCCCCACCCGCAAGAGCCAGATCTTCACCACCGCACGGCCCATGCAGACCAGTGTGGAGATCAACGTGCTGCAGGGCGAGCGCCACTTTGCCCGCGACAACAAGAGTCTGGGCAAATTCAAGCTCACCGGCATTCGGGCAAGCTTCTCCTCCAAACCGCAGATCGAAGTTACCTTCGATATCGACGTGAACGGCGTGGTGAAGGTATCTGCCAAAGACCTTGGCACCGGCCGGGAGCAGAACATCACCATTACCGGCAGCACCAACCTTTCGGAAAATGAGATCCAGCGCGCCATGGCAGACGCTGCCGCCTACGAGGCCGAGGACAGCCGCCGCAAGGAGCGGCTGGACCTGCACAATCAGGCCGAGGTGCTGGCCTACAAGGTGGACGAGGCTCTTTCCAAATGCAAAAAGGAGCTGGACAAGGACGAGAAGAACCGCATCAAAACCGACCTCGCCAACCTCCGCCGCTGCCTGCGCAAGGATAAGCCCGAAAAGATGAATGAAAACGAGGAAGCCAATCTCCGTCAGGCCAAGACCCAGCTGGAAGAGAGCGCAAACCATCTGATGGTGCTGTATACCAGTGAGCAGGATAGCAGCGATAACGGAGAAAATCATCTGTAATTTTACCAGCAGGACGGCAGATAGTTTCCTAAGTAAATGATCCGCTGGGGTGGGATCCTGTTGCCGCAGGCAATAGGGTGGGCGATGGAACGGCCCGTTGCATTTGCGTGGAAAGCTATCTGATGGCCTGCATCATAAGAACAACAAAACGCTCCGCTGTGTTTTGCACAGCGGAGCGTTTTCTATGTGGAAAAAGCCTTACAGCATCTTAGAAAGGAATGCTTTCAGTCTGGGATGCTTCGGATTCGTGAACAGTTCCTGCGGCGGCTCGTCCTCCTGGATCTTGCCGTCGTCGATGAAGATGACGCGGTTGGACACCTCGCGGGCGAAGCCCATTTCGTGGGTGACCACCAGCATGGTGATGCCGGTGTGGGCCAGCTCCTTCATCAGTTCCAGAACCTCGCCCACCATTTCGGGGTCGAGGGCGCTGGTGGGCTCGTCGAACAGGATCACGTCCGGGTCCATGGCAAGGGCACGGGCAATGGCAATGCGCTGCTGCTGGCCGCCGGAAAGGCTCTTGGGGTAGGCGTCGGCCTTGTCGGCCAGGCCCACGCGGGCCAGAAGTTCGTCTGCCTTGGCGGAGATGGCTTCCTTATCCTTCAGCTTCAGCAGGGTGGGGGCCAGCTCCAGATTTTTCTTCACAGTCAGGTGCGGGAACAGGTTGAAGTGCTGGAACACCATGCCCATCTTCTGGCGCACAGCGTCAATGTGGGCTTCATCCACCTCGGTGCCCTCAAATTTGATGCTGCCGGAGGAGGGGATCTCCAGCCGGTTCAGGCAGCGCAGAAAGGTAGATTTGCCGCAGCCAGAGGGGCCGATCAGGCAGACCACATCGCCGCGGTAGATGTCGATATCAATGCCCTTCAGCACGTCCAGCGTGGGGGTGGGCTGCTTTGCGCCCGGCTTTTTTTCGCCGCCGTAGGTCTTTGTCAGGCCGCGGACTTCCAGAATCTTATCGGTCACTTTGAGCAAGCCTCCTCTCAAACTTTGCCAGCAGACGGGTGAACAGCATGACCAGCACAAGGTAGATCAGTGCAACGCCCAGCAGCGGGAACATGGCCTCGTAGGTGCGGTTCATGATGCCCTGCGCGGCGTACAGCAGTTCCTTGCCGCCGATGACCGTGATCAGGGAGGTATCCTTCAGCAGGACGATGAACTCGTTGCCCAGTGCGGGCAGCACCGCACGGATGGCCTGCGGGATGATGATGACCACCATGGTGGTCATGTAGTTCAGGCCAAGGCTGCGTCCGGCCTCCATCTGGCCGGGGTCAACGGCCATCAGGCCGCCGCGGATGATCTCGGACACATAGGCACCGGAGTTGATGCCCAGTGCCAGCGCACCCACCATGGTAAAGTTGCGGCTGTTGGCAAAGATGACCATGCTCATGATGAGCAGCTGCACCATCATGGGCGTGCCGCGGATGATGGTGGTGTAAATTTCGCAGATGATGTTGAAGAAGCCCAACACCGGGTTCTTGTGGCCGGGGCGTTGCTGGTCGTGTGCTACACGCACCAGAGCTACCACGCTGCCCAGCACGATGCCCAGTGCCAGCGCAATGGCAGTGACCAGCAGGGTGGTGCTCACGCCCTTGATGTACTGCGTCCAGCGGTCTTTCAGGATGAAGGCCTGATAAAATTTGAAGAAGAACTCCTGCCCGAAGCTGAGCTTGGTGCCGCTGTTGAGCAGCTCTTTGAGCAGTTCGTATTGAGCAGCCATTCGCATCCTCACTTTCCTGTTTTGTTAGAATTTTGTAACCTTATTTTTCCAAAAAAGGGGAGGTGCCCCAGTTGGGGCTGCCTCCCCGTGGTTCCGTTATCAGCCAGCTGATTATTCAGCGGTGATGTACTTGTCCACGATGGCCTGCAGGGTGCCGTCAGCCTTCAGCTCTTCCAGAACGGAGTTAACGGCGTCCTCCAGCGGAGAGTTCTTTGCCATGCCGATGGCGTAGTCTTCCTCGGCGTAGCTGGTATCCAGGATCTTCAGGCCGGGGTTGGCAGCAATGAACTCCTGAGCGGGAGCGTTGTCGATGACAACTGCATCCACCTGACCATTGTTCAGAGCCTGCACAGCGGTCAGACCGTCGTCGTAAGCCACGACGTTTTCATCACCGAAATCATCGGAGCAGTAGATGTAGCCGGTGGTGCCGCGCTGGGTGCCGATCTTCTTGCCTGCCAGATCATCCGGGGAAGCAATGTCGGAGCCTTCGGGAACGATGATGGACTGGATGCCGGTAGCGTAGCTGTCGGAGAAGTCCATCACAGCCTTGCGCTCGTCGGTAACGGTAACGCCAGCCATGACGATATCGGCCTTACCCTGCTGCACGCTCAGCAGAGCAGCGTCAAAGTCCATATCATCGATCTGCAGCTCCAAACCCAGCTTGTCAGCGATGGCCTGAGCAGTCTCGATGTCGATGCCCTCAAACTCGCCTGCATCGGTGGTCATCTCGTACGGAGGGAAGGCTGCGTTGGTGGCCATGGTCAGCTTGCCGGCCTCAACGGTGGTCAGCTCGCCAGCGGCAGCGCTGGTGGAAGCAGCTTCAGAAGAAGCAGCAGAGCTTGCCACGGAGGAAGCGGTGCTTGCGGAAGAACCACCGCAGGCGGTCAGAGCCAGAGCGGCAACGGACAGACCAGCAGCTGCCAGAAAGCTGCGACGAGAGATCTTTTTCATATTCAAACACTCCTCAAATGTACTGTATGTTTTTGCGGTACGCCAGAACGATGCGATTCATCGAACATCTGGCGAACGAATTTAGTATAGATTGTACAAATTGAAAAGTCAATACTTGTGCAAAAAATCTCATCAATTGAAACCGAATTGAAAACAATTATACAAAAAATGCGTTGAAGAAATGTATATATACAAATTATAGATATTTTGCGATCTCTTCTTTGCTCCGCTTTGGCACGCAGTAATCCCGGTTCTCGTCCAGATAATATTTTACGCCGGTCTCAGCCGTCAGCGGCACAATGTGAGCCTTGTGGGCCGGGTAGCCGAACGCCACCATGAATGCCAGCTTCTGCGGTTCTTCAATGCCCAGCAGTTCGGTGAGGGCAGGCTTGTTGATCGCGCCCATGATGCAGCTGCCCACGCCTTTGTCCCATGCGGCAAGGGTCATGTTGGCAAGGGCGATGCCGGTATCGGTGGCAAGGTCGCCGGGGATGGAAGTGTCCTGCACCACGGCCACATACAGGGTGGGCAGCTCGTCGGCTTTGGGCGTGCCCTGCTCCGGCGGCAGATAGGCAGCCCACTTGACCAGCGGCTGCACCTTTGCCACCGCCTCGGGCTTGTTCACCACCACCAGACGCACAGCCTGACGGTTGGCTCCGCAGGAGGACAGGCGGACGGCCTCGACGATATCATCCACCACATCCTGCGGAACAGCTTTCTGTGCAAAGCGGCGGTAGGTGCGGCGGTTGACAAGAGTATCCATAACAGACATAAAGAGCACCTCCTTTATATAAGTGTTGTCAAAAGTATAGCAGATGCGGCAGAGTCTTGCAACGCTCCGGCGCAAAAAAGCTTGCACGTTGGGCAGTGATCTTGCTTTTTGCGACAGGCTGCGATTGCATCCGACAAATGATACATGGTAAAATATGGTAGAAGAAAGGAGGCGGCGCAATGGTATTGGTAGCAGGCATCGTGGGTTTTATTCTGGGGGTCAATTTGGGTTTTTTGTTTGCCGGGCTGATGCGGGCGGCAAGAGGGGAACATGAGCAGACAGAAGATGAAAACAAGACATGTTGAGAATGAATGAAAATAACGGAGAACAAAAAGGGCCGCTGTACGGGATGCTGTGCAGCGGCCCTTTCTGCCGGGTTTGACCGAACTTACGATTTTCTCTTGGTCGCTCCTGTTTTTCTGCATCCGGCGGAAAAAGATGCCAAAAACCACTTGACAAACTGTTACGGGGGGGGGGTATTATATAGGAAAAGCAGGCTCCACAAAAAAGTGATGGGGGCATGCAGAAAAGATTGTGAGGTTGATTCTTATGTCTAACATTTCTCGTCGTAAGTTCCTCAAGGGCGCAGGTGTGGCTGCTCTGGCTGTTGCTGCTGCCGGTGTTCTGGCTGGCTGCTCTGGCAATGATGTCCCCGATGTCCCCGCGGTTCCCGGTGTGACCACTCGTCCTGTTATGGTTATCTTCATGAAGGACGAAGGCAATGGTGTGACCAACGTTGTGGGTGAGACTGCCAAGATTGATGTTCTGAAGACCGAGAACTCTGTGAAGGTTGCTGACATCGATAAGAAGCTGCTTCCCGAAGATTACCATCTGGAGAACGAGAACGCTGTTGTTGAAATCCGCAAGGACGACAGCAAGGGTGAGTACATCATCGTCTTCGTGACTGATGTGACCATGACTCCGACCAAGAAGACCATCGATGTCAAACTGCTGGAGCTGCCGAACAACTTCATTGAGGCTAAGGCTGAGGTTGCAGTCGATGCAACTGGCGTCAGCGCTGCTGATATTCAGCTGCCGGACGGCTACAAGCTGAGCACCGACTACGGCACGGAGGAAGAGCTGTTGAAGGTTCGTCCCTTCGGGACTGTCTTCATTGTGACCAAGCTCTGATTTCCTGGCACAGAAGTTTTTTGAAAAAACTCAAATAGCACCAACAGGGTGGCGGCCAACAAGGTCTCCGCCCTATTGGTGTTGTTTTTTTGTTGAAATTTTACTTGACAAAATATTACAGGGGGGGTATTATATAGGAAAGGCAGGCTCCACAAAAAAGTGATCGGGGCATGCAAAAAGATTGTGAGGTTGATTATTATGTCTAATATCTCTCGTCGTCAGTTCCTGAAGGGCGCAGGTGTCGCTACTCTGGCTGTTGCTGCTGCCGGTGTTCTGGCTGGCTGCTCCAACGTGCCTGACAAGCCGACCCCGGGTGTACCGGATAAGACTGTGCATATCTACTACATGATCGGGGTTCAGCCGGTCAATGGTGAGCCTGTCGAGATCTCTGTCAATGGTCTGGCTACCTCTGTCACCTACGAAACCATCAAGGCAAACATTCCTGCCAATGTAGCTGCTGACTACGATTGCGCAAAGAAGAACTACAATATTGAAAAGGATGGCACAGTTACTGTCAATCTGCAGAAAAAGGCATCTGCAAAGCCTACGAAGCAGGTTATGATCAGGTATTACGAAGGCACCAAGCAGCTCGACAGCGGTGAGTTTACTGATTTTATCTCTTATCAGGATGTTGAAGAGGATGCAACGAAGATCGATCTGAGCAAGCTTGAACTTGAGAAGACTGGCTATAAGCTGGATGAGCGTGCTGCGGAAAACGGCATCATTAAGGCCGAGGGTAAAAAGTTCTACGCAGATGTCTTCGTTCAGGAGAAGTAAATCTCTCATAAAGCAGTATGAAAAAGAGAGCTGCCGTAAAACAGCTCCCTGAATCGATCACGCACAAAACCCGGAACCTTTTCGGGGCCTGAATGGCTCAGAAGGGTTCCGGGTTTCTGCTTTTTTACGCAGGATGCCGATGCGTTTTTATTTTGTAGCAGATATGCTGTATCCGTAAACATCACACTTTATTCCGGTGCCGCTTTGGAATGGGCACGCTGAGCACCAGCGTGATGCCGATGGCCAGCGCAACCGCTACCTTAAAGGTGCTGATGCCGTTGGAAAGGGCCAGCGCATTGTTGCCCTGAATGAAATAGTAGGCGCAGTAGTAAATGCCAGCGCCGGGCACCAGCGGGAAGATGCCGGACAGCAGGAACACCGTTACCGGCATTTTAAGCACAATGGCAAACACGCGGGTGAGCAGGGTGAGCGGAATGACCGCCAGCAGGGAGGCTGCGGCACTGTCTGCCCCCAGCATTACGGCCAGCTCGTAGACAAACCAGCCCACGGCACCCACCAGCCCACAGAAGGGCAGGCTTTTGCGCGGACAGCCGAACAGAACGGCAAAACTCAGGGTGCCTGCGCCGGCAATAAAGAACTGCGCGGCCAGCTCCCCAATTTGTGTACTGGTCAACATCATGCCACGACCACCCCCGTAAAGAATGTATAAAGGCTCAGCACAAGGCCGGTGCCAATGGCAATGCTGGCTGCAATGAGCAGCGCATCGATCATGCGGATGGTGCCGGAGAGGTAATCTCCGTGCACAAAGTCGCGGATGCCCATGGTAAAGGCGATGCCGGGGGTCAGGATCATCAGCGAACCGATAATAGAATGACTGGCCGGTGTGCCCAGCATTCGGCAGGCCAGAATGCACACCAGCGTGATAAGTGCAGCACAGCTGATCTTGCAAAAGCCGCCGGGCAGCTCGTGCTGCTCACACAGCAGCAAATAGCCGCTGGCAAGAAAGCCTGCCAGTGCCGCCGCCAGTGCACTGCGCAGTGTGCCGCCGAAGATCAGCGCAAAGCAGAATGCACCGCACATGCCGCTGACCAGCTGCACCCAGTCCTTGGGAAAAGGGATGCGCCGCGCCAGCACCAGACGGCTCTCGGCTTCGTCCAGCGACATGCTGCCCTCTGCGATCTCGCGGGAGAGGGCGTTCACTGCCGCCACCCGGCCCAGATGAGTGGTGCGGGTAGGCACATTGCGCACCTCGCTGATCTCGGCGGTGCCCGCACTGGCAAAGATGCCGTTGGTCAGCACGTAAACATGGAACTCCCGCAGGTGGAATGACCGGGCCATGATCTCCATGGTCTGCTCCACCCGGAACACCTCGGCACCGTTTTCCAGCAATGTCTGGCCCGCCGCCATGATAAAATCCATGATGCGGCGGCGCAGTTCTTCATCCGGGAAAACCTCGCGGCTGTTCATTGCCGCACCTCCTTTATAAATAATGCTGTCTTATTCTACCATGTCCGCGGCTGGCGCACAAGATAAAAAAACGCAATTTCCTACTAAAAAACTTCGTTGTAGGTGTTGACAAATCCGGTCGATTGGATTATTATAAATGCAATATCACAAAAATGGCTGTGAAGAGAAGAGTAGGCCTTCGCATTGATCCTTACCAGAAAGCCCGGGCGATGGAAAAGGGCAGGAAACAGGAAGCTGAAAATGGTCTCGGAGCTGTGCGGGCGAGGTGCATGAGCGCTAAGTTTGCAACGGGATGCGCCCGTTACAGCGTCCGGCTGTAAGCAGCAAAGCTGCCGCAGCATTGAGGCTGTGCCCGCAAGGGTGCGGTAAACCAAGGTGGTACCACGGAAGTATGCTATGCTCCCGTCCTTGTCTGAGCGTTGGCTCAAGGTCAAGGACGGGAGCTTTTTTCATGCATCCGTCAAAGGCCCTTAGCACGGAACTGTGCCGTGCGGGCCGCTGTACATTCATAATAAGCAAATAGAGAGGGAACAAAACTATGATTACTCGTCGTGATTTTCTGAAAGTTACCGGAGCTGCAGCTGCTGCAGCTGCCCTGACCGCATGCGGCGGTTCTTCTTCCACCGCATCTTCCGCTGCTTCCGGCACTGCTTCTTCCGCAGCTTCTTCTGCTGTGGCTAAGCTGGACAAGGTGAAGGTGGCTGTGCCCAACGACACCACTAACGAGGCACGTGCTCTGACCCTGCTGGAGAAGAACGGCTTCTTCAAGCTGAAGGCTGATGCAGGCCTGACCGCAACCGCAAAGGACATCGAGGAGAACCCTCTGAATGTTTCCGTCGATGAGGTCGAGGCTGCTCAGGTGCCCAACGTCCTGCAGGACGAGGACTACGCCGTCATCAACTCCAACTACGCCATCTCCGCTGGTCTGGACCCCATGACCGATGCTCTGGCAATGGAGGACGGCACCTCTGCTTACGTCAATATTCTGGTCTGCAAGGACGGCAATCAGGAAGAGCCGAAGATCAAGGCTCTGGCCGCTGCTCTGCAGAGCCAGAAGGTGAAGGACTTCATGGATGAAAACTACAAGGGCGCTGTGGTGTCCGTTGTGGAGAACCCCACCGACGGCTATGATTCCTCCATCGACTACGATGCACTGAACGGCGAGACCGTCAGCTGCGCTGCTACTCCGGCTCCTCACTGCGAGGTTCTGGAGATCTGCAAGGACATTCTGGCCGAAAAGGGCATCACGCTGGATATTCAGGAGTACGACGACTACATCATTCCCAACAACATCGTTGAGGACGGCCAGTGCGATACCAACTATTTCCAGCATCAGCCGTATCTGGACGACTTCAATGCAGAGCACGGCACCCATCTGGTGACGGTTGCCGGCATCCACGTGGAGCCTATGGGCATCTACGGCGGCAAGCAGGACAGTCTGGCACCGATCGAGGGTTAAGCAAGCTCCCCCAGTCACCTTGCGGTGACAGCCCCCTCGGGGAGGGGGCCTTTGCCTGACCGTTCTGTTTCAGGCTCCCTCCATGAGGGAGCTGGCAAACCCGCAAGGGTTTGACTGAAGGAGTTTATTCAACAGCAAGGAGCAATTTCTGTGATCGAGATCAAACATCTTTCCAAGACCTTCCAGATGAAGGACGGCGCGGTGAATGCGCTGAAGGACATCAACCTCACCATCCCGGATGGTTCCATTTATGGCATCATCGGCATGTCCGGTGCGGGCAAATCCACGCTGGTGCGCTGCATCAACCTGCTGGAACGCCCCACCGAGGGCAGCGTTGTGATCGACGGCACCGCTATGGAGACTTTAAACGCAGCCCAGCTGCGTGAGCGCCGCCGCGATATCACCATGATCTTCCAGCAGTTCAATCTGCTGATGCAGCGCAGCTGTCTGAAGAACATCTGCTTCCCCATGGAGCTGGCCGGTGTGAAAAAGGCGGATGCCGAAAAGCGTGCCAGAGAGCTGCTGGAAGTGGTGGGCCTGCCCGATAAGGCCAACGCCTACCCGGCACAGCTGTCCGGCGGCCAGAAGCAGCGCATTGCCATTGCCCGCGCACTGGCAACGGATCCCAAAGTTCTGCTCTGCGATGAAGCCACCAGCGCACTGGACCCCAACACCACCCATGCTATCCTGACCCTGATCAAGGACATCAACAAGAAGCTGGGCATCACGGTGGTGGTCATCACCCATCAGATGAGCGTTGTGGAAGAGATCTGCGATCACGTTGCCATTCTGGACGGCGGCGTTGTGGTGGAGGAAGGCTCCGTGCAGGAAATCTTCTCAAACCCCAAAACGCCCGCAGCAAAGCGTCTGGTGGCACCCAACGGCGGCAGCGCTGCGCGGGACCTTTCCAGCTTTGCCCCGGACGACCATGTGGTGCGCGTCACCTTCAACGGTTCGTCCACGGCTAAGCCCTTGGTGGCAAGCCTTGCCGCAGAAAAAGGCATTCTGGTATCGGTACTCAGCGCCGACACCCGCGACCTGAGCGGTCAGTGCTATGGCTCCATGCTGCTCAAGCTGCCCGCTGATGTGGAGCAGGCAAAGCAGGCTGCGGCCTATATGCGCGCCCAGCCCGGCATTACGGTAGAGGAGGTGACCGGCGAATGAGTATTGCGGATTACGGTTTTGCTATCTGGGAGACCTTTTATGTGACGGTCCTTTCCACCGCGTTTGCGCTGGTGCTGGGCCTGCCGCTGGGTGTGCTGCTGGTGGCCGGTGATAAGGACGGCATTCTGCCGCTGCCCGGCTGGCTGATGCACATTCTCAACATCGTTATCAACATCCTGCGCAGTGTTCCGTTCCTGATCCTGATGATCTGTGTATTCCCGCTTACCCGTGCCATCGTGGGCACCACGGTGGGTACCAAAGCCACCATCGTTCCGCTGGTGGTGGCAGCCTTCCCGTTCGTGGCGCGTCTGGTGGAGACCAGCCTGCGCGAGCTGGACGAGGGCGTGGTGGAAGCCGCCCAGAGCATGGGCGCAACGCCGTTCCAGATCATTACCAAGGTGATGATCCCGGAATGCCTGCCCGGCCTGATCTCCAGCATGACCACCGCACTGACCACCATTCTGGGCTACTCGGCCATGTCCGGTGTCATTGGCGGCGGCGGTCTGGGCAAGATCGCTTTGTCCTACGGCTATTACCGCTACCAGACCGATATCATGATCGTGTGTGTCATTTTGCTGGTGCTGATGGTTCAGGTGTTCCAGACTTTGGGCACTGCTTGGGCCACCAGAAGCGATAAGCGGCTGCGGAAGTAACTCCTTCAGTCGCACTTCGTGCGTCAGCTCCCCCGGAGAGGGAGCCTCTGGCGAAGAGGAAAACTTTCCGGTATTGCCAAAGCCGAAAGGCTTTGACGGAAGGCATCCTCTCCTCATTTCGCCCCCGGACGGGAACTAAAATTTAACGTTTCAATTCCCCGCCGGAGGCTGCAGCACTCCTGCGGGGAATTGTGCTATATGGACAAACCCAGTAAAGGAGTATGTAGTATGAATCGCGATACCATCTGTGTGCAGGGCGGTTACACCCCCGGCAACGGCGAACCCCGCCAGATTCCCATTATCCAGTCCACCACCTTCAAGTATGCCACCAGCGAGGACATGGGCAAGCTGTTCGATCTGGAAGCTGACGGCTACTTCTATTCTCGTCTGCAGAACCCCACCTGCGACCTTGTGGCTAAGAAGATCTGCGAGCTGGAAGGCGGCACGGCCGCAATGCTGACCAGCAGCGGTCAGGCTGCAAACTTCTTTGCCCTGTTCAACCTCTGCGAAGCAGGCGACCACATCGTGGCATCCAGTACCATTTACGGCGGCACTTTCAATCTGATCTCCGTCACCATGAAGAAGATGGGAATCGATGCCACCTTCGTTGATCCGCTGTGCACCGAGGAAGAATTGAACGCCGCATTCCGGCCCAACACCAAGGTGGTGTTCGGCGAGACCATCGCAAACCCGGCCCTGACCGTGCTGGACATTGAGAAGTTTGCCAAGGCTGCTCACGCCCACGGTGTGCCGCTGATCGTGGACAACACCTTCCCCACGCCGGTCAACTGCCGCCCCTTTGAGTGGGGCGCGGATATCGTGACCCACTCCACCACCAAGTACATGGACGGTCATGGCGCGGTGCTGGGCGGTGCCATCGTGGACGGCGGCAAGTTCGACTGGATGGCCCACGCCGACAAGTTCCCCGGCCTGTGCACCCCGGACGACAGCTACCACGGCATCACCTACGCCGAGCGTTTCGGCAAAGAGGGTGCCTTTATCACCAAGGCTACCGCGCAGCTGATGCGTGACTTTGGCTCCATGCAGTCGCCCATGAACGCCTACATGCTGAACCTCGGTCTGGAAAGCCTGCATGTGCGGATGCAGCGCCACTGCGCCAACGGCATGGCTGTGGCAGAGTTCCTTGAGAGCCATCCCAAGGTGGCCTATGTGAACTACTGCGGCCTGGAGTCCAGCCCGTACCATGCACTGGCGGAGAAGTATCTGCCGAACGGCAGCTGCGGCGTGGTCAGCTTTGGTCTGGCCGGCGGCCGTGAGGCTGCAAGCATCTTTATGAAGAACCTGAAGCTGGCAGCCATCGAGACCCATGTGGCCGATGCCCGCACCTGCTGCCTGAACCCTGCATCCAGCACCCACCGCCAGATGAACGATGAGCAGCTGAAAGCCGCCGGTGTGCCCGCAGAGCTGGTGCGCATGAGCTGCGGTCTGGAAAGCAGCGAAGACCTCATCGCAGATATTACGCAGGCGCTGGATAAGATCTAAAAGGTGAGTTCAGCAGCATCTATCGGTTCCGGCCCTTCTCGTAAAAACGCGTTTGGAGCGCTCCGCAGGGCGCGACAAACGCAAAATATAAAAATAAATTCCGCTGAAGATAGCCAGAGCGTCAGCGGAGGCTATTCTAAATCGTTAGGAGTACGAACTATGCCGCTGATCATCCCAAAGACCCTGCCTGCTTACGATGCCCTCTACAACGAAAATATCTTCGTCATGCATCGTGAGCGCGCCCTTGCCCAGCACATCCGCCCGCTGGAGATCCTGATCCTGAACCTGATGCCCACCAAGATCACCACCGAGACCCAGATCGCCCGTCTGTTGGCAAATACCCCGCTGCAGGTGCACATGACCCTGCTGCAGACGGCCAGCCATGCGGCGACCCACGTTTCGGCAGCACACCTCGAATCGTTCTATAAGAACTTCAACGAGGTGAAGAACAACCGCTACGACGGCATGATCATCACCGGCGCACCGGTGGAGACCATGGACTTTGAGCAGGTGGATTACTGGCCGGAGCTGTGCGAGATCATGGACTTCAGCGAGACGAATGTCTACTCCACCCTGCATGTGTGCTGGGGTGCACAGGCTGGCCTGTACTACCACTACGGCGTGCACAAGCAGCTGCTGCCGGAAAAGATGTTCGGCGTGTTCGAGCACCGGGTCACCCGCCCGTCGAACCCTTTGGTGCGCGGCTTTGACGAGGTGTTCTATGCGCCTCACAGCCGCCACACCGGCATCAGCCGCGAGGATGTGGACAACTGTAAGGCTTTGCGCATCCTTGCCGAGAGCGATGCGGCCGGGCCTTTCCTCATGAGCACCGAGAACGGACGGCAGATCTTTGTCACCGGCCACCCGGAGTACGACAAATACACGCTGGATTCAGAGTACCGCCGCGATGTGGACAAGGGCCTGCCCATCCATGTGCCGGTGAATTACTACCCGGACGATGATCCCACAAAGCCACCGCTGTTCCGCTGGCGTGCCCACGCCCACCTGCTGTATGAGAACTGGCTGAACTACTACGTCTACCAGAACACCCCCTACGATCTGGGCGAGATCCAGCGCGTAAAGCACGAATAAATGCACAAAAACCGGTATTGCGTCAAAATTGCGCGATACCGGTTTTTATGCTATACTGTTCCTGCGGCCCTTCTCCATTCCCCTAACCGCGGAAAGGAGGTGAACCCCTTGGAAACTCTCTCTACATTTATCCAAACCGTTGCCGCGCAGGTAGTTGCCTACTATCTGTGTACATGGATCGACGGTAAGATCGGCAAGGGCAGCAAACACTAAAAGAAGCCCCCGGTACTGACACTACCGGGGGCTTCGTGTTTCGGCATGAACCCGATGGATTCAATCTCTCTACATTGCCTATCTTTAGTATATGCAGTTTTGGGCAAAAGTCAAGCGATGAAATGCAAATTATTTTTTACGCCTTACCGGCTTTTTTTTGCGCACGCTGTAGCCAAAGGTGCCCAGCTTTTTGCCCAGTGCCAGATATTCGCCGTGGCTGTAGACGATGAGCTTTGCCTTTTCGAGACACAGCTTGCCGTTTTCGTCCAGCAGGCTTTCGTCCACATCACAGGCCACCACTTCGGCAAGGAACAGGTCGTGGCTGCCCAGCGGGATCACCTGAGTTACCTTGCATTCCAGATTGACCGGGCTTTCTTCCAGAATGGGGCAGTCGGTCAGCACGCTGCCGGGGGCAGAATGCAGGCCGCAGGCGGCAAATTTATCCACATCACGGCCGCTTTTAACGCCGCACCAGTCCACCGAACGCACCAGCGCTTCGGTGGGCAGGTTGATGGCAAACTGTCCGCTTTCCTGAATGAGGTGGTGGCTGTAGCGCTCCGGCCGAACGCTGATGGACACCATGCTGGGCTGGGTGCAGATGGTGCCCGTCCAGCCGATAGTGATGAGATTGGGCCTTTCCAGCCCGCCGCAGGACACCAATACCGGCGGTTCCGGGTTCAGCAGGGTGCTGCCCCGCCAGCTCTGTTTGCTCATCCGTGATACTTCCTTTCGTAGGGTGCCCAGGTGCGCTCGCTGATGATGTAGCGCGGGCGGGCTTTCGTCTCCATATAAATTTTGCCGATATACTCGCCGATCACGCCTAAGCACACCAACTGCACGCCGCCCACAAAGCAGACGATGCAGATAGTGGAGGCCCAGCCGGCCACCACGCTGCCCATGGCAGCTTCGATGATGGCCCAGATGACTCCGATAAAGCTGATCAGGCTCACAAAGATGCCAGATCCGGTAATAAGGCGGATGGGCTTGTTGGAAAGACTGGTGATGCCGTCAAAGGCAAGGGCCAGCATCTTGCTCAGCGGATAGTGGCTCTCACCGGCAAGGCGTTCGTGGCGCTCGTAGGTGACTACCTCGCTCTTGAAGCCAACCAGCGGCACCATGCCGCGCAGGAAAATGTTCACTTCCCTGTAGTCGGCAAAGCTTTCCAGCACACGGGTGCTGATGAGGCGGTAGTCTGCGTGGTTGAACACGATGTCTGCGCCCAGAGCGTTCATCACATGGTAAAAGCCCTCGGCGGTGAAGCGCTTGAAGAAGGTATCTGTATCGCGGCGGCTGCGCACGCCGTAGACCACCTCGGCACCGTCCAGATACTTTTTAACCATCTCGTCCATGGCGTTGATGTCGTCCTGACCATCGCAGTCGATGGAAATGGTAACATCGCAGGTGCCGCTGTGCAGTGCCTCCATCAAGCCTGCCAGCACGGCGTTCTGGTGGCCGCGGTTGCGGCTCTGGGAAATGCCGATGTAGTGCTCGTCCTGTGCGGCAAAACTCTGGATCAGTTCCCATGTCTTGTCTTTGGAGCCGTCGTTCACGAACAGCACCCGGCTCTTCTCGCTCACAAGGCCCTGTGCGGCAAGGCCGCTGATCTTTTCCAGAAACATGGGAGCTGTAATGGGCAGCACCTGCTCCTCGTTGTAGCAGGGGATCACGATCCATAAAATCGGTTTTGACATATTTAAAAATACTCCTATATTAAAAATAACAAGATGATGCCGCTGACGGTTACGGCCTTCCAGTGAAAAAGAGTTTTAGAAAAATCCGTAGATTTTTCTAAAACTCAAATATAAAAATAAAATTTCAGCTGAATACAGCCAAAGCGCACACGGCGGCTATTCAAATGGTCACTGCACCATTTGCTTCAGTACCGCAGGCTCCAGCAGCTTGAAGCTGCTTTTGTAGGTGTCCAGCAGGCCGTCCCGCTGCATCTGACTCAGCTCGCGGCTGAGGGCGCTGCGGTCGCAGTTCAGGTAATCTGCCAGCTGGATGCGGGAGAACGGGATGCTGAAGGTCAGGCTGCCAGCCCGCTCGGCTTCACTGAGCAGATAGGCGCACACTTTGGCCCGTAGGCTTTTGAGCACCAGCAGGTCGATGCGGCGGGAGAGGGAAAAATATTTATCGCTGATGGTGCGCACCAGATTGCGCAATGTCTGCTGGTGCGCCGGACTGCCATCCGAAAGCAGCAGCCGCTCGTAGGGAATCAGCAGCACCTCGCAGGGCACCGAAGCCATCACCGTGACCGGGCTTGCCAGACTGGAACCGCTCAGCACATCGCCGAACACGCCGCCCGGTTCCATGTGAGTGATGGGAATGCGCGCACCCTGCGGCCCGGGACGGTAGGCTTCCAGCTCACCGGACAGTACGATGCCCACCCTGCGGTTGGGTTCGCCCGCCAGAACAAGCGCTTCGCCTTTGCCATAGCTGCGCATAACGGCACCCAGCTGAGCCAGCAGGGTCTGCAGCTCTTCAGGGGTCAGACCATTGAATAAAGAGGTGGAGCATAACAGCGGAAGAAAGTTTTTCATCACAATTCCGTGGGAAAGATCCGGCTTCCCACAGCCCTCCTGCAATTCCGTTGCACACGCAACGGTATTTTTGACTCTATTATAGTAAACTTAGACCCGCAAAGCAAATGATTTTGCAAATTTGCCTTGTAAAAAATATGAAAAGACCGACCCATGGTTCTGTGCAAAATTTTCAGGCACAAAATGGCGCGGTCTTGTGAGGAAAGAGGGAACCCCGCATGAAAAAACTGACATCCATGCTGCTGGCTCTGGCCCTTGTGCTGAGCCTTGCCGCCTGCGGCGGTGCGGCATCCAGCTCTGTTGCATCCAGTGCAGCTTCCAGCGAAGCTGTCCCCGAGGCTGCTTCGGAAGCCGCTTCCAGTGAGGAAGCCAAGGAACTGTCCACCACCGATGCTCTGCGCATTGCCGGCCTGAAAGGCCCCACCACCATGGGCCTTGTCAACCTGCTGAGCATGGAAGAGGATGGCACCGCTTCCATGGATTACGACCTGCAGCTTTACGGCGCTGCCGATGAGATCGTGCCGCTGCTGATGAAGGGCGAGCTGGACATGGCTGCCATCCCGGCAAATCTGGCCGCCACCCTGTATCAGAAGACGGAGGGCGGCATTCAGGCTGTGGCCGTCAACACGCTGGGCGTGCTGTACGTAGTGGAAAAAGGCGGCGATACGATCCAGTCCATGGCAGACCTTGCAGGCCGTACCATCCTGTCCACCGGCAAGGGCACCACGCCGGAGTACGTGCTGCGCTATCTTCTGAACGCCAACGGCATCGACCCGGACAAGGACGTGACCATTGAATACTACAGCGAGGCCACCGAGGTCACGGCCCAGATGGCCAATACCGAGGATGCCATTGCAGTTCTGCCCCAGCCCTATGTGACTGCAGCCGGCCTGCAGGACGACACCCTGCGTGTGGCCCTCGACCTGACCGAGGAATGGAACAAGGTTGCGGATACCCAGCTCATTACCGGCGTGACCGTGGTGCGCAAGGAGTATGCCGAGGAACACCCGGATGTTGTGGCCGCATTCCTTACCGACTACGCCAAGAGCGTGGAAGCTGCCAACACCGATCTGGACGGCACTGCCGCTCTGTGCGAGGAGCAGGGTGTTGTGGCCAAGGCTGCCATTGCCAAGAAGGCCCTGCCCAACTGCAACATCGTCTGCCTGACCGGCGACGAGCTCAAGACCAACGCATCCGCTTATCTGCAGGTGCTGTTTGATGCCGACCCCAAGGCAGTGGGCGGCGCAATGCCCGGCGACGATTTCTACTGGACTGCCGAGTGATTCCTCAATAAGCCATCTCTCCGGCCGCTGTGCGATTGGTACGCACGGCGGCTTTTTTGTTTGCACAAAATGCTTGTATCCCAGCTTTTGTGCTCCCTGCACAAATTTAAAGACAATTTTTTGTGAACGGAAATGAATGAAATTGACTGAAAACGATTGATTTTGGCGCTGCATTTGCTATAATAAAGATGAAATCAACCAAAACAACGCACAAACGGTCATAAACCGTCAAAGATAAGATCAAACCAAAGGAGAGGATGCCGATGCTGGCAGAAGAACGCTTCAGCCTGATCATGGAACAGCTGAACCGCAAGCGCACCGTGACAGTGCAGGAACTGTGCGAGGCGCTGAACACCAGCGAATCCACCATCCGGCGCGACCTGACCGAACTGGACCGGCTGGGCAAGCTGAACAAGGTGCACGGCGGTGCCACCCTGCCGGACAGCCGTTTTCTGGCGGATGAACCCACCATGGAGGCCAAGGAGTCGCAGGCTGTGGAGCAGAAGCGCAGCATCGCGCAGGCGGCGGCGCAGCTCATCAACGCCGATGATTTTGTGTTCATCGATGCAGGCTCCACCACGCTGGAGCTGGTGCGTGCACTGGCGGGGGATGCCCTCAAAGCCAGCTATGTGACCAACGGCGTGGCCCATGCCCGGGCACTGGCCCGAAAGGGCTGCCGGGTGTATCTGCCCGGAGGACTGCTGCGGCCCGAGACCGAAGCCATTGTAGGTGCACCCACAGTCACCAGCCTGCAGCGCTACAATTTTACCAAGGCGTTCATGGGTGCCAACGGTGTGGCGCTGGATGCCGGTTTTACCACGCCGGACCCCGAGGAAGCTGCCGTGAAAGCAGCGGCAGTGCACCGTGCACGGGAAGCCTGGTTCCTTGTGGATGATGCCAAGTTTTCCCGCATCTACCCGGCAGTCATTGCCGACCTGCAGGGCGGTGCCATTCTCACCAACCGCTGCCCCAACCCCAAATACAAACAATTCACGCTGGTAAAGGAGACGGAAGTATGATTTATACCGTAACATTCAACCCGGCCATTGACTATGTGGTGCGTTTGAATGCACCGCTGGAAGTAGGCGAGGTGAACCGCGCCAAAGGCGAGGACTGCGTGCTGGGCGGCAAGGGCATCAATGTGTCCGGTGTGCTGGCACAGCTGGGCTGCGAGAGCGTGGCGCTGGGCTTTGTGGCCGGTGAGACCGGCGCATGGCTGGAACGCGGTCTTGCTGCACAGGGCTTAAAGACCGATTTTGTGCATCTGGAACAGGGCATGACCCGCATCAATGTCAAGATCAAGGCAGGGCAGGAGACCGAGCTGAACGGCGCGGGCCCCGACATTCCGGAGAGCGCCATGCAGGAGCTGGAAAAGAAGCTGGACAGCCTGAACGAGGATGATATCCTCATTCTGGCGGGCAGCATCCCGGCAAGCCTTTCGCAGGATACCTACGAGCGGCTGCTGGCCCGGCTGCAGGGCAGGGGCGTGCGTGCTGTGGTGGATGCCACCCGCGACCTGCTGGTGAACGTGCTGCAGTACCACCCCTTCCTCATCAAGCCCAATAACCACGAGCTGGGCGAGATCGTGGGCAGGGTGCTGACTACGGACGAAGAGATCATTGCTGCGGCCCGCACCCTACAGCAAAAGGGCGCTCGCAACGTGCTGGTAAGCATGGCGGGCGACGGTGCCCTGCTGGTGGACGAAAATGGCGAGGTGCACCGCATCGGCTGCCCCAAGGGCAAGGTCGTAAACAGCGTGGGCGCAGGCGACAGCATGGTGGCCGGCTTTGTGGCTGGCTGGATGCAGACCCGGAGCTATTCCTTTGCACTGCGTCTGGGCACAGCCTGCGGCAGTGCCACCGCGTTCAGTCTGGGTCTTGCCACCAAAGAAAAAATCGACGAACTGATGAAGGAAATCTGACCCTCTGTGACGGAGAGGGTTGCAGTTATACAGGAAGGGAGAAAAATCATGCGTATTACGGAATTATTCACCGCGCAGTCCATCGCACTGGATGAGGCTCTGACCGATCAGGAGCAGATCATCAGCCGTCTGGTGGAGCTGCAGGCCACCCATGGCAACATCACGGATAAGGAAGCCTACAAAAAGGCCCTTTATGCCCGTGAGGCGGAGGGCTCCACCTATGTGGACAACGGCATCACGGTGCCCCACGCCAAGACCAATGTAGTCACCCGGCCCAGTCTGGCGGCGCTGCGGCTGAGCAGCCCTGTGCAGTACAATGCCGAGGACGACGGTACCACCGACCTGCTGTTTGCCATTGCGGCTCCGGAAAACGGCAGCCTGCATGTGGACATGCTGGCCCGTATGATGCAGATGCTGATGAACGAGGACTTTGTAGAAAAGCTGAAGGCCGCAAAGACCCCGGCAGAGTTCCTTGACTGCATCGATGCACAGGAGGAGGCTCAGTTCGGCGCGGAGAGCTTCACCCAGCAGGAGATCCCCCAGAGCGGCTACCGCATTCTGGCCGTGACCGCCTGCGTCAACGGCATCGCCCACACCTATATGGCAGCGGAAGCCCTGACCAAGGCCGGTGACAAGCTGGGTCTGCCCACCAAGGTGGAGACCAATGGCTCGGATGGAGCAAAGAACATCCTCACCAGAGAAGAGATCGCAAACTGCGACGGCATCATCGTGGCAGCAGAAAAGAAGGTGGAGACCGCCCGCTTCGACGGCAAGCCGGTGCTGTTCACCCGGGTGGACGATGGCATCCACAAGCCGGAGGAGCTCATCAAGAAGATCGTGCACGGCGAGGTGCCTGTTTACCACGCCGAGGGCGGCGCACAGGCCGCCGAGGATGCTTCCGGCAAGGACAGCTTTGGCCGCGCTCTGTACAAGAACCTGATGAACGGTGTCTCCCACATGCTGCCCTTCGTGGTGGGCGGCGGCATCATGATCGCACTGGCGTTCCTGCTGGACGATTACACCATCGATCCCTCCAACTTTGGCATGAACACCCCGGTCGCTGCCTTCTTTAAGACGGTGGGCAGCGCAGCCTTCGGTTACATGCTGCCCATCCTGTCTGCCTTCATCGCCATGTCCATCGCGGACCGTCCGGGTCTGGCGGTCGGTTTTGTGGGCGGTGTGCTGGCCATGAACGGCACCAACTTTGCAGGCATTGCAGCGGGTGAGACCACCGGTGTTTCCGGCGGCTTCCTTGCTGCACTGCTGGCCGGTTTTGCTGCAGGCTACATCGTCGAGCTGCTGAAAAAGATCACCGAAAAGCTGCCTGCCAGCCTGAATGGCATCCGTCCCATGCTCATCTACCCGCTGGGCGGTATGCTCATCCTCGGCGCGGTGATGTGCGGCATCAACCCGGTCATGGGCATGATCAACACTGCCATGACCGATTGCCTGAACGCCATGGGCGGCACCTCCAAGGTGCTGCTGGGTGCCATCGTGGCCGGTATGATGAGCATTGATATGGGTGGCCCGTTCAACAAAGCAGCTTACGTCTTTGGCACGGCAGCCCTTGCCTCCGGCAACTATGAGGTGATGGCCGCTGTCATGGTGGGCGGCATGGTTCCTCCCATCGCCATCGCCCTGTCCACCACCTTCTGCCCCAAGAAGTGGACTGCCGACGAGCGCCGCAACGGCATCGTGAACTACGTCATGGGCCTGTGCTTCGTCACCGAGGGCGCGATCCCTTATGCAGCAGCAGATCCGCTGCGCGTCCTGCCCAGCTGCGTGGCCGGTGCAGCGGTGGCCGGTGCGCTCTCCATGACTTTCGGCTGCGCTCTGCGTGCACCGCACGGCGGCATCTTCGTGTTCCCAGTCGTGGACCATACCGCTCTGTACTGTGTGGCGCTGGCTGTGGGCAGCGTGCTGGGTGCTGTGATCCTGAGCCTGCTCAAGAAAAACCGTACCGACGCAGAATAAACGCCATTCACTCCATATTCGAGATACTTCATAAAGCTACAGCAAGCCTCCGGGGAGACCCGGGGGCTTGCTGTATTACGCAGGATCGCGCGAAGGATCAGAAGGATAAAAAGAAAAAGTAACCGCCCACGACTTCCAATCCAATCAGATATAACATGATACACCCGCTGTCAAAAACGCGGCAAGAACCATTTTCACAAAAAATGCAGCAAAGAACAGCGCGAAACACCGCATTTGCTGGAAAAAGCTTTGCAGCCGCCCTTTTGGATTGCACCCGGTTTTTGAGTGTGGTATACTGTTTCTGTTATGGAAAAGTTCCGGTGCGGTGTGCCGGGCACAGCAAAGAGGAAAAAGGAAACGAACGATGAAAATTGGATTTGACAACGACAAATATCTCTCGATGCAGTCAGAACATATCCGCGAGCGCATCAAGAAATTCGACAACAAGCTCTATCTGGAATTCGGCGGCAAGCTGTTCGATGATTACCACGCGTCCCGCGTACTGCCGGGCTTCCAGCCCGATTCCAAGCTGCAGATGCTGCTGCAGCTGAAGGATCAGGCCGAGGTGGTCATCGTTATCAGCGCCGAGGACATCATCAGCAACAAGATCCGCGGCGACTACGGCATCACCTACGATCTGGATGTGCTGCGCCTGATCGATGCCTTCCAGGAAGTAGGCCTGTATGTGGGCAGCGTGTGCGTGACCAAGTACGCCGCTGCACCGGAGGTGGAGGCCTTTGAAAAGCGGCTGAACAGTCTGGGCATCCGCACCTTCCGCCACTACAAAATTCCCGGCTATCCCAACGATGTGGCCCGCATCGTCAGCGACGAGGGCTACGGCAAGAACGATTACATCGAGACCCAGCGCCCGCTGGTGGTCATCACGGCCCCCGGCCCCGGAAGCGGCAAAATGGCCACCTGCCTTTCCCAGCTGTACCATGAGTACAAGCGCGGCGTGAAGGCCGGTTACGCCAAGTTCGAGACTTTCCCCATCTGGAACATTCCCCTCAAGCACCCGGTGAATCTGGCCTACGAGGCTGCTACAGCCGACCTGAACGATGTGAACATGATCGACCCGTTCCATCTGGAAGCCTACGGCGTGACCACCGTCAACTACAACCGCGATATTGAGATCTTCCCGGTGGTGAACGCCATGTTTGAGCTGATCGCTGGCAAAAGCCCGTATAAGTCCCCCACGGACATGGGCGTGAACATGGCAGGCAACTGCATCGTGGACGATGCGGTCTGCCGCGAAGCCTCCCGCAAGGAGATCCTGCGCCGCTACTTCAAGTGCCTGTGTGAGCAGAAGATCACCGGCACGGTCAAGGAGACCGAGCGCTACAAGCTGGAACTGCTGATGAATCAGGCCGACCTGACCGTGGGCCAGCGCGAAGTGGAAAAGCAGGCTCATGCCCGCAGCGAGAGCACCGGCGGGGCCCCTGCTGCCGCCATTGAGCTGCCGGACGGCACCGTTGTTACCGGCAAGACCGGTCCGCTGCTGGGTGCAGCAGCATCTGCTCTGATGAATGCTCTCAAGGTGCTGGCCGGTATCCCGCAGGAGACCGACCTTGTGAGTGCGGCTTCCATTGAGCCCATCCAGACCCTCAAGACCAACTATCTGGGCGGCAAGAATCCCCGCCTGCACACCGACGAGATCCTGATCGCGCTTTCCAGCTCGGCTGCTTCCAACGAGCAGGCTGCAGCGGCCATGCATCAGCTGCCCAACCTCAAGGGCTGTGATGTGCACTCCACCGTGCTGCTTTCGGGTGTGGATACCAGCACCCTGAACCGGCTGGGAATGTACCTGACCTGTGACCCTGTTTACGAGGAAGAGGACCGCAAGTACCACAAGCAGTAAATTATACAAAAAACAAAACAGGCGCATCCAAAGGCCGAAAGGCTGGCGGATGCGCCTGTTTTTTATTGGTTCAGATGCCGGTAAAATAAGGTCTGTACTTTTCTGCGTACAGCTGGGTGCCCATGCGGCGCAGGCCGCCGTACAGGTGCCGCCGGATCAGCGGTTCAATGGCATCCAGATCTTTTTCCCGGATCACACGCAAAATTTCCCGGTGCTCGCTCAGCACATCCGGCACATTGTTGGCCCGCACCACATCCAGACGGGTAAAGCGGGAATAATCCGGCTGCGGCTTTGTCAGGTTCTGCCAGATATACCACTTGTTCATGCTGCAAAACCAGATGGCGTGCATTTCCAGATCCAGCGTCAGGAAGGCATTGATATCCACATTGTCCGGGTCGGTCATGGTCTGGGCCATCTCTTCCAGCAGGTCATATTTGTGCTTGATTTCGATGTACTCTTTGGGCGAACAGACCTGAATGAAATCGCGCAGCACCGTGCTTTCAACGGCTGTGCGCTGGTACACGATCTGATCCACGATATCCAGATTGATGGGGGTGACGATGGTGCCCTTGCAGGGAATGATCTGCACAAAGCCGTTCTGTTCCAGCCGCTGCAGGGCAGCGCGCACCGGTGTGCGCGAAATGCCGAACCGTTTGCACAGCTGATTTTCGCTGATGGTCTCTCCGGGCTTGATCTTCAGCGTGACGATCTCATATTCCAGCGTCTGGTAGATGTCCTCCGGATGCAGCTGTTCAGCCATGTGCTCACACTCCATTTACATAGTTGATGATAAGATATTTCTATTTTAGCCTGCCAAAAAGAGATTGTCAACGCATGAGAATGAAGTATACAATAGCCTGTATACAAGTATAGGAAAAGCTCCGAAATTTATCATATCTGACAAAAATTGATATATCAGATGAAAATGAACCAAATAGTGTCGCCGGATTGTAACAGTTTCCACGAGAAACGGATAAGATTGTTAGTTATGCACAAAGAAACTTTACGAAGTTGGTGAAGTTTGGCTTTTGTGCGGATGTGAATTTTCTGTTACGATTAGCGTGCAATGAAAATGCTGTATACAGGGGTCACCAAAAACTTTGCTAGCGTATAAGGCAAAAAGGCACCCCTGAAACAAGGAGGAAGAAGATTATGAAAAAGGTCTCTCGTCGCAATTTCCTGAAGGTGTCTGGTGCAATGGCAGCTGCAGGTGCTCTGGCAGCCTGCGGCGGTTCCGGTGCATCCACTCCGGCTGCTTCCGGCGCAGCATCCACCAGCACTGCAGCAAGTGCCGCAGCAGCCGGTGAGGACAAGTTTGCATCTCTGGGCGACTTCACCATGACCGTGGGTCATGCACAGCCCGAAGGCAACCCCCGCTTTGTTTCCATGGAGCAGTTTGCCGCCGATGTGGCAGAGGCCACCAACGGCCATGTGAAGATCGAGGTTTACGGCAACGGCCAGCTGGGCACCGAGAAGGAGATGCTGGAGCAGGTCGTGGCCGGCACCGTGCAGGGCATGCGCGGCGGTCAGTTCGACTTCAGCCCCCGTCTGCTGATGTTCACCCTGCCCTTCCTGACCAACACCCGTGCGCAGGTCACGGCTCTGCTACAGAGCGATCTGGCACAGAAGGTGTGCGCTGAGGCCGAAGGCGAGACGGGCACCGTCATCATTAACCTGTGCGATGCAGGCGGCTACCGCCAGTTCTCCAACTCCAAGCACCCCATCAAGGCTCCCGCAGACCTAAAGGGCCTGAAGATGCGCACCAACGGCATGAAGACCATTGACATGACCTTCCAGGCAATGGGTGCTACCACCACCACCATCCCGTACTCTGACCTGTACATGGGCCTGAAGACCGGCGTTGCAGACGGTCAGGAGAACCCTTGGGTCAACGTGGAGGGCATGAAGTTCTATGAAGTGCAGAAGTACTTCACCGAGGTCAACTACCAGTTCCATCCGGACCCCTTCTATGTGAACGCAGCATGGTGGAACGGCCTACCCGAGGAGTACCGCGATATCATTACCGAGTGCGCCACCAAGATGGGCGAGTACAACGACGAGCTGATCGACAAGAACTCCAGCGCCGCAAAGCAGACCATCGTGGATTCCGGCTGCGAAGTCTACGAGCCCTCTGCCGATGAGCTGAAGGCCTTCCAGACCGCTGTGCAGTCCGTGTACGACCAGTGTGTCACCGAGGGCATCTGCACTGCCGACGAGATCAAGGAGATGCAGGATATCGTCGCAAAGGCATAAGCAGAAACGACCAAAGGCAAAAAACGGCCATGTTACGGTAAAGGCGAGAGGGCAGCCTGCGGGCTGCCCTCTGCTGTAACAGGCCAATGGAAAAAGTTGTAAAATAACCGAAAGGGGCTGAGCACCATCGAAAAGCTGAAAAAAATCGGCAAGAAGCTGTTTGACATATACTTTACCATCGGCGTGATCGCCATGGCACTGCTGGCAGCTCTTGTGATCTTTACCGTTATTGCGCGCTACTGCTTCTCCCTGAGCTGGAAGCAGCTGGCAGAGTTCAACACCACCCTGTTTGCCTTTACCACTTTCTGGGGCATGGGCATCAACGTGATCAAGGACGAGCACGTCATGATCGACATCCTTTACGACGGTGTCAAGCCTGCCCGCAAGCGCTGGCTGGCTATCATCAATTACCTCATCGTGCTGGCCGTGGTGCTGGTGTTCACCTATCAGGGCTTCAAGTATGTGGGCGTTGCCGGTAAGCAGATCAGTCAGGGCATGGAGATTCCCATGATGTATATGTACGGCATCATGCCGGTGTGCGGCATCATCTGTGCCATCTGCGTCGTGATCAAGATCATCACCCTGTACAAGGCCGATATTTCCTACTTTGCGCCCAAGAATCAGGCGCTGAGCCGTGACGACGCATAAGCGGAAAGGGGAGAATACACAACTATGGCAATGCTCATCCTTCTGGTGCTGCTGATCTTCTTTGCCGCGCTGGGCATCCCGCTGGCTTTCGCCATCGGCGCTTCCTGTGTGACCTACATCCTGATCTATGCACCTACCTTTACTACCATGCTGCCGCAGCGCGTGTGGAACGGTGCCTACAGTGAGTTGATGATCGCCATGCCGCTGTTCATGCTGGCTGGCGAACTGATGAACACCGGCGGCATCACCCAGCGCATCATCAACTTCTGCATGGAGCTGCTGCGGCCCATCCGCGGTGGTCTGGGCGAAGTGAACATTGTGGCTTCCATGATCTTTGGCGGTATTTCCGGTTCCTCTGTGGCCGATACCTCGGCTCTGGGTTCCATCCTGATCCCCGCCATGGAGAAGGAAGGCTACCCGCCGGAAGCTTCTGCCGGTATCACGGTGGCATCCTCTACCATGGGCATGATCATCCCGCCCTCCACCCCCATGATCGTTTACTCCATGATCTCCGGTGCATCGGTGGGTGCGCTGTTCGTGGCAGGTGCCGTGCCCGGCATCCTGATCGGTCTGACCCAGCTGGTGCTGGTGTACATCATCAGCGCCAAGAAGGGCTGGCATCCGGAAAAGGTCAAGTTTGACGGCAAGCGCGCCGCCAAGAGCCTGCTTTCCGGCATTCCGGCCCTCATCATGCCGCTGTTCATCATCATCTGCGTTTCCTTCGGCGTGTGCACTGCATCCGAAAGTGCCGGTGTGGCCGTGCTGTATTCCATGCTGGTGGGCTTCTTCGTCTACAAGGAGCTGACATGGAGGGGTGTCTGGGAGGCTTTGAAAAAGACCCTGATCTCTTCTTCCTCCATCATGCTCATCATCGGCTTTACCACCATCTTTACATGGGTGCTGACCATGCAGAAGGTGCCGCAGACGGTGGGTGCCTTCTTCATGTCCCTGAACATGCCCGCATGGGCCATTGCACTGATCTTTGATGTGCTGATCCTGATGATCGGCACCTTCATCGACGTCAGCCCGGCCATCCTGCTGCTCACCCCCATCCTGCTGCCGGTCATGGTGCAGTACGGCTTCTCGCCGCTGCAGTTCGGTGCCATGATGATCACCGGTCTGGCCATTGGTCTGGTCACTCCGCCGGTCGGCATGTGCCTGAACGCCTGCAACAAGATCAACCGTATGCCCATCATCGAGATCTTCAAGGGTGCAGCGCCCTACGTGATCTGCAATGTGATCGTCCTGGTCTCCATCAGCCTGTGGGGCCCGCTTACTACCGCCCTGCCGCAGCTGCTGGGCTACAGCATCTTCTGAGCTCAACGCGTATACCTCTTATAAAAAACAGGCAGCGCTCCCTTGCGGGGCGCTGTTTGTTTTTTGTACGCAAACAGGCGGGACTGTTGTATTTGACGGACAGATATGGTACACTAAGGCCACTTGTGTATAGGAATATAGGAAAAGAGGAATTAAATCATGGATACGCAAAAACAAAAGCGCAGCGCCTTTTCCGGCAAGATCGGCTTTGTGCTGTCGGCCGCAGGCGCTTCGGTGGGTCTGGGCAACATCTGGCGGTTTCCGTACCTCGCCGCGAAATACGGCGGCGGCATTTTTCTGCTGGTGTACATCGTGCTGGCCGTCACCTTTGGCTACACGATGATCGTGGCCGAAACGGCACTGGGCCGCATGACCCACAAAAGCCCGGTGGGTGCCTTTGGAGCTTTTGGCAAAAAGGGCGGCCTGCGGTTCGGCGGCTGGATCAATGCGGTCATCCCTATTCTGATCGTGCCGTACTATTCGGTCATCGGCGGCTGGGTCATCCGCTATCTGTCGGAGTATATCAGCGGCCATGGCAGTGAGCTTTCGCAGGACGGTTATTTTTCCAATTTCATTTCCAGCGGACTGTCGGCAGAGGTGTGCTTTCTGATCTTCACGGCCTTTACGCTGGCCATCATCTTTGCCGGTGTGCGCAACGGCGTGGAGCGTGTTTCCAAGGTGATGATGCCGGTGCTGGTGGTGCTTTCGGTGGTCATTGCGGGCTATTCGGTCACGCGCCCGGGTGCACTGGCCGGCGTCAGATATTTTCTGGTGCCGAACGTGGCAAACTTTTCCTGGATGACGGTGGTCACGGCCATGGGCCAGATGTTCTATTCGCTGTCCATCGCTATGGGCATTCTGGTCACCTTTGGCTCCTATATGAAGAAGGAGGTCTCCATTGAGGAATCCACCGAGAACGTGGAGGTGTTTGACACGGCCATTGCCATCATGGCGGGCCTGATGATCATTCCGGCGGTGTTCTCCTTCTCCGGCGGCGACCCGGACACCCTGCAGGCCGGCCCGGCGCTGATGTTCATTACCATCCCCAAGGTGTTCGAGAGCATGGGCTTTGGCCATGTGGTGGGCATCCTGTTCTTTTTGCTGGTGCTGTTTGCAGCCGTGACCAGCTCCATTGCCCTGACAGAGAGCGCTGTCTCCACCTTTGAGGACGAGCTGGGCTGGAGCCGCGAGCGCGCAACGGCACTGATCGGCCTGATCATGGTGGCGCTGGGTAGCCTTTCGGCACTGGGCTATGGCCCGCTGGCGGGCGTGACGGTGTTCGGAATGCAGTTTCTGGATTTCTTCGATTTCCTCACCAACTCTGTCATGATGCCCATTGCAGCCATTGCTATCTGCCTGCTGGTGTCCCGCGTGATCGGCGTGCAGAAGATCGAAGAAGAGGTGACGCTGGGCGGCAAGCCCTTCCGCCGTAAAAAGATCTTCAACTTCATGATCCAGTATCTGTGCCCCATCTTTGCGGCCATTATCCTGATCAGCTCTGTGGCAAATGCTCTGGGCTGGATCGCAATGTAAAAACAAAAAAGCGCAGAAGGTGTTTCTCAAAGGAAGCCTTCTGCGCTTTTTTGTATGTCCAAAAGGTTTTCTTATGCTGTGAAGTTGCATAAAGCATAGAAAACGGCGATTTTGGCCTCAATTAGCTGGAAGCCTGATTTTATTAGCTGGAACCGAAAATTCTGCTAATGGCATTCGCTGGCTAATTTTGGTGATAGGTTCAAAATGAAAAATGCGAAGATCGTCTTTCACATGGAAAAATGACCTTCGCATTTTCTTAAAATGGCGTCCCCGCCCGGATTCGAACCGGGGGCCTCAGGCTTAGGAGTAGGGGCTGAAGCCATAAATCCTAGGCAAAAGTAGGTAAAACAAGTAACGTTTTATCAATTGATTTTTTGTTACGCTGTCAATCTGAGTAAAGAACACAAACCCCGAAATAAAACGAGTAAAAGGCTTTTCATTAGCAGAAAATTAGCAGAGCTAATGAAAAGTGGAAGGTTCATTGTAAAATGCCCACCTTTCATTAGCTGGGAAGTGTACGTTTCCCTACGGATATTTGCTTGTTTAGCATTCGTGAACCAGACCATACAGCCGTAGCTGGTGTGATGGACAAATGTTTTCAATAGAAAAAGACCAGAGCTTTCTGCGAGAAAACTCTGGTCTATGTAACAGTGCGAATGGAAATGCGCATTGTCTTGTAAAAGGAAGGGGCTTATGGTATTCTTACGGGAGTAAAGGCACTGGATGCAAGGAACTTTGCGTGATTTTAGGAGTGTGCGATGGAAAAGAAATTTAATATTGTAGTCGGTGAAGATGGAACTGTAAAACTCCCAGATGCGGTTCTGGAAAAACTTGAAGTCAAACCCGGAGAGGAAGTTCGCTTCGAGGTAGATGACAATTTCTATGCAGTCAGGCTTCTATCGCGGATAGAAGCTGAACGCTTGGATTACTTGAATTGGATGCATAATAAACATTGCCCCTCTATTGAGGAAATGATTGCAGAGTCGAGAAAACAAGCCACTCAGAACATTGTGATCTCCCGTATCCTTGATGGGATGCCGGCAGAAAAAATCGCAGAAGGCTATGAAGTTTCACTCGATTATGTAAAACAGCTTACACATCAGCTGAAGATGGACATAGAGGAAGCTAAGGCGAAAAAACACAAAGAAACGGGATCATCCTAAAACAGATAGCGGCAGTTTTCCATATACGGAAAACTGCCGCTGCTTATGTATAGAGGTTTATAGGTTCTTTGCAAGATTTTTAATGAGTGTAGCCATAGAGGGGTCAGCCAGCAGTTTGGCAAGAGCTGCTGCCGCATCTGTATCGACTGGGCTGGCTTTGGGAGCGGCTTGCTCTGCGCGAGGGAGGGCTTCAGGCTCTGCACCATGATGCTGATAGAAGAAATCGTCGAATCGTTGTGCGTTCAAACGCCGATCATCATCCAGAATGTGTGCGTACTGCTCGGTGACCATCGAAGCCTGTGCATGACCGGAATCGCCCTGCACGGCTTTGATATCGCCGCCGTTCAGCTTGAGCTTGTATGTAATGCTGGAGTGTCGGAAGCTGTGGAAAACCACTTTGGGGAGATTGTTTTTCTCAATCAGCTGCTTCAATGCACCGTTGATGGTGGATTGTTCGGTCGGCATTCCCAGCGGGCCGGCGACCACAAGATTATAGTCAGCGTACTCTGTGCCCAGTGCATCCCTTGTCATGTCTTGCTCGGCTTTATATTGGACAAGCATCTCAGCAACTGTTTTGGGGAGAAAGATGGTTCGGATACTGCTGTCTGTTTTGGGGCTTTTCAGAACCTGAACCGTGGTACAGCGGGAACTCAGCGAGGGAAAACGAGTGATGACATTTTTGTTTTCCAAGGCGTTTAGCGAAGCAATGTCTACACGCTGCAATTCCTTATTTATGTAAATGGAGGCTCGCCCGGCTTCGATGCTTTCAGGAGAGATATCCACGCAATCCCAAGTCAAACCGAGCAGTTCGCCAAGGCGCAGAGAACAAGAGAAGGAGAGGTTGATGCAGAGCCGGAGCCGTGGATCATCACAGACTTCTAAGGCATGGAACAGGGTCTCGGCAGTCCAGATATCACGCTTCTTTGCAGTGTATTTGGGCAAGGTGGCATAAATACAGGGATTCTTTTCCATAAGTTCCCACTTTACAGCCTGCTCAAAGGCACTTCTCAAAATTTTGTGAACCGAACGAACCGTGCCGGGAGAAACGTATTGATGCTGACGCTTTCCACACATAGGGTCAACGGCTTCGTATTTAAGCAGCCGCTGATAATATCCCTCAATTACGCGGGTGGTGAGATCTTGCAGCTTCATTGAGCCGATAAGCGGTTCTATGTAGTTTGAAATCAGTGCAGTGTTTGATTGATAGGTTGAAAGTGCCCATTTGGTTCTTCCGTACAGGGTGACGTATTCTTTAAGCAGGTCTTTTAGAGTTCGGCACTGGGGTGCCACAAAGGTACCGACGGATTCTTTGTATTCGACCTCTTTCTTACGGTTTTTGGCATCTGCAAGGTCGGTAAAGGTTTCCCATTTCTGCTTTAGCGTTCCATTAGTGTGTTTGTAGGTATCCACTTCGACGTATCTTTTCTCACGGCGAAGGTTGTAATCACCACACATCAGAATTCCTCCTTTTTGCAGATTTATCAGAATGCAGCGTGTATTACTTGCGAATCATACTGCGTGCCACGAGCTGCTTTTCGTTTAACAGAGGAACGGACACTGTATGCTTTTTCCACTCATCCATAGAGCAGGTTACTGCTTTGCACAGACGGCATTTTGTCCAGCCGTCGGTTGCATCAAGATCTACATCATAGTTCATGGTTCCGCACATCGGGCATCTTAAATTTTCTTTTCTCATATTATCACCTCTCAAAAACGCCAAATATACACGATTTCGGTCCAGAATCAACACCAAAAAGCTGTTATTTGCGGATTTGATTCGATTATATACCCACTTTATGGAGATGTCAATTACGCATTTGTCGCCATTTTGGAGATTTCTTGTTGATTTCTTATCTTTTCTATACTATAATAGAGCTACCGGATCACAAAGGAGTGTTCTTGCTATGAAAAAGAAAACTGCGCTCACCAAAATGCACATAGCCCCATCTACGGTGTGCTATGATGCAGTCGCCGCAAGGGATAGTAATGAGGTTGGCCTGATTCTCGCAGCTGTACGAAAAAGGAATGGCTATTCACTTGTGACTTTCTCCGAACTTCTCCGCCACTATGGCGTCGATGTCAGTGACAAGGGAATCAGTAAATGGGAAAAAGGATACACCACTCCCAGCATCTACCAACTGGTTGCAATCTGCCACGCATTGAACATCAAGGAAGGACCTTCCTACTTTACAAAGACCTTTCAGAAACCCGCCCTTCTAAATGCCATCGGGCAAAAAAAAGTCGCTGAGTACGAAATGGACTTGATTGCATCTCGGCGCTACCAGCCAGGCACAGAAGAGCCTGCGAAAATCGACTGCATAATGATGCCAGTATCAGAGTTGCCAGTATCGGCAGGTCTAGGAGCTTTTCTTGAAGGTGAAATGTTTCAACAGATACAGGTGCCTGCCAGTAGCGTTCCGGCAGGGGCTGAGTTCGGGATATACGTTAGTGGCGATAGTATGGAGCCGCGTTATCATGACGGACAAATCGTATGGGTGAAGCACTGCGAAGAACTTGAATGCGGGGATATCGGGATATTCGTATATGATGACTGTGGATATCTGAAAAAATACGATGAACATACCCCAGATAAGTCCCAAGCAGAGTTTTTTACCGACAGCTATGGCGTGGTGCATAACCAACCGGTTTTAGTTTCTCTTAACACCAAATATTCACCGATCCTTATATCTCCAGAGCAAAGATTCGAGGTTGTTGGAAAAGTTTTGAACTAAAAAGATGGGAGGAGTTTTCGTGGATACGATCAAGCGTGTTCAGGATTTGATGCAAGCGCGTGATATGAATCTGTGTGTGTTGGCAAAGAAATGCGGAATAGCGTATTCCACGATTCAAACAACTGCCCGTCGGGGAGGGCAGTTAAGCGTAGAGACGATTGAAAAAATTTGTCAGGGTTTAGGAATTACATTAAAAGACTTCTTCGATTCCTCATACCTGTAAATATAGGGGCAGCAAAAAAGCCGTTCGCCACGCTGGAAAATCTGCGTGGTGAACGGCTTTAATACTGCTTCTATTTATCCTTTGGTAATCTCCAGATAAACACTAATCTCCATGATTGTTACCATTGAAGGAATACATTTGCGACGATCTTCGGGCATACCGAATAAGATTTGCATTAGCAGTTGAAAACAGCTCAGGTTACCTATTGCAATTCTGACTATTTGGAATATACTTGTAAGTATCAAATTATTTCACTGTATGAAGACATCCGCACCAAACTTATCCAGTCCGGTGTAATGAAATGCAGAGAATAAAAGACAAAATTAGTATGTTCCACGAAATTTAGGGAGAAAACTGAGCAAGTAGGAAGGCGGAATATATATGAAACAAGATACTTTAGAGGGCAAAGCAAAAACAAAAAATGGGGTAAAACGGCTGTGTTTTTCCATAATCTGCATTCTTCTGGAAGTGATTTTTATTATTACTATCGTAACACGCTTGAATGAATATGCAGAAGTCATAAATTTATTTACAAGGATTTTGAGTGGGATCTTGGTCTTGGGATTGTACGCATCAAATAAGACATCCTCTATGAAAATGCCTTGGGTCATCTTAATTCTAATTTTCCCAATTATGGGTGTAGGCCTGTATTTGTTGATTGGTTTGAATGGTGGCACACATAAAATGCGTGAGCGGTATGCAGAAATTGATAGCAAATTGTTACCAATGCTTCCGGACAGTCAGGAGTGTTTGAGCAGAATAAAAGAAACAATTCCGAAAGCAGGAAATATAGCAAGTTACATACAAAGAAATTCGCAGTATCCAATCTATCAGAATACGGATATTGTGTATTTTGATGAAGCAGTGAAAGGATTAGAGGCACAGCTTAAGGATTTGGAGAAAGCACAAAAGTTTATCTTTATGGAATATCATGCGATAGAAGACGCTGAAGCATGGCATAAGATTCAAGATGTTCTGGAAGAGCGAGTAAAAGCCGGTGTGGAAGTTAGAGTATTCTACGATGATATGGGTTCTATAGGCTTTATTAACACAGATTTTGTGAAAAAAATGGAGACAATAGGAATTCATTGCCGTGTATTCAATCCGTTTATGCCAGGTTTAAATCTGTTTTTGAACAATCGTGATCATAGAAAAATAACAGTTATTGATGGAAAAGTCGGATTTACAGGTGGATATAATCTAGCAAACGAATATTTTAATTACACACACCCGTATGGACAGTGGAAAGATACAGGTATTCGTTTAGAAGGAGATGCTGTTCAGTCGCTTACAGTGACATTTTTAGAAATGTGGAATGCTGTTAGTGAAAAAGCTACGAATGATACTGATTTTAGTAAATACATTATTCATTACGATTATAAAGCACAGCAAACAGGTTTTGTTCAGCCTTATGCAGACAGTCCTATGGATAATGAGCAGGTCGGAGAAGAAGTTTATATCAGTATGATAAATAAAGCTGAAAAATATTGTTGGTTTATGACTCCATATCTAATCATAACAGATGAAATGACGCATGCGTTATGTCTGGCTGCTAAGCGAGGGGTAGACGTAAGAATTATCACACCTGGTATCCCTGATAAAAAATTCATTTATAGTGTAACTCGTTCTTTTTATCATGGATTAGTTAAACATGGTGTTCGTGTTTATGAGTGGACTCCTGGTTTCTGTCATGCAAAAATGAGTGTGGCAGATGACTGTATGGCAACTTGTGGAACAATTAATTTGGATTATCGAAGTTTATATCACCATTTTGAAAACGGCTGTTTTATGGCAGATTGTCAGGCAGTTGTGGAAATAAAAAATGATCTGATAAGAACGATGGGAGAATGTCGTGATGTGACAGACCAATATCAAACCGGACGAAGTGCATATTTGCGACTGGGACAATTATTTATGAGATTATTTGCTGGATTGCTATAAGAATCTGATGATACGACCTTTCAAAAAACAGTTGATTTAGAAGTCAACTGTTTTTGAAAGGCCGTTTTTGCTATATCTAACAGTCTGTTGTACAAAGAAGATTTTGCATGGATGAAAAAACAAACCTTGTTGAGGTTAAATTGAGTTTTCTATTGTATTGTATTGCTAATGAATAAGAATAAGAAATAAAAGGGAATCAAGTGATGTACAATGAAAAAGCATAAAATATGTAAAATCCTTCTTGTTATACTGGCAATTTTTTTATGTGTGGCTTTTTATGAATTGCTCGGAATCTGCGTTGCATATAAAAAGCAGCCGGAAGTGTCCAATACAACCAAAAAAGAAACAAAAAATGGGTCATGGAACGAATGCAGTGAAAATACAGAACGGGCAGTAATCATAGAAAAGAATCCAGAAGCGCTTTTACAAAGAGTGCGTTTGATCAAGAATGCAAAAAAGGAAATTATTCTTTCTACTTTTGCATTTCAATCCGATGAAAGTGGAAAATTGATCTTAGGAGCACTGCATGATGCGGCAGACAGAGGTGTACATATTCGTCTGTTAGTAGACGGAATGGAGAGCTGGATTGATATGGAAGGAAATCCGTATTTCTATGGATTATCTTCCCATGAGAATGTTGAAATTAAACTGTATAATAAGGCCAATCCGTTGAAACCGTGGAAAATAATGGGTAGAATGCATGATAAATATTTGATTGCAGATGGAAAGAGATATATTCTTGGGGGAAGAAATACATACAATTATTTTCTGGGTGATTTTCCGGGACATAAAAACTATGACAGAGACGTGTTGGTGGTTTGCGATGAACCTGAAAAAGAAAATTCAGTTAACCAGTTGTTAGAGTATTTTGAAACGATATGGGAACAAGAAGACAGTGATTATTTTCATGACAATAAAAAACTGGCAAATAGAAAATCTGTAAAGAACGCAGTTTTAGAGCTGCAGAACGGCTATCAGAAATATTTTGAAGAGAATAAGGAAAGAATCTGCGATACCGATTACACGGACGAAACTTTTGAGACAGAAAAGATTGCATTAGTGTCAAATCCTATTCACACAGGTTCCAAAGAACCAGTAGTGTGGTATCAGTTGGGAGAATTGATGAAAAATGCAAAAAATCGTGTGAAGATCCACACGCCATATATTATCTGTAATGATATGATGTATAATACATGGGAGGAGATTGCAGAGAACGTTTCAGATTTTTCTATCATGACAAATTCAGTTGCGAATAATGGGAATCCATTTGGGGCTGCCGATTATGCGAAAAACAGAAATAGAATCTTAAGTACAGGAATTAATATCTGGGAATATGAAGGCGGTTATTCATACCACGGAAAAAGTATTCTGATTGACGATGATCTGTCTGTAATCGGTTCCTTTAATATGGACATGAGAAGTGCATATCTGGATACGGAACTGATGCTTGTAATTCGCAGTAAAGATATTAATAAACAGTTGGAAGAGGGCATGATGGACTATGAAAGAGTGTCCCGCCAGGTATTGGAAGATGGAACCTATCGTGATCCATATCATGTAGAGCCAATCGAATTAACAAAGAAACGTCAGAGAAAAATATTTTTGGTACAGCATCTGCTTGGATGGGCAAGGTATCTGTTTTAATAAGGAGGAAGGAAAACGTGTTTCAAATATTGATTGTAGAAGATGATAAAGAATTAAGCCAGCTATTCCAAAAAGTGCTTGAGAAGAATGGATATCAAGTCAAAAGTGCATCGGATGGAGCACAGGCATTAGAAGTATTGGTTAAGGAATATATTGATCTGATCATTTCTGATATTATGATGCCGGTTATGGATGGTTATGAACTGGTGTCGGAACTCCGTTCAGCAGGATATCAGATACCTGTACTTATGATCACTGCGAAAGGTTCCTTTGATGATATGCGCCAGGGATTTCTTTCGGGAAGTGACGATTATATGGTAAAACCGGTAAATGTGAATGAAATGGTTTTAAGAGTCGGAGCACTGCTTCGCCGTGCACAGATACTGAATGAACACAAAATTGTGATCGGTTCAACAGAGTTTGATTATGATGCAATGACGGTTACAACTGATAAGGAAAGTCTTGTTTTGCCTAAAAAAGAATTCCTGCTTTTATATAAGCTTGCAGCTTCGCCAGGCAGAATATTTACAAAACAACAGTTGATGGATGAAGTATGGGGATACGAGACGGAGGCAGACCCACATACGATAGAGGTACATATAGGAAGAATCAGGGAGCGTTTGAAAGATAACCCTGATTTTGAAATCGTAACAATGCGTGGAATTGGATACAAGGTGGTGAAAAAATAATGGAACAAAAGAAAGAAAAAGGATTGCGGATCCGATCCTGTCTGACTGGTGCAATCTGGCTGGCACTTGTATTTTCAACAGTCATATCTGCGTTATTATTTGCTTTTTTGAATCATTTTTTTAATCTGCCGGGCAGCATACCTGTGCTTGGCTGGCTTTTGATTTTCAATACATTGATTGCAGGGCTGATCACTTCCTTTATTAATGCAAAGTTACTGGAACCAATTACAAGACTTAGTAAAGCAATGAAGGAAGTTTCTCGGGGAGATTTTGAACAGCATTTGGAAACGAACAGCCGTATAGCAGAAGTTGGAGAATCTTATCAAAGTTTTAACGTTATGACAAAAGAACTTCGTGCAACAGAGGTGCTGCAGATGGATTTTGTATCTGATGTTTCTCATGAGTTTAAGACCCCGATTAATGCCATTGAAGGATATACAATGCTGCTTCAGGGAGAAGAACTGTCTCCGGATCAAGAGGAATATGTAGAAAAAATCTTATTTAACACCCAAAGACTTTCCGGATTGGTTGGTAATATTTTGCTGTTATCCAAGTTAGAGAATCAGAATATACCAATGAAAAAAACAGAATATCGTCTGGATGAACAGATCCGCCAGGCAGTTCTTTCATTGGAAACAAAATGGACAGAAAAAGAAATTGGTTTTCAGGTAGAATTGGAGGAAGTTAAATATACTGCGAATGAAGGACTTTTTATGCATATCTGGATAAATCTTTTAGATAATGCGATTAAGTTCAGCCCTTCAAAGGGGACAATTACGATGTTTCTGAAACAAGAACAGGATTCTGTTAAGTTCATTCTGGAAGATGAAGGACCAGGAATAGAGGATGATGTAAAATCCAGAATATTTGACAAGTTCTATCAGGTAGATGGATCTCATAAAGCAGAAGGAAATGGCCTAGGTCTTGCACTTGTAAAACGGATTGTAGATAGTGCCGGAGGAACAATCAAAGCAGAAAACCGTGAATATGGTGGATGCAGATTTGTTATAGAGCTGCCAAAGCAGAAAGATGAGATTATCTAGTTTTAAGATAAATTAGAAGATGGGAGAATTTATATGACATTTTATCAGGAGTTGCAGTTAAATCAGGCGGGTTCTAAAAACCTGTTGAAAAAGAGTGAAACACTAAAAGAAAAATTATATCATATGTGGGTATATCTGGTGAAGATAGCTGCTACAATGGCATTTTGTTTTTTCTTTGTTAGTATTTTCAGCATCCTATTTGGAAATGAGAACAGCATTGTAGGTGTAGTAGTCTTATTATGTCTCATGGTGTTTAGGAATGCGGATCTGGGGATCCACACCGGACAATCTACGATGCTTTTGGCTTTGTTCTTTGTAATTATGACTGTATGTCCGCATTTAGCAAATCAGTTTTCACCGGTATTGGGAATGCTGTTAAATATTGCGGCACTGGCTGTGTTGATTCTGTTCGGATGCCATAATCCATCCATGTTTAATCAATCTACATTGGTTCTTGGGTATCTGCTGCTATATGGTTATGATGTTACGGGAAAAAGCTATCAGATGCGATTAGTCGGAATGGCTTTAGGTGCAGCACTTACCTGCTTCGTATTTTATCGAAATCATAAAAACAGAACTTATAAAAGAAATCTGAAAGATCTGATACAAGAATTTGATATCACTTCTTCCAGAACAAAATGGCAGATATGTCAGATTTTATGCGTACCGATTGTCCTTTGCATTGCAGAACTTTGTAATATGCCACGTGCAATGTGGGCTGGTATTGCGGCCATGTCCGTGATTTTGCCGTCTATGGAAGATATGCACTACAGAGTCCGTAAAAGGATTGTCGGAAATATTGCAGGTGTTATATGTTTTACAGTATTATATTTTCTGCTTCCTTCGTCAATCTATGCATATATAGGAATTCTTGGTGGAATCGGTGTAGGATTTTCAGCACAATATGGCTGGCAGGCAGTATTTAACACATTTGGTGCTTTAGCCATTGCTGCAGAGACATATGGACTACAAGGAGCGGTTAGTCTTAGAGTGAGTCAAAATGTTTTTGGTGTTGTGTTTGCTTTAGCATTTTGTGTTATATTTTATTGGTTTATGCCTAAAAAAAGGAAAGTGAGGCGACCGTACATGCAGAGTGAAGTGAATCAGGAAGAAAATTTGAATACCACTGATTTTGACGAGCACTTCGCTAAAATTTCGTCCTATATTGTAGACACATTGCACGGCGTTCCACTTGAGATGACCGAGGATGAAAAAGAACAATTTCGCATACAGGTTATTTCAAATCAGTATGCAGAACGGTTGCTAAGTGAAGCCGAAAAGACAGAAACGTATAGAGGTTTATCAAAAATTGATATTCTCCATACAGTTTCTATCCCTCAACTGGCTAGAACAATCCCACTTAAAGGTTTGAATCTCAGTTTAGAAAAATACAGAATGCCGGATGGTGTAATAATAGAGGTTGAGAGTTCGTCACATTATTTGGGGTCATTTAGTGAGAAAAATGATTCTTCCACAAATTGGATAGAAAAGATCATGGAGGGTGTCGGTATTCACTAGATGGATTCTCAAGAAGCATATGCACGAAAGTTCTGCACGCGATAAGTATCTTGCCATTATGAAGCCCTACCTTCTGATGTGGCACAGTAGCAGTTGAAAACAGCTCAGGTTACCTATTGCAATTCTGACTATTTGGAATATACTTGTAAGTATCAAATTATTTCACTGTATGGGAGGAAATTATTATGGCAAGACCCAAGGGAAGCAAGAATAAGACCCGTATTGTAAATGCCAACGTTGATTATGCAGCCGTCGTTGCAGAAAAGACCGCCGAAAAGGAAAAAATCGAATCTGAGGTTGCTGCGCTGACTGCAAATCTCGATGATCTGAAGACGCAGCTGAAAGCCAAGAAAGCAGAATTGAAAGCCGCCACCAAGGAACTTACTAAAGCCGAAAGCAAAAAAGCTGCCGCCGAAGCAAAGGCAATGGAAGAAGCAAAGAAAGGCGAAGCAGAAGATGTGCTGAAGAAGCTGCTGGCCAGCGGTATGACGGCTGAGGAAATCCTTGCAAAACTCCAGTAATGCAATATGATGAACTGGACAAGCTGCTGAAGTAAAGGAAGGGGCTGTTGCACACGGATAAAAGCCGGTGCAACAGCCTCTTTTTCATTCATGCTGCAATTTTTTCAGCGTTTCAAACGTATCTAAATTAAAGTGGCATATCATATTCCTTTTCACACATACTTGCCATTTTCAGACAGGAGGTTGCTTCTATGAAAATATCTGCCGACTATCGTATGCTCGCTCGCGATGCTCTGCGCGGAAAATGGAAAACTGCTGTTCTGACAGGTATTGCCGCCAGTGCGCTCGGTGCTACCATTGTGAGCAGTTCCAACAGTGTCGTTTCCAATTCCAATCAGGCAAAGGACATTCATTTTAACCTGTTCGCCCAGCCAAACGGCGGTCGGCTGCTTGCTGTTTTGCTTGTCGGCATTGGTCTGTGGGCAATCCTCCAACTGATCGTGGGCGGTGCAGTTCAACTGGGATATGCTCATTTTAATCTGAACCTTGTATATGGAAATGATGCTGCCATCTCGGACTTGTTCTCTCAGAAAGACCGTCTGTGGGATGGCTTCTGCATGAAATTCCTGCAGGGTCTGTACATCGCCCTCTGGTCGCTGCTGTTGGTGATTCCGGGAATCGTGAAAACATACAGCTATGCGATGACACCTTACATCATGTCCGAGCATCCTTCGTTGACTGCAAATGAAGCGATCACAGAATCCCGGCGAATCATGAATGGCAACAAATGGCGGCTGTTCTGTCTGGATTTCAGCTTCATTGGCTGGGAGTTGCTCTGTTCGTTGCCACTGTATGCCGGGGGTTTTCTGGTTCTCAAATATTTCACCGGTTCAGAGGCTATGGCGATTTCTCTTTTTCTTCTGCTGACAATTCCATTGAGCATTGGCTTCTTTTTTGTACGTCCCTATGAGGAAGCTGCATGGGCCACTTTCTACCGCGATATTATCGCAGCACCTACCGAACCGGATGAAGCATACTGACTTTTATGCTATTTCTCAGATGTGACCGGATTTTCGAGGTGATCTGCGTATGGAGAAGAAACCTGACCGTTCCGAAATAATTACAACGACCCTCTTATTTGCTTTAACGCTGGTCCTTATCGTATTAAAAGTAACGAAAGTGTTTTCATTGCCTTGGTTGTGGGTGCTGGGTCCGCTTTGGCTTGGTACATATCGATACCGCGACTAGGGCTGCTTGCGCTGGGAGATTTCTCCCAGCGTTTTTTTTACTCGGAGATGCTGAGATATTGGTCGATCTCCATGATGCCCTCCCCGCTGATTTCCACCAGATCTTCAAAGGGCACCACGGTGTCGCCCA
>NZ_WKZJ01000016.1:0-66257 GCF_009679715.1 Faecalibacterium sp. BIOML-A1
ATTGTTTTTAGTGTTTTTCCAAACACTTAAAAGGTTCCTTACAAGTTTTTCGATATTGTTCAATTTTCAAGGTCCTGCGCGCCTCAGCCTTGCGGCTGAAAGCTCATTTATTTTATCACTTTCGTGATAAGCTGTCAAGCACTTTTTTGAATTATTTTTGAGTTTCTTGTGGAAGCTCATCGATTCTTCACGTTAGGACGTTCCTTCTGAAGTGTTTCATTCTGTCGGATGTCCGCCTGACAGTAATGTATTTTAGCACAGCCTTTTGCAAAAAGCAAGCATTTTCTTCATATTTTTCGCAAAAATCCGGCTTTTGGCTTTTTGCCCAGTTTTTTTCTTTTAATCTGGAAAGTATGACATCTAATCTTCTAAAAGTCGGCGGCGCAGCTGCACCAGTATCTTGCGTTCCCGCCGGGAGATCTGCACCTGTGTGGTATGCAGTACCTTTGCAGTTTCACTCTGGGTCTTGTTGCCATAAAACCGCAGGCGGATCAATTGCCTGTCCTGTTCCGGCAAAGCGTGAAGCACCTCTTCCAGACTGATACGTTCTGCCAATGCTTCTTCCGGAGATTCTACTGGAATATCCATCTGCCGGTCCTCTTCTTCATTTTCCGGGGTCAGGCTCATGGCGGGCTGTGCCGCCTGAATGGCAAGTGTGATGTTCTCTGTAGGTTCATTCAATTCTTCCGCCAGCTGAGAAAGGGTCGGCTCCGTACCGCACACTTTCATGTGATGCTCCCGTGCCGCCTGTACGCGCATTCCTAATTCTTTTAAGGAGCGGCTCACCTTGACTGTGCCGCTGTCCCGGAACAGCTTTTTGATCTCGCCTAAAATTACCGGCACTGCATAGGTAGAAAAGCATACGCCGCGGCTCTCATCAAAATTATCGCAGGCTTTTACAAGTCCCATGCATCCGGCACTGTACAGGTCATCGTACTCTATGCCCCGCCCGCGGAAGCGCCCGGCGCAGGCGTGCACCAGCCCCAGATTCTGCTCAATGAATGCGTCCCGCCGGGTCTTATCCGATACCATGCTCCTGCCTGCCTTTCCTGTTATGTATCATTCTCTCTGGGCCAGACGCTTGATGAGCAGCACCTTTGTACCCTTGCCGGGCTTTGAGATGACCTTGACCTTATCCATAAAGCTCTGCATCACCGCAAAGCCCAGCCCGGAGCGTTCCTCCGGGTTTCCGGTGGTGAACAGCGGTTCCATGGCCTGCGGGATATCCGGGATGCCGATGCCCTTATCTGCCACCGTGATGTGCACCTCCCGCCCGGGATAGACTGCAATGCTCATGGCCACCGGCCCGATGTGGTCCGGGTAGGCATGGACGATGCAGTTGGTCACCGCCTCAGACACTGCCGTTTTGATATCGGCCAGCTGCGGCACGGTGGGGTCGTACCGGGCAAGAAAGGCCGCTGCTGCGCCCCGGGCGTAGCTTTCGTTCACGCTGAGGGAATCAAACTGGATCTTTGTTGTGTTTTCCGCTTTCATGGTTTATTCCTCCTTCTGTCCTGCATCCGTGCAGGGGATGCGCGCCAGCTGCAGTACCTTTTCCAGCTGGGACGGTGTGTGCTGCACCCGCAGTGCCGTGCCCAGTGTGCGGGCAATGCGCTGCCGCCCCAGGATCAGCCCTACACCAGATGAATCCATAAATCCGACCCCGCCAAAATCCAGGATCATGGTCTGTGGGGCACGGCTGACCAGTGCATCATCCAGCTGGATGCGCAGGCTTTGCGCCGCATCGTGATCGATCTCGCCCGCAAGGTAGGCATAAAGCACATCGCCCGCCGGGCTGAAGCTTACCGTTGCCATGGTTTGTCCATCTCCTTTGCCAAAAATAAAAAGATCCCGTACACATGGTTTCAGTGTACGGGATCTTTCGTTTATTTTTTAGGGAAGCGTGTCGGCTCAGTTGTTCACCAGCAGTTCAGCCGCTTCCAGCGCGGCAGCTTCACCGCCGCAGACCAGCAGGCCGCGGCGGGTGTTGGCATGAGCCAGCTCCACTGCTTCGGCAATGCTGGTGCACATCTCGGCATCAAAATGATATTTTGCCTTTTCGGTCAAGCGGGCCGTCATCTCGTCATCGCCGCCTGCTGGGGTGACAAGATACACCTTATCAAAGGGGTTCTCACTCATGCCGGGCATGGTGGACTTATCCTTTTTCTGCTCTTCAGGGGTCAGGCCGGTCTCCAGTGCGGAGAAGAACGCTTCGGCTCCCTCCTCCTCTGCCAGACCGATGATGGCGCTCATATGGCGCACCTTGGCCATGTTGAGCACACGCAGCAAGGCCGCTGCCTGCTGCGGGGTGCGGCAGGCATCCAGAATGATGAGTGGGCGCTGCGAGATGACCCGGATGCTGCTGCGGTTCTCCACCGCAGCCAGACCTTCCAGAATGGCATCGTCGGTAATATCAAAGCCCTTGCGGCACAGCGCCAGCGAAAGCTCCACAGCCATGGCAGCGCTGCCCGCCGCATGACGGCCCAGAAAAGCCAGCGGCACGGTATATCCGCCGTAGTCCACCTTGCTGGCAAACTTTTCTGCCTCCAGAAAGGTGATATCCTCCGGGTCCGGCACCACCAGCTCACAGCCGCACTTGCCTGCGGCCACGATCAGCTCGCTGAGCACAGACTTGGGCTGCTCCGGCGCGGTGACGCAGATGCTTTCCTTGCGCATGACACCTGCTGCCAAAGCCGCAAGGCGCTCCACCGAGCGGCTCACACCGTCCGGGCCGACCGACGTGACGGCGCACACCGGCATGCCGGGCAGCGCTTCCGCAAGGCCCGCATCCGGCAGTTCCACCACGGCCAGCGTGCAGCCCGCTGCGCCAAAGCAGTTGGCCGCAGCGGCCAGCTCCGCTGCATCCTGCGGCAGGGCTTCGGCTGCGGAAAGGGCATCCGCAGTCAGAGCCAGCAGGCCCTCGTCCACCGGGGCATCATCGATGCAGATGCGCTCCGACAGCGGGCGGCACCCGGCATGGTACAGGCCGGCATGGATCCCCTGTGCGTGCAGGATGGCCGCAAGCAGACGGGCCGTCACGGTCTTGCCTGCCGTGCCTGCCACGCCCACGAACTGCACCTTCTGCACCGGCGCGGTGAACGCGGCGCGCAGCTGTTCGGTGGAGGCAAAACCGTCCGGCAGGGCGGCAAAATACTGATTTGCCTGTTCGATGGTCATTGGTTACTCCTTATTACGATGGTTGAACAACAATCTGCACAGCGCCATGAGCACCAGCGCCGTAAGGATGCCCGCCAGAACACCGGCTGAATCCAGCCACACATCGGTGACCTGACTGCTGCGTCCGGGCGAAAAGATCTGGATGGTCTCATCGGTCAGCGCAGTGAGCACACCGCCCAGCATGGGCACGCTGATGTGCCAGATATACTGCCGGGTATACACCCGCATACACAGCATGAGCAGAAAGCCCTCCAGCATATACTCGCAGAAGTGTGCCAGCTTGCGCACGATGTGGTCGGTCAGGCGCTGGGCAAGGGCCGGATGGCCCAGACGGCGCAGAGCCGCCTGCAGCAGAGTGAGCACCCGGCTGCTGGACACAGTAGACACCGAGGCGATCTTCATGGAATTGGAAAAGATGAACGCGATGCAGCCGATGAGAGCAAGGGTAAAGATCACCCGCCCTGCGGTCACCCACGGCGAAGTGCGCTGTGCGCTGCTGTTATATTCCCCGCTCAAATCAGCCCAGAGCCTTGATGCTCTGCTCGATGTTGGCCAGCTTATCCTGGCTCTTGGCGTACTTATTGCGGATATCCTCCACCAGTGCCGCCGGGGCGCGTTCCACGAACTTGGGGTTGTTCAGCTGGTTCGCGAACATGGCCATTTCTTTTTCGGCCTTGGCCTTTTCCTTGTTCAGGCGGGCCAGTTCCTTGTCGCGGTCGATCAGCTCCATCATGGGGATGAAGCCGCGGGCGGCGTGGGTGGACACCTGCACCATGCCGTCGGTGCTGCCCTCGTACTTCTCGGTAAAGGTCACGTCGGTGGCAAAGGCGAACTTTGCCAGATAGACCTGTGCCTTCTGGAAGGGTGCAGCGTCGGCGGTCTCGATGATCATGCTGGTCTTTTTGGCAGGGTGGACATTCATCTCGGTGCGCATGGTACGCACGGCCTTGATGTAGTCCATGACCTTTTCAAAGGCTTCCTCTTCATCGGCCCAGTTGTGAGCTTCGTCAAAGGTGGGCCAGCTCTGGGTCATGATGGTCTCGGCAGAGCCGGGCAGAGCCTGATACAGCTCCTCGGTGATGAAGGGCATGAAGGGATGCAGCAGCTTGAGGGCCTTGTCCAGCACATACACCAGCACACGGCGGGCGGTGTCGGCCTGCTCGGCATCGCCGGAGTTCAGGCGGGGCTTTGCGATCTCGATGAACCAGTCACAGTAGACATCCCAGATAAAGCTGTTGATCTTGGCGGCGGCCAGACCCATCTCGTAGTGGTCGAGGTTGTCGGTCATGGCACCGGCCACCTGATTCAGCTTGGTGAGCACCCACTTGTCGCTCATATCCAGCTTGTCCTCACTGGGCAGGCCCGGGGTAAAGTCCTCGGGCAGGTTCATCAGCACAAAGCGGGTAGCATTCCACAGCTTATTGGCAAAGTTGCGGGCAGCCTCCACCTTCTTTTCGATATAACGCATGTCGTTGCCCGGGGTGGAGCCATCCACCAGCATAAAGCGCAGGGCATCTGCGCCGTACTGGGCAATGACTTCCAGCGGGTCGATGCCGTTGCCCAGACTCTTGGACATCTTGCGGCCCTGACTGTCGCGCACGATACCGTGGATGCAGACCGTGCTGAAGGGTGCCTTGCCGGTGTAGGCCAGACCGGAGAAGATCATGCGGCTGACCCAGAAGCCGATGATGTCGTAGCCGGTAACGAGGGTGTTAGTGGGGTAGAAATACTTGAGGTCTTCGCTCTCTTCATTGGGCCAGCCCAGCGTGCTGAAGGGCCACAGAGCGGAGGAGAACCAGGTATCCAGCGTATCGGGGTCCTGCGTGAGCTTTGCGCTGCCGCACTTGGGGCAGGCACAGGGAGCAGACTTTGCCACCACGGTCTCGCCGCAGTCGTCGCAGTACCATGCCGGGATCTGATGGCCCCACCACAGCTGACGGCTGATGCACCAGTCGCGGGTATTCTTCATCCAGTTCATATAGTTCTTGGTGAAGCGCTCGGGCACGAACTTGATCTCGCCCTTTTCCACGCTCTCGATGGCGGGCTTTGCCAGCGGCTCCATCTTCACAAACCACTGCTTGGACACCATGGGCTCAATGGTGGAGTGGCAGCGGTAGCAGGTGCCCACCTCGTGCTTGAGGGGCTCGATCTCCTTCAGGAAGCCGCCTGCTTCCAGATCGGCCAGAATGGCCTTGCGGGCCTCGAGGGTGGTCATGCCGGCATACTTGCCGCAGTCCAGCACCTCCGGCTCATTGATGGCGTTCTTGCCGGCGGCGAACAGGGCATCGGCAGCAGCCTTGTCGGCAGCACCGGTCATGTGGCCGTCGTAGGTGAACACACGCACGATGGGCAGGTCGTGGCGCAGACCCACTTCAAAGTCGTTAGGGTCGTGGGCGGGGGTGATCTTGACCACACCGGTGCCCTTGGTCATGTCGGCGTGCTCGTCGCACACAATGGGGATTTCCTTGTTCAGCAGGGGCAGCACCACATGGCAGCCGTGCAGATGGGCATAGCGGGGGTCATCGCCGTTGATGGCAACAGCGGTATCGCCCAGCATGGTCTCGGGACGGGTAGTAGCCAGCTCCAGCATCTCGCCGGTCTCCTTGACCGGGTACAGCAGGTGCCAGAAGCTGCCGTCCTTCTCCTCGTACTCCACCTCGGCATCAGAAATGGAGGTGTTGCAGTGGGGGCACCAGTTGACCATGCGGTTGCCGCGGTAGATCAGGCCCTTGTCGTACAGGCGCACGAACACTTCCTTGACAGCCTCGGAGCAGCCCTCGTCCATAGTAAAGCGCTCACGATCCCAGTCGCAGCTGCTGCCCAGCTTCTTCAGCTGGCTGACGATGCGGTTGCCGTACTTGGTCTTCCATGCCCAAGCGCGCTCCAGAAAACCATCGCGGCCCACCATCTCCTTGGTCAGGCCCTCGGCACGCATGGCCTCCACCACCTTGGCTTCGGTAGCGATGGATGCATGGTCGGTACCGGGCACCCACAGGGCGGCATAGCCCTGCATCCGCTTGGTGCGGATGAGGATGTCCTGCATGGTGTTATCCACCGCATGGCCCATGTGCAGCTGACCGGTGACGTTCGGGGGCGGCATGACGATGGTGTAGGGTTTCTTGTCGGGGTCTGCCTTCGTGTGGAAGTAGCCGCCGTCCAGCCAGAACTGGTAGATACGGTCTTCCACCTGGCTGGGATCATACTGTTTTGCAAGTTCTTTCATAGGGTCCTCCCAGTAAAAAATGATGAAGTGGGACGAAAAAAGCCGTCCCACGGAACGTTCCATGGGACGGCTGTAATAACCGCGGTACCACCCAAATTGCGCAGAGCATCCTGCGCCCCTTGATGCCCCGGTAACGTGGGACAGCTCCGAGAGCGGCTTGCTCTTCAGCTCACCGCTCCTGCTCCAAAGTGACAGCACACCGCCGGGCCATACCGGGTTTTCAGCAGCCCCCGGCTCTCTGGATGGCAAAAGCGATGCACACTCTTCTTCAACGCATTTATAAAAAGAATATAGCGTTTTTTGTGCGATTTGTCAATTACTTTTTCTTCAAAAGAATTTATCCCGCTGCATCTTACGGTTTAGGCCTTATTCGTGAAAGCGCGTTTGGAGTGGCCCACAGGCCACGACAAACGCAAATATAAAAAATATTTTTTCCGCTATCAATGGCCAGAGCAAACGCATCGGCCATTTTCAATCCGCGATTCCTTCATCCTTCAGCCTTGCAATGAGCCGCTCCATCAGGGCGATGCGGTTGAAGGGGGTCATCAGGTAAAAGCCGTCTGCATAGGGCGCTGCGGCCTGCGCGGCCTTCACCGAGACTTCCAACCCCAGCTCTTCGCCCTGCGCACGGTCCAGCCCGGCAAAGCGCTCGATGATCTCAGCATCCACATGGATGCCGTTGACCTCGTTCTCCATAAAGATGGCGTTGCGCTGGCTCACCACCGGCATGATGCCGGCCAGAATTTTCGCCTTTTCGCCCAGCGTTTCGCGGGTCTTTTTCAGGTTCACCACCGCCTGTGCGGAGAGCACCGGCTGGGTAAGGAAGCCGCTCATGCCATTTTGCAGCTTTTCCTGTGCGCGGCGCAACTCCACATCAAAGTTGCGGGCGTTCAGGTTCAGCGCACCGAACACGGTGAGGGGCGAGGGCATCTCCCGGCCCTCCCCTGCCAGCGAGACGATGTACTGCGCCAGCTTGCGGGAGTTGAACTGGTACACGTTTTTCACTTCGTCCCGCTCCGCGGTGGGGATGGGGTCGCCGGTGATGGCCAGCACCTCCCGCACGCCCTCGGCGTACAGGCCCAGCAGCAGGGCCTTTGTGGCGTTCAGATTGCGGTCGCGGCAGGTCATGTGGGGCAGCACGTTCAGCCCCAGCTCCCGGTGCACCCGGCAGGCCACCAGCGAAGAATCCATCCGTGCCCGGGCAATGGGACAGTCCGCAATGGTCAAAAGGTCTGCACCAGCAGCCTGCAGGCGGCGTGCACCGTCCAGATAGCCGGTCAGGTCGGCATCCTTGGGGCTGTCCAGCTCAATGGCGATCACCTTTTTGCCCGTGTTCAGCTTGCGCAGAAAGGCATCGTCTTTTTCCACCTCCGGCTTTGCGGCAGTGGAGACTGCTGCTGCCGGGGCTGCAGGCAGTGTTTCCGGCAAGGCATCCAGTGCCGCACGCAGGGCCGCAATGTGGGCAGGCGTAGTGCCGCAGCAGCCGCCCAGAATGCGCACACCCTCGGCAGCAAGGCGGGCCAGCTCCCGTGCAAAATATTCCGGCCTGCCCTGATACTGCACCCGGGTGCGTGTGACCACCGGGTAGCCCGCGTTGGGCATCACTGCAAGCGGCAGCTCTGTCTCGCCAAGCTGCTGCACCAGCGCACGCATGGCACCGGGAGCAGAAACGCAGTTCAGGCCCACAGCATCCACTGCACCGCAGGCAGTCATGCTGCGCACAAGCTCTGCGCAGTGACGGCCCTCGCGGGTGTAGCCGTCCGGCAGCACTGCAAAGGACACCAGCACAAAGGCATCCGGCACTGCTTCTTTGATCTGCCGCGCGGCTTCGGCCACACCGGCATCGCTGCTCAGCGTCTCAAACAAAAAGTTCTTTGCACCCAATGCGGCAAACCGCTCGGCAAGGGCCGTATAGATCTGTGCCGCCGGGAGTGCCTCGGTGTCCGGGGCCGGGCCAAGATCGGCAAACACGGCAGCGCTGGTCTTTGCAGCGGCCTGTGCAGCCAGTTTCCAGCCTTCGTCCGCCATGGCCTCCCACATGGGGTTCTGCGCTGCTGCCATGCGCGGCAGGCCGAAGGTGTTGGTCTTGATAGCATCGGCACCCGCTTCCAGATACGCGCGGTGCACGGTCAAAATGCCGTCCGGGTCCAGCAGGTTTGCCTGCTCACATTCCTGCCCGGGCTTTGCCTTATAATATGTACCCATGCCGCCATCGAACAGCAGCGGGCGCTTTTTTAAAATTTCACGCACATCCTTCATGAGGGAGTTCTCCTTTTTCCTACAAAAACGCTTGGCTTTCAGTTTAATGCACAAATGCCGTCCGGTCAAGCGTTTTTTCACGGCGGCGCTTGCAGGAACGCAAAATTTGTGCTATCCTATGCATACTTTATAAAGTGGGGAGGTGTGTGCCATGCGCCATGCCGGAACGCAAACGCTTGAGACCGACCGGCTTTTCCTGCGCCAGCTTCTGCCCGAGGATGCCGAGCAGATGTATACGAACTGGGCATCCGACCCGGAAGTGACCCGCTTTCTGCGGTGGGAGCCGCACAAAAACGCGCTGGAGACCGTAGGTCTGCTGGCGGCATGGGCCACCCTTTACCCGAACCCGGACTACTACCAGTGGGCCATTATGGAAAAGGCTTCCGGGCAGGTGTTTGGCAGCATCGGCATCTTCGATGCTCTGCTCGGTGACCCGGCACAGAAAGCGCTCTGGCCGCAACAGGACTGCACAGACGGTATCTGGGAAGCAGGCTACTGCATCGGGAAGCACTGGTGGAACCATGGTTTTGCAACCGAAGCTTTAAAAGCAGCAGTAACCTACTGGTTTGAGAATACAGACGGCGGCTGGCTCACCTGCTGCCACGCAAAAGAGAACCCTGCCAGCGGCCGGGTGATGGAAAAAGCCGGTTTTGTGTACCACCACGACACCGTTGATCACAAGTTTGACGGCACACCGGTGGAGTGCAGAAGCTATCTGCTGACAAGAGAACGATATAACAGAAAGGACTTACTTTGAGCGAACTTTACGATATTTTGGTAGAAACACCCCCGACGAAGGTCATTCTGCTGGCGCTGGATCAGGGCCTGTGGGACTGCGAGCGCAGCCTTGCAGAGCTTTCCGCCCTGTGCGAAGCAAACCACATGGAAGCCGTGGCACAGGTGACCCAGAAGCGCCAGACCCCAGAGACCGGCATCGTGCTGGGCAGCGGCAAGCTGGAGGAAGCATCCCTTGCCGCCGAAACGCTGGGCGCGGAATGCGCCGTATTTGACGGTGAACTGACCGGCAGCCAGATCCGCAACATCTCCAATGCGCTGGGCGGACTGGAAGTGATCGACCGCACCATGCTGATCCTTGAAATTTTCCGTAGCCGCGCCGTCACCAACGAGGGCAAGCTGCAGACCGAACTGGCCCTTCTGCGCTACCGCCTGCCCCGTCTGCAGGGCATGGGCGAAGCGCTCAGCCGTCAGGGCGGCGGTGGCGGCGGCGGCGGTGGTGCCCGCCGCGGTGCCGGTGAGACCAAGCTGGAACTGGACCGCCGCCATGTGCATGCCCGCATCGATGCGCTGGCTGAAAAGCTGGCCGAAATGGAAAAGCGCCGGGGCGAGAGCCGCAAGGCCCGTGCCAAGACCGGGATGCCGGTGGTCAGCCTTGTAGGCTATACCAACGTGGGCAAATCCAGCCTGATGAATGCTCTGTGCGGCCCCAGCGTAGCGGAAGCGGACATGCTGTTCGCCACACTGGACCCCACCAGCCGCAAGCTGATACTGCCCAGCGGCATGGCGGTGCTGCTGGTGGACACGGTGGGCTTTGTGTCCCGCCTGCCCCACAATCTGGTGGAAGCCTTCAAGTCCACGCTGGAAGAAGCGGCATGGTCGGACGTGATCATCCGTGTGGCAGACGCAGGCGATGAGCAGCGGGAAGAGCAGCTGGCCGTCACGGACGAGGTTCTGGACGGGCTGGACTGTGCGGACATCCCCCGCCTGACCGTCTACAACAAGTGCGATAAGCCGGGTGCCATGAGCTTTGACCCGGACATCCTGCTCACCAGTGCCAAGACCGGCTACGGTCTGGACACCCTGCTGGCAAAGCTGGACGAGGTGCTCAGCGACCGGGTGCACACCTTAAAGGTGCTGCTGCCCTACGATAAACTGGGCCTTGCCGCCCCCATGCGGGAGCGCGGCAGCGTGCAGGTGGAGGAATACCGGGAGGACGGGCTGTATCTGGAGGGCATCGTCAAGACGGAAGACCTGCACTGCTTTGAAGGGTATCTGGTCTGATAGGCGTACACGATCTAAATCGCCTCCGCTGTGCTCCGGCTATCATCAGCGGAATAATATTTTGAGATAGAACAAGCCCGGAAAGTCCGCAGACTTTCCGGGCTTGCATTTTCACGGGCGGGGTCGCAGCCGAAAGCAGCTGCTCTATGGGTCGAGTACATTGTCTGCCACTGCTTTTTTCAAAAAGAAAAAATCCCCAACAAACACAAAAACCCGCCTGGCAGCGGGCTTTTGTGTATAGAGGGGTGGGAAAGTATATAAAGTGGTGAATCTCAAATTCAAAGCGGCAGGCGCTTTCTGTTCTGCGCTGCCTTGCATGATGTATTATACCCCTTTTTGTTTTCTTGTCAAACAAAATTTTCCGGTTTTGCTTTAAATTAAGTCTTTACTTTTTCGGTAAAACTTTATATAATTAACGCAAAGCAAAGCAAAAGCAAAATTTTTTGACTTTTGTATGTTTGCACCAACAATAAAACTTTACTTTCAAAAAATTTTATACAATCCAACATATTTTCAAAAAGGAGTATTCCCCATGGATGATCTGGATCGTAAGATTCTCTCCCTGCTGGCAAAGAACGCACGGATGCCGGTCAAGGAGATCGCCGAGCAGGTATCGCTGACCAGTCCTGCCGTTTCCAGCCGCATTCACAAGCTGGAAACGGATGGCATCATCAGCGGCTACACCGTCACCCTGAACCGCCCCGCTGACCGGATGTATGTGGATGCCCTCATCAGCCTTTCGGTAGCACCTTCCAAGCAGGATGCCTTTCTGGAGCTGCTGCAAAGCAGCAAGGAAGTGCTGCAGTGCTACCACGTCACGGGTGCATACACCTTCCTTGTCAAGGTGAGCTGCGGCAGCATGCCCCAGCTGGAACACCTGATCCTGCAGTTCCAGAAGCTGGGCACCACCAGCACCCAGATCATCCTTTCCACGCCGGTGAACCACGGCGAGCTGGATGCCCTTATGCTGTAACGCTGTTCATAAAATGGTTACGTTTGCGGTGCAATTCTGCCGGGGTGTTCTTTCGTATTATGGATAGCAGGCGCAAAACAGCACACAATAGCTTCAAAACCGCTGCGCCCGCTTTCACACGAAGATTTTCACACACGAAAGGATTTCACTTATGAAACGTATCATTGCTTCCCTGCTTGCCGGTCTGTGCCTGCTTGCTCTGGTGGGCTGCTCTGCCGGCAGCAAGGCCGACTCTTCCGCCCCGAAGGACTACTCCCAGATCATCCACGATGCCCGCACCGACGAGGACAACGAATACGATATGATCTTTACCAAAGGTGAGGACGGCAAATTCACCGCCATCGACGGCTACAGCGCCGAGTATGAGGCCGACCAGCTGAATGACGAGCTGAAAGACATCGTGTTCCCCCTGCTGGGCCTTGAGGACGGCAGCTACGAGAGCTTTGCTGCCTCTGTTTCCTCCATGATGGTGCGCAGCTACGCCGTTGCCATCGTAAAGCCAGCCGAGGGCAAGACCGATGCCGTGAAAGCCGCACTGGAAGCCTATGTGCAGAGTGAGCAGCAGTCCATGGAGCACTACCTTGAGGATCAGTATCTGGTCGCCAAGGCGGCCACCGTCACCGTAGCTCCCACCGGTGAGGTGGTTCTGGTGTGCGCCGAGGATCACGACACCATTCTTTCCAACATCGAGAAAGCCCTTGCCGCATAATTTTTGCCCTGCCGAAGCCGCATCCTGCCGGGATGCGGTTTCTTTTTGTGTGCAGATATGCTATACTGTTCCCGTGAACTTGCACTGAAATACAGGAGTATTTATGTATAAAGCGACTATCGTGATCCCGAATATCAACGGCAAGGGCTGGCTGAAGGATTCTATCGAGTCGGTCTATGCCCAGACCGAACAGAACTTCCGGCTCATTGTGGTGGACAACGGTTCCACCGACGAAAGCCTGGAGCAGGCCCGCAGCTATTGCAGCCGCGAAAATTTCACCCTCATCGAAAACGGCACCAATACCGGCTTTTCCCATGCAGTGAATCAGGGCATTGCGCTGGCGGACAGTGAATATGTGGTGCTGTTCAACAACGATGCCTTTGCCGAACCCCAGTGGCTGGAAGAGCTGATCCGCACCGCTGAGACCGACCCGAAAATCTTTGCAGTGCAGAGCCTGATGATCCGACACTTTGACCGGGAGCTGGCCGACGATGCCGGCGATTATGTCACCTGGATGGGCTTTGCCTGCAAGACCGGCGATGGCCGCCGCGCAAGCCGCTACACCCGACAAAAGCGCATTTTCTCGGCCTGCGGCGGTGCGGCGCTCTACCGCAAGAGCATTCTGGACGAGATCGGCAATTTTGACGAGAACTTCTTTGCCTACTTTGAGGATGTGGACCTGAGCTGGCGCGCCAACAATGCAGGCTATAAAAACCTGCTCTGCCCCACCGCCAAGTGCTACCACATCTGCGGTGCCAGCACCGGCGCGGTGAAGTACAACGCCTTCAAAAGCCAGCAGAGCGGCCGCAACAGCATCCTGCTGCCCCTCAAGAACGAACCGCTGCTGATGCTGATTTTAAACTTCATCCCGCTGGCCGTGGGCTACCTGCTCAAGTGCTACAAGTTCCACAAACAGGGCTTTGGCGAGGCATGGGACAAGGGGATGCACGAAGCCTTTGCCCTGCTGAAAAGCGGCAGGCTGGGCAAGCGGCCTTTCCGCCTGAAGGATCTGCCCAACTACATCCTGATGGAGCTGTGGATGATCTGGAACATGGTGCCGTACCTGTGGTACCGGCTGGTGATCGTAAAATTTGACCTCAAATAAAAAATACCGGATACGAAGCATCTGCCTTGTATCCGGTATTTTTGTTTTGTATTATGCCGCCGGGCTGGCTGTGCTTTCGTCCGCCTGTGCCTCGGTGCTGTCGGCGGGCTGTTCCTCCGCCTGTGTATCCACGCCCTCGTCTGCAGCGGTGCTGTCTGCCTCAGCCGAAGCAGAATCTGAACCGGCTGCTGCAAGAATGGCATCCTGCACATCGCTTTCTGCCATGGGTTCCGGCACATTCGCGGCCGGTGTGCTTTCCGTGCTCTCGGCCTTGGTCTCGCTCTCGGTCAGGCCGGTGAGATACCAGCTGCCGCTCTGGCGCTCGAACAGATAATCCATGTACTTGGTGGGCGTATCCGAAGAAACATTGATGATGCTGTCGTCCGTGCTGGTGGTGGGGATATAGCCCACGGTCACATGCAGCTTGCCGCTGCGCTTGAACAGCTTGGTCACGACTGCGCGGTAGTAGCCCACCGTGCCGGTGACCGGAATCTTATAGCACTGGGTGGCATCGTCAAACTCGATGGTCATATCCTCCATCTCAAAGCTGCGGTGGGTCAGCTTGAAGCCGGGGCCAAGCAGCTTTGCAAGGTAGGCATCCACATCCAGCGAGGGCAGCAGCAGCTGTTCGGTGTCGGGGTCGGTATTGTAGTTGTCAAAGCCGCCCTGCGTTTCCTGAATGCTGTAGATGCACCCCCACACCGCAGCTTCGCGCAGAGTCAAGTCGTCGATGTTCTCAATGCCGTCAAATGGCATGGGGTCAAACAGCACAAGCCCTTCCAGCTTATCTTCATATTCCTGCTTTTGGGCGGTATCATCGAACAGGTTCGCCACCGCGCCCACACCGGCCCGCAGCACGGTAACAAAGCCCACGATCACCAGAATGGCAACCAGAAGGCCCAGTGCCTGCCGCCCGCGGCGGCGCTGCATCCGGGCATGTTCTTCAGGGGTAATATAATGTTTCATAGTTGTTTTATCTCCCAGGGTTCTCAAATGCTACAGTGTCCAGTATACCACATACCGGCCCATTGTGCAAAACTATGCCCGTGGTTTTTTTGTGAAAAGCGCATTCCTTATTCCCATGTCTTCCACACATCGGGCTGGTAGCCCACGGTGGCCTTGCGGCCATTGCGTACAATGGGCGTTAAAAACAGCTGCTGGTTCTCAAACAGCTTGTCCTCCTTCTGCCAGTCCACCAGTGCGTCCAGAAGTGCAAGGGTCTGCTTGTCCTTCGCATTGGGGTCCACCAGCTTTTCCCAGCCGCCAAGAGCGCGGGCCACGTTCTCGAACTCGCCGCGGCTCATCTCTTTTTCCTTGAGGTCGATCATCTGGAACTTGATGCCGCGCTCCTTGAAATAGCGCTGGGCCTTTTTGGTATCAAAGCATTTGCTTGTGCCAAAGATCTGAATATTCATGGTCTGTACCCTCCTGAATTTTTATTGTACCACATCCTGTGCCCTCTGCATAGGCATAATTCGCAGCCGGATGGGCCATACTGCCCGCAGGGCATTATCAGAAGGAGGTTTTTCTATGAACGCATATGTTGACCCTGATCTGTGCATTGGCTGCACCCAGTGCGCCGGGCTTTGCCCCGCCGTGTTCCAGATGGAAGGCACGCTGGCCGTGGCCCAGCCCGGGCCGATCCCACCGGAGGAGGTGCCGCAGGCTGTGGACGCAGCCAACGCCTGCCCGGTAAGCGCGATCCGCATCGAGGAGTAAGAGGGAAGGCCGTCAACCATGTTGGCGGCTTTCTCTCTTTTTTACGCAAAAATCCCCCGCTGGGCACGGTTTTGTGGTATAATGCAGAATGTGTAATAATGCAATGGAGGAACACGACTATGCGTTTACTGGTCATTGACGGCAACAGCATTGCCAACCGTGCTTTTTTTGGCATCAAGCTGCTGACCACCAAGGACGGACGATACACCAACGCCATCTATGGCTTTCTGAATATCCTGCTCTCCCTGCTTAAGGAGTGCGAACCCGACGAGGTGGCTGTTGCCTTTGACCTGAAGGCTCCCACCTTCCGCCACAAAATGTACGATGGCTACAAGGCCACCCGCCATGGCATGCCCGAAGAGCTGGCCCAGCAGATGCCGGTGCTCAAGGAACTTCTGGCAGACCTCGGCTACCGCACCGTCACCGCCGAAGGCTGGGAAGCGGATGATATTCTTGGCACGCTGGCCGCTGCCTGCGCCGCCCGAAAGGACGACTGCTTCCTTGCTACGGGAGACCGGGACAGCCTGCAGCTGGTCAGTGACACCACCACTGTGCTGCTTGCCGCCACTGTCATGGGACGCAGCAAGACGGTGACGATGGACGTGGACGCCATTCAGGAAAAATACGGCATCCAGCCCAGACAGCTCATTGAGGTGAAGAGCCTGATGGGCGATGCTTCGGATAATATTCCGGGCGTGAAGGGCATTGGTGAAAAGACCGCCCTGACCCTTGTGCAGAACTTTGGCACGCTGGAAGGCGTGTACGAGCACATCGACGATAAGCTCATCAAGCCCAAACAGCGGGAACATTTGCTGGAATGCCGCGAGATGGCCCAGCTGAGCCACACCCTTGGCACCATCCGCACCGATGCACCCATCGACACGGCCGAGGGCACCTATGCCGTGGGCGAGGGCAACAAAGCCGAGGCCGTGCGCCTTTTGCAGGAATTGGAGATCCACTCTCTGATCCCTCGCTTTGGACTGGACGGCATTGCACCTGCCGCCCCGGAAGAAGAGGACGGCATCGAGCTGGCTGAAGCAGAGCTGGAAGCCCTGCCGCTGGCTCCTTCCGGCACCTATCTGGTGGCATCGCGCCCGGCCGTGATGGGCAAGCAGGGCACCCGCAACGTGGTGCTGCAGCCGGAGAGCTGGTACGCCGTGCAGGACTGCACCGTTTACCCGCTGGAGAATGCCGACCTTATGCGCCTGCTGGACAACGCAGACGTAACGCTGGAAGTGTTCAATGCAGCGCCCCTCTATGCCAAGGCCATGGCCGCAGGCGGCTGGGGCAGCAGCATCGTGTGGGATGGCAAGCTTGCCGCCTACCTGCTGGACGCTTCTGCTTCCAAGTATCAGATCAGCGAGCTGACCGCCAGCTACCGCGCCGCTGCTGCCTTTACCTGTGCCGATTACCCGGATGCAGGCCGCCTTGCAGACCTGTTCTGCAAGATGAAGGCCGAGATCACTGCCTGCGGAGAGGACAGCCTTTACAATGAGATCGAGTTCCCGCTGGCACAGGTGCTGGCCGATATGACCCGCACCGGTGTGCTGGTGGACAAAGACGGCATCGAGCAGTTCGGCGTAAAGCTGCGCACTGAGCTGGAGCAGGTGCTCACCCGCATCCACATGGAGACCGGCAGCGCCAGCTTCAACCCCAACAGCCCCAAGCAGTTGGGCGAAATGCTGTTTGACACCATGGGCCTGCCCCACGGCAAAAAGACCCAGCGCGGCTGGTCCACGGATGCCGAAACACTGGAAAGCCTGCGGGATTACCCGCTGGTGGAGGACATTCTGCAGTACCGCGCCTACCAGAAGCTGAACTCCACCTACGTGGAGGGCCTTTTGAAGGTGATTGGCGAGGATGGCCGCATCCACTCCACCTTCAACCAGACCGAGGCCCGCACCGGACGGCTTTCCTCCGATAACCCCAACCTGCAGAACATCCCCATCCGCACCGAGCTGGGCAGCCAGCTGCGCGCCTACTTTATTGCAAAGCCGGGCTGTGTGCTGGTGGATGCCGACTACAGCCAGATCGAGCTGCGCATCCTTGCCCACATTACCGGCGATGAGCACATGCAGCAGGCGTTTTTGAACGGCGAGGACATCCACCGCAGCACCGCCGCAAAAATTTACGGCATCCCGCAGGAAGAAGTCACCTCCCGGCTGCGCTCTTCTGCCAAGGCCATCAACTTTGGCATCATGTACGGCAAGGGCGCTTACAGCCTTGCCAAGGATATCGGCGTGAGTGTGAAGGAGGCAGATGCCTTCCTCAAGAACTATCTGGCCGCGTTCCCCAAGGTGAGCGGCTACATGGATAAGACCATCGCGGACGCCAAGGCCGTGGGCTATGTATCCACCCTGTTCGGCCGCCGCCGTGCTCTGCCGGAGCTGGCAAGCAGCAACTTCAATGTGCGTTCCAGCGGCGAACGCATGGCCCGCAACACCCCCATTCAGGGCACTGCGGCCGACGTGATCAAGCTGGCCATGGTGCGGGTATGGAAGCGGCTGCGGAACGAAAAGATGGAAAGCCGCCTGATCCTGACCGTCCACGATGAACTGATCGTGGAAGCACCGCAGGCTGAAGCCGAAAAGGCTGCGCAGATCCTGCGGGAGGAAATGGAAGGCTGCGTGCAGTATGCCGTGCCCCTGAGCACCGATGTGCACGCAGGCAAAAACTGGCTGGAGGCCCACTAAAACATGATTATTTTGGGAATTGAATCCACCTGCGACGAGACCGCCGCAGCTCTGGTGGAGGACGGCCGGCACCTGCTGAGCAACGTCATTTCCACCAGCGTAAAAGAACAGGCTCTTTACGGCGGCGTTGTGCCGGAGATCGCCAGCCGCCGCCACTGCGAATTTATCAGCGCTACGGTCAAAAAAGCCCTGCTGGATGCAGGCAAGACCATCGACGATGTGGATGCTGTGGCCGTCACCTTTGCGCCGGGCCTCATCGGTGCAGTGCTGGTGGGCGTGAATTTTGCCAAGGGTCTGGCCTACTCGGCCAATAAGCCTTTGGTGCCGGTGCACCACCTGCGCGGACACATTGCCGCACTGTACCTCACCCACCCGGAACTGAAGCCGCCCTTCCTCTGCCTTGTGGCATCCGGCGGCCACAGCCACATTGTGGAGGTGCAGGACTACACCCATTACCACATCCTTGGTCACACGGTGGACGATGCCGCCGGTGAAGCCTTTGACAAGGTGGCCCGCACGCTGGGTCTGCCCTATCCCGGCGGCCCCAGCGTGGCCAATGCCGCCAAGACCGGCAACCCCAAGGCCTATCGCCTGCCGGTGCCCCATGTGGACGGCAAGTACAACGTGAGCTTTTCCGGCCTGAAAACCGCCGTGCTCAATGAGGTGAACAAGGCCCAGATGAAGGGCGAAGAAATCAATGTGCCCGACCTTGCCGCCAGCTTTCAGGACCGCATTGCGGGCATTCTGGCCGAAAAGCTGCTGCTGGCCGCAGCGGACACCGGCGCAAAGCAGGTGTGTCTGGCAGGCGGCGTTGCCGCCAACGGACGGCTGCGCCAGCTGGTGAACGACGGTGCCCAGAAGCTGGGTGCAAAAGTTTATCTGCCGGAGCTGAAATTCTGCGGTGACAACGGCGCTATGATCGCGGCGCAGGGGTATTACCAGTACATTGCAGGCCACACAGCGGGCCTTGAACTGAACGGTCTGCCCACTTTACCCATCGACTACGAATAAGCAGTAAAAAAAGACCTGCCTTTCCGGGATCTCCGGAAGGACAGGTCTTTTTCTTATGCAAAATATTCCTGTGCACGCTTTGCAGCGTTGTTGATGCAGGCCCGCAGCTCGTCCAGCGTATCAAACTTTTTGCTGGGGCTGAGGTAGGCGTGGAACTCCACCACCGGGTCGGTGCCGTAGAGGTCGCCGGAAAAGCCCGGGATAAAGGTCTCGCAGGTCACCTTGGTGGCATCATCATTGACGGTAGGGCGGCTGCCAAGGCCGGTGGCCGAAGGGTACCACACCCCGCCAATGTGGGTGCGGGTGATATAGATGCCGCTGCGGGGCAGTTGAAAGCCCTCGGGATACAGCTGGTTGATGGTGGGCACCCCCAGCGTATGGCCCAGACCTGCACCGTGCTGCACCTCGAACCGGATGGCGTAGGGCATCCCCAGCATGGCGTTTGCTGCCGGGATGTCGCCGCCTTCCAGCGCGGTGCGGATGCGGGTGGAAGACACCGGCTTTTCCTCAAACTGCGCCATGGGCACCACGATCACCTCCACGCCCAACGGAGCGCAGAGGGTGCGCAGCAGCTCCGGGTTGCCGGCCGCTTTGGCACCAAAGGTAAAGTTTTCGCCGCAGACCAGCGCACGGGCATTGCAGTCCCGCACGATGCCCAGCACGAACTGCTCCGGGGTCAGGCCCTTGATCTCCTCAAAGTCCGGCGTGAGGTAATACTCCACGCCAAGGCTTGCGATCAGAGCATGCTTATCCGCTGTGGAAAGCAGGCGCTTGCCCTTCATCTTATTCACCACCGGCAGCTTGAAGGTAAACACCGCCGGGGCGGCATCGTGTTCTTTGGCCCACTGCACGGCGCTTTCGATCACCGCACGGTGGCCGATGTGGATGCCGTCAAAAAAGCCCATTGCCACTGCGGTGCCTTTTTCCGGCTGCGCCAGCGGCAGCGGTGCAAATTGTGAAATGATCTGCATGGGTTTTGTTTCCTTTTTCAATTACGTTCTACGAACAGTTTTTCCACCCGCAGCACACCCTGTACGATATTGGCAAGGCCCAAAAACTGTCCGGCGGCATTGCGCACCCGGTAGCGGCCATCTGCTGCCGGATACCGGCTGGTGGGACAGCCGTTGTACAAATGCTGTTCCACCCAAGGCTCCACCACCAGCAGCGGCAGGCTTTCAAACACGCTTTCCACCGGCAGCATCAGCGCTTCCAGCGCGTCCATGCCCTGCTCTTTTGCGGCAAGAATTTCCTCCAGCGTGTGGGCATCGGCTTCGGTGTACACGCCCGCCGAGGTGCGGCGCAGTGCGCTCATGGTGCCCTTCTGGCCCATGGCGGCGGCAATGTCTTCCAGCAATGTGCGGATATAGGTGCCCTTGGAGCACGTTACATCCAGCACATACTCATTTTCGGCCGGGCTGCCGCCGTAGGTGATGCTGTAAATTTCAATGGGGCGTGCCTTGCGCTCCACGGTCACGCCCTCACGGGCCAGCTTATACAGCGGCTGACCGTTCAGCTTGATGGCCGAGTACATGGGCGGCACCTGCATCTGCGGGCCGATGAATTGCGGCAGCACGGCCAGCAGTTCCCCTTCGCCCGCCGTGACCGGAGCCGTTTCCAGCACAGTGCCGGTCACATCGCCGGTGTCGGTGCGCGCGCCCAGTTTTAAAACCGCACGGTAGCTTTTATTGTGGTTCAGCTGCAGGTCCACTGCCTTGCTGGCACCGCCGCAGAACACCGGCAGCACGCCGGTGGCCATGGGGTCCAGCGTGCCGCTGTGGCCCAGCTTGCGGGTGCCCAGCACGCCGCGCAGCTTTGCCACCACATCAAAGCTGGTCCAGTCCATGGGCTTGTCAACGATCAGGATGCCCTGCATTTATGCTTCCTCCTGCGGTGCGTCCAGCTCGGCTTCCACCTCTGCCAGAATTGCATTTTTTGCGTTTTCCAGATTGCCCAGCAGCTCACAGCCTGCAGCGCGGCTGTGACCGCCTCCGCCCAGACGCCGGGCGATGGCGCAGGCGTCCACGCCCTTTGCGGTGCGCACGCTGATGCGGTAGCTGCCGCCGGGCTGCTGCCGCAGAGTCAGGCCCACCTTTACGCCCTCAATGCTCACAGGCAGGCTGGTCAGTTCTTCCAGATCGGCCGGGTCCACCCCGCTCTGCTCGATCTCGTCCCGGGTGAGGTAGATGAGCGCGCACCGGCCATCCAGATAGTATTCCAGATGGTTGCGGGCAATGCGCTCGGCCTCCATGCGCTCACGGGGCTTGGTATCGAACAGCAGGGTGTTCAGCTCTTCCACATGACAGCCCGCCTCAATGAGCTTTGCCGCCACGATGTGGGTGTTTGCCGTGGTGGAAGAGAATCGGAAGCAGCCGGTGTCGGTTGCAAGGCCGGTGTAAAGGCAGTCTGCAATGTGCGGCGTAATGGCAACGCCCATGGCGTTGATCACCTCGTACAGCAGCTCTGCCGCCGCTGCGGCGCTGCCATCCAGCAAGGTGAAGTCGGCATAGCCGCTGTTGCCTGCGTGGTGGTCGATGCACAGGTCCACATGGCGCGAGAACTGCGTCATACCGTTGTTTTCTCCAAACAGCTGCACGCTGGCGACATCCACCGCTACCACCGTCTGCGGCTCAAACTCACCTTTGAACATATGTGCGTTGGTAAACGCATACCGGTTGGGAATGGCATCGGAGCAAAGCACTGCCACATTTTTATCCAGTGCTTTCAGTGCACAATACAGCGCGCTGCCGCAGCCAATGGTATCGCCATCCGGGTTTTTGTGACACAGAATCAAAATGTTGTCCGCCGTCATCAGGCGCTGGGCCATCTGCTGCACATTCAACTGTTCTGTCATTCCATGATCCATCCTTTCCGCAGGCGGAATTATTCTTCGGTCTCCTCCGGTGCGCTGGCTTCGGTGTCAGCGTCGCCGTTCACGTTCAGCGTGCGGAGCAGCTCGTTGATGTGGGCTGCATAGGCGGCACCGTCATCCTCTACGAAGATGAAGCGGGGAGCCTTGCGGATGTGCATTTTCTTGCTCACTTCAGTGCGCACATGGCCTGCCGCGCGGTTCAGTGCCTCGATGGCGGGCTTTGGGCCGTCCTCGCGGCCCATCACGCTCACATACACCTTGGCCACATCCAGATCAGGGGTCACATCCAGACGGGTGACGGTGAGCAGGCCGCCCTCCAGACGCGGGTCCTTCAGCCTGCCGATGATGGCAATGATCTCGCGCTTCATATCCTGCGCCAGACGGCCCATATTCTTCTGAGACATAGTATTTCTCCCTATAAAAGAAAACCCTCTCAGCCTCGCTTCGCTCGGCAGCTCTCCCGAGGGACGAGCTTTTTGCGTGGATACGGCAAACGTTCCGTTTCTCTGCAAACCTCCCACCTCGGGGGAGGTGGCATTGCGCCAGCAATGACGGAGAGGGATATTTCAGATCTTAATCGCGGTACTCTTCCATCTTGAAGGCTTCGTACACGTCGCCTTCCTTAACGTCGGCAAACTTTGCCAGAGTAACGCCGCACTCGTAGCCCTCGGCCACTTCCTTGGCATCATCCTTGAAGCGCTTCAGGGATGCGATCTCGTCCTCGGTGATCACGATGCCGTCACGCACCACGCGCACCTTGCTGTCGCGGGTGATCTTGCCGCTGGTCACGCGGCAGCCTGCAACGGTGCCCACATTGGAGATCTTGTACACCTGACGGACCTGCAGCTCGCCCAGAGACACCTCGCGGAACTTGGGAGCCAGCATGCCCTTCATAGCGTCGGTGACATCGTTGATGGCATCATAGATGACGCGGTACATACGCATTTCCACCTTGGTGGCAGCAGCTTCTTCCTTGGCCACATTGTCCGGGCGGACGTTGAAGCCGATGATGATGGCGTTGGAGGCATCGGCCAGATCCACGTCGGACTTGCTGATGGCACCGACACCGGCATGGATGACACGCACGCGCACCTCTTCGTTGGAGATCTTCTCCAGACTCTGCTTCACAGCCTCGGCAGAGCCCTGCACATCGGCCTTGACCACGATGGCCAGTTCCTTCATGTCGTTCTGAGCCATCTGGCTGAACAGGTTATCCAGCGTGACCTTCTGGAAGGAGGAGAACTGCTTTTCCTTGGCGGCAGCAACGCGCTGTTCGGCCAGCTCACGGGCCAGACGCTCGTCCTCAACAGCCTCGAACAGGTCGCCTGCTTCCGGCACAGCGGTCAGGCCGGTGATCTCCACAGGGGTAGAGGGGCCGGCATCACTCAGAAGCTGGCCCTTGTCGCTGCGCATGGTGCGCACGCGGCCCACAGCGGTACCGGCAATGATGACGTCGCCGGAGTGCAGGGTGCCGTTCTGCACCAGAATGGTGGCAATGGGGCCCTGGCCCTTGTCCAGACGGGCCTCGACGACCGCACCCTTGGCGCGGCGGTTGGGGTTTGCCTTCAGCTCCATGACCTCAGCTTCCAGAACGATGCGCTCCAGCAGGTCGTTGATGCCCATGCCGGTCAGGGCAGACACCGGGATGCAGGCCACATCGCCGCCCCAGTCCTCGGTGATGATGCCGTACTTGGTCAGGCCTTCCATCACGCGCTCGGGGTTTGCGGTGGGCTTATCCATCTTGTTCATTGCCACGATAATCTTGACATTTGCAGCCTTGGCGTGGTTGATGGACTCGATGGTCTGGGGCATGATGCCGTCGTCGGCAGCAACCACCAGAACGGCGATATCGGTCATGTTGGCACCGCGGGCACGCATGGAGGTGAACGCCTCGTGGCCCGGGGTATCCAGGAAGGTGATGAGGCTGTCGTTGACCTTGACCTGATATGCACCGATGGCCTGCGTGATGCCGCCGGCCTCGCCTGCGGTAACGTTGGTCTTGCGGATGGCATCCAGAATACTGGTCTTGCCGTGGTCAACGTGGCCCATAACGCAGACCACCGGGGGACGCTCCACCAGATCCTCCTGCGAATCCTCTTCCTGCGTGAACAGGCGCTCCTCGATGGTCACATGCACCTCGTGCTCGACCTTTGCGTGGAACTCCTCTGCCAGCAGAGAAGCGGTATCAAAATCGATCACATCGTTGATGGCGTGCATCTCGCCCATCTGCATGAACTTGGCAATGACCTTGCCGGCCTGCTGCTTCAGGCGGGCAGCCAGCTCGCCCACGGTGATCTCGTCGGGGATCATCACCTTCAGCTGTGCGCTGCGGGCCTTTTCCAGCTGGATGCGCTGCAGACGCTCGAACTCGGTCTCGCGCTTGCCCTTCTGGAACTGCTGGCGCTGGCGCTGACCGCGCTGGGTGAACTTTTGCTTGTTGCCCTGCGGGGTGGGCTTGCGGCGGTTCTCGGTGTTCTTGGTGGAAGCCAGATCATCGTAACGGGCATCGAAGCGGTCCACGTTCATATCCACAGTGCGGGTATCCACGGTGACCTGATTGTCCTCGCGGCGCACGGACACAGCCTGTGCCGGAGCAGCGGATGCCTTGGCACCGGTCTCACGAGCCAGTTCGCTGAGAGAAACGGTCTTTTCCTCGCGCTTCTTGTGCTGCTCGTTCTTCTTTTCGTTATGCTTATTGCCGTTCTTATCCTGCTGGGCAGGCTCTGCCTTTTTGGCGGCAGGCTGCTCCGGCTTCTTTTCCGCCTTGGGAGCTTCGGGCTTTTTCTCGGCCTTCTTCTCGGCCTTCTTCTCGGCCTTCTTCTCAGTGGGCTTCGGCTCTTCCTTTGCGGCCTTGGCGCTGTTCAGGAATTCGTCCAGATTTGCCACGCTGTTATCCTTGCTGAACTTTTCCAGCAGGTAGTTCAGCTCGTTCTCTTCCAGATTGGAGCTGTTCTTCTTGCCGGTGCTGCCCATGGCGTTCAGCTCATCCAGGACCTTCTTGGCGGAAAGGTTCAGGTCCTTTGCAAAATCACTCACTTTATATTTTACGATCATTCGGTCATATCCTCCTCATTTTTGATTGCTCCGCAGTCCGACAGGCGGTCAAAGCAGAGCTTTGCGAGGTTGCGGTCAGTCACCGCGTAAACAGCCACAGGCTTGCGGCTGATATCGGCCAGTTTATCCTGCGTAAGCGGCATGGTGATCACATCCACCAGATCGCCCACAGAATAGTCGAGGCGCTGCACGGTCTTGGCGCTGGCATCGCTTGCCACCATCACCAGCCATGCCTTGCTCTTGACGCAGGCATCTTCCACGGCATCAAAGCCCATGGTCAGTGCGCCCGCCTTGCGGCACAGGCTCAGCGCCTGATACAGCGCTTCCTCCGGCGGCAGCTTGGGCTTTGCGGGGGTGTTATTCTTCTTTGCCATTTGCTGCTGCCTCCTTTGCGGCTTCGGCCAGCTGTGCGGCCAGAGCCTCGTAAACTTCGGCGGGAACCGGCTGCTCAAAGCAGCGCTCCAGCGCCTTTTTCTTTTTTGCCTTGGTCAGGCAGTCGGGGTTCGGGCAGAGATACGCGCCGCGGCCCGGCTTTTTGCCGACCAGATCAATGCTGATCTCTCCGCTGGGTGCACGCACCACACGCACCAGCTCCTTTTTGGGGCGGCTGGTCATGCAGCCGATGCACTGGCGGGAAGGGATCTTTTTCTGTGCCATCCGGTTTCCCTCCTTTGGCCATCTGCGCCGGAATTACTCGGTGTCGGTCTCGGCTTCCTTCTTCGGCTCTTCCTCGCCATAATAGCCGCTCTCGGGGCGGATATCAATGTTGTAGCCGGTCAGGCGTGCGCACAGGCGTGCGTTCTGGCCCTTGTTGCCAATGGCAAGGCTCAGCTGCTGGTCGGGCACGGTCACACGGCAGGAACGGGTCTCGCCGGGCAGCAGTTCCACCTTGACCACCTTGGCCGGGCTGAGTGCTGCGGAGATGAACTCGGAGATATCCTCGCTCCACTTCACAATGTCGATCTTTTCGCCGCCCAGCTTTTCCACAACAGCAGCTACACGGGCACCGTGCTCGCCGATGCAGGCGGAAACAGGGTTCACGTTGGGGTCCTTGCTCCAAACAGCCATCTTGGTGCGTGCACCGGCCTCGCGGCTGATGGCCTTGACCTCCACAGTGCCGTCAAAAATTTCGGGCACTTCCAGCTCAAACAGGCGCTTGACAAGGCCGGGGTGGGTGCGGCTGATCATAACGCGGGGGCCGCGCTCAGTGCTGACCACGTCCACAACGTAGACCTGCAGGGTCTGGCCCTCGGTGTACACCTCGCCGGGCACCTGCTCGTTGTGGGGCAGGATAGCCTCGCCGCCCTTGCCCAGATCCAGAGCAACGATGCCCTTCTCCGGGTCCACGCGGGTAACGGTGGCCTGCACGATGTCGTGTGCACGGGACTGGATCTCGCTCAGCTGCTGGCTGCGCTCAGCCTCGCGGATGCCCTGACGGATCACGTGCTTTGCGGTCTGGGCTGCAATGCGGCCGAAGTCCTTGGTCTTGAGGGGGGTCACAATGCGGTCGCCCACTTCGTAGCTCTTGCGGATCTTCTGTGCCTCGGTAATGCCGATCTCAGAGTGCTCGTCGTACCAGTCCTCGTCGGCCACAACGTCCTGGATCAGGGCCACATCAAAGCGGCCCGCGGCGGGGTCGATATCCACCTTCACGTGGTCCTCTTCCACCTCATAGTTCTTCTTGACGGCAATGATGATCGCAGCCTTGATCTTTTCGATCAGGTATTCTGCGGTGATGCCGCGCTCGTGCTCCAGCATGGAGAGAGCTTCAAAAAATTCATTGTTCGCTGCTGCCATTTTTCGGGTTCCTCCTGTAATTTACTCTCTATCTATGTTAGTCAAACAGGTCTTCATCGTCGCACAGGTTCACGCTGGATGCGGCGTTCACCTCAAAGGTGACAGCGCCCGCATCGGTGTTCACCGTAACGGTGCTGCCCTCGCGGCCTGTCAGGATACCAGAAAACTCACGCACGCCGTCTGCATTCGGGCGGATGAGCTTTACCCGGATCTTCTGGCCCTTGAGGGCTTCATAGTGCTCCGGGCGGGTCAGCTTACGGCCAAGGCCGGGGCTGCCCACTTCCAGATAATAGCTCTGGTCGATGGGGTCTGCCTCGTCAAGGATGGGATCCAGCGCATGGGAAACATCCGCGCAGGTGTCGGTATCCATGGTGCCGTCCTTGTCGATGAGCACGCGAAGATACCAGTCTGGACCTTCCTTTTCAAAAACCACATCCCACAGGCGCAGGCCCATGCCCTCCACGGTGGGGCGGACAAGCGCTTCGACTCTCTGGGCGGTGTTGCCGCCAGACTGCTTCGCCATAAAAAACCTCCAAACAAACAAGAAACGCGGACCTTGCGGCCCACGTTTCAGGTTAAACTATATCGTACTACTAGAATATACCATACATCCCGCGATTATGCAAGCATTTTCGCAGATTTTTTTCGCCGCAGGGTCTTTTACAGCACCCACACGCCGTCCCGGAACAGCTCCACGGTGCGGCCATCGCGGCATTTGCCGGTGATATGGCTGTCCTCTGCACCGATCATCACATCCTCATGCAGGCGGGACTGGTTCATGCCGCGGGCCAGCAGCTCTTCCTTCGTCAGCGCCGTGCCGTCCTTCGTGGTGCCGGGGTAGCTGGCACCAAAAGCGATGTGGCAGGCGGCATTTTCGTCAAACAACGTGCTGTAGAACAGCTTGCCGCTGCGATTGATGGGGCTGCTTGCCGGCACCAGTGCCACTTCGCCAATGCTGCGGGAGCCTTCGTCGCCGTCCAGCAGACGGCCCAGCAGCACCTGTCCCTGCTCGGCGTGGTAGTCCACAACCCGGCCCTTCTCAAAGGTGACACGGAAGTCCTTGATGAGCTGGCCGTTGAACACATAGGGCTTTGTGCCGTAGACAACGCCCTCTACCCTGTCCTTGTGGGGCGCAGTGAACACTTCCTCCGTGGGGATGTTGGGCAGGAACACCACGCCCTTTTCGCTCTTGCTGGCGGCGCTTTCCCACACAGCCTGATCCGCAAGACCCACGGTCAGGTCCGTGCCATTGCTGCTCTCAAAATGCACGCTTTCCAAGTCCAGCGCGTTCATTTTATCCCGCAGAGTGCTGAGCCGCTCCATATGGGCCTGCCACTCGTTCACCGGGTCGCCACCAGTGACCCGGCACACGTCAAAGATCAGCTTCCACAAAGCCTCCATTGCGGCATCCGCGTCCAGCTCCGGGAAGACCTTCTTTGCCCACGGCACACTGGGCAGGGCCGCAATGGACCACTGCACCCGGTCGTTCATGGTGTACTCCTGCCACTCCTCCATAAAGGCGCGGCGGGCGGCATTCACCCGGCTGATCTTATTGCCGTCAATGCCCACATACAGCTCCGGGTCGTCCGCAATGAGATGCAGTACACACACGCCGCCCTCGCTTTCAGCATAGTCAAGATAGCGGCGCAGCTGCCATGGCTTGAGGTCGGTCAGGGCCTCCTCGCTGCCCAGCTCCATGCGGGCACGGGCCACAGCGTCATCGCTCCAGTTCACCTGCACATCCCGGGCACCGGCTTCGTAGGCACTGCGCACGCACAGCCGCGCCAGCGGCGCGCCCTCCAGCGGGCAGTTGATGATGAGGGTCTGGCCCGGCTGCGGGTTCACCCCCACCCGGACGATGAAATCGGCATATTTTTTCAGCAGTTCGTCAAAGTTTTCCACGGTAGAACCTCCTGCGGTGTAAAAATCATGTTTTTCTGTTTTTCAGTATACCCGGTACAAGCCGTTCTGTCCAGTAAAAAGAAAACAGACACCTCCCGCTGTTGAAAAAGCAGGAAACGTCTGTTATACTGTCTTTTGAGAGTGCTGTCTACATACGGCAGGCGGTCTATGCCTTTTCGGCCCTGCGTCGGGAAGGCGAACATTTTTGTCGTACCCCGACGCTTTGCAGCGAAGGGGGTGATGCTTCATGACGCTTTTAGAAACTCTGGCTCTGCTCACATTGCTTGCAACCGTGAGCTTTGGCATTTTCGATATCGCGTGGAAGATCTTCAACAACAAAAAATGACCGCCCTCAGCGTCCAAACCTGAGCGGTCATCTTTTGATTATCGCGCCGGAAAGGTACTGACCGTTTGCCAGACAGCACTTTCTTTATTTGTATTATAGCACAGCCCCGCCGAAATTGCAACGGCGGGGCTGTTTTTATCGCCTGAAAGCGAAATTTTCTCAGAACTCGATCTTGCTCTCGATATAAGCTTTCAGCTCGGAGATGGGCATACGAACCTGCTCCATGGTGTCGCGGTCACGGACAGTGACGCAGTTGTCGGCGGCAATGCCCTTGGCCTCGTCACCCACGGTATCAAAGTCCACAGTGATGCAGTACGGGGTGCCGATCTCGTCCTCGCGGCGGTAACGCTTGCCGATGGAACCGGTATCGTCGTAATCCACCATGAAGTACTTGCTCAGCTCGTTGCGGATCTCCATGGCCTTCTCGCCCAGCTTCTTGCTCAAGGGCAGCACAGCGCACTTGTAGGGAGCCAGAGCCGGATGCAGATGCAGCACGGTGCGGATATCCTCCTTGCCCTTGCTGTCGGTCAGGTGCTCCTCGTCGTATGCTTCGCACAGGAAAGCCAGAGCCACACGGTCACAGCCCAGAGACGGCTCAATGACGTAGGGGATGTAGTGCTCGTTGGTCTCGCTGTCGAAGTACTCCAGGCTCTTGCCGGAAGCTTCCTGATGGCGGGTCAGGTCGTAGTTGGTACGGTCTGCAATGCCCCACAGCTCACCCCAGTCGGTGAACGGGAAGGCGTACTCGATATCGGTGGTAGCGCGGCTGTAGAAGGCCAGCTCTGCAGGCTCGTGGTCACGCAGGCGCAGGTGCTCCTTCTTGATGCCAAGGCTCAGCAGCCAGTTCTCGCAATAGTCCTTCCAGTAAGCGAACCATTCCAGATCGGTGCCGGGCTTGCAGAAGAACTCGCACTCCATCTGCTCGAACTCACGGGTGCGGAAGGTGAAGTTGCCCGGGGTGATCTCGTTGCGGAAAGCCTTGCCCACCTGGCACACGCCGAAGGGCAGCTTGCGGCGGGTGGTGCGCTGGATGTTGGCAAAGTTGACAAAGATGCCCTGTGCGGTCTCAGGACGCAGATAGCAGGTGGAAGAGCTGTCCTCGGTGACGCCGATGGCAGTCTTGAACATCAGGTTGAACTTGCGGATGGGGGTAAAATCGTGCTTGCCGCACACCGGGCACACGATGTCCTCATGCTCTGCGATGAAAGCATCCATCTCGTCAAAGCTCATGGCATCCACGTTCACCTCGGGGTGCTCCTCACCGATCAGCTTGTCGGCGCGGTGGCGTGCCTTGCAGGCGCGGCAGTCCAGCAGGGGGTCCGAGAAGCTGGAGACGTGGCCGGTGGTCACCCAGGTCTGAGGGTTCATGATGATGGCCGCATCCAGACCCACATTATAGGGGCTTTCCTGCACGAATTTCTTCAGCCATGCCTTTTTGACATTGTTCTTGAACTCGACGCCCAGCGGGCCGTAGTCCCAGCTGTTGGCCAGACCGCCGTAGATCTCGGAACCGGGGAACACATAACCACGGTTCTTGCAGAGATTGACGATCATATCAAGGGTCTTTTCGCTCTGTTCCATTGTAGTACATCCTTTCCGTCCGCGGCTGGTTTGCCGTGTCGTTGTTGTATCGTTCCGGCAGCTTTCCCCACTGCCGGGCGTGCTTTTCAAAGGGAAAGCACAGTATCTTTACTGTACCATGTTTTGCGCCGCTTGTAAAGCCGAAAACCGGCCTGCTTTGGGGAACAGACCGGTTTTTGCACTTATTTATGGTATTTCATTCCTGCATTGATGGTGCAGGCACGGTAGATCTGTTCCGTGAGCACAAGGCGGGCCAGCTGGTGGGGCATGGTGATGCGTCCCATGCTGAACTTGAGTGCAGCGGCCTTTTTCACCTCATCGGACAGGCCGTGGGACGAGCCGATGACGAAAGCCACATCCCCCGCCCCGCTGTTTGCGCGGTCGGCAAGGAACTGCGCCAGCTCGTCGGAGGAGATCTGCCTGCCTTCAATGCACATGGCCACGATGGCAGCACCCTTGCGCACGTTGGACAGGATGGCCTTGCCCTCCTTGTCCAGTGCCTTTTTTACCACGGCATCCGAGGCGTTTTTCTCCTCGATCTTTTCCTCCGGCAGCTCGATGATGCGGAAGGACGCGAAGGCGGCAAGGCGCTTCTGGTACTCGGCCACGCCCTCGGCGAAATATTTGGCATTCAGCTTGCCCACACAGATCAGGTCGATGTTTTGCATTGCAGTTTCCTCTTTTATATAGAAACGATTTAAAATTGTCTCCGCTACTGCTTGAACTCCCTCAGTCACGGCTTACGCCGTGCCAGCTTCCTCGGAGAGGGAGCCTCTGGCGAAACCGGATACTTTGCAATTCAACCAGAGGCTTTGCCGCCATGCCAAAGGCCCCATCCTAGAGGGGGCTGTCGAGCGAATGCGAGACTGGGGGAGTTTTTTTACAGCAGGCTCATCTGCTCGCCCTCGTCCTCGGCGCGGAGCAGCGCACCGGTAGCGGGCAGGCTGCGCACACGGTAGCGGTGGGGGTTCGCCAGCTCCAGCGTGTCCGCAGGCACCACCGAAGCGATGGTCTGGTTCTTTTTCAAAGTAACCACTGCCACGCCCTGACTGTCGCGGGTGGCCTTGGCCGCGATCTGCGCCGTGCCCACCAACAGCATCCGACTGGCGCTGGTGCGGATGGCAAGTTCGGTCTCCTCCGGCAGGAACAGCAGCGTTGCCAGCGGCTCCTTGTCGCAGTAGGCCTTGAGCAGCTTGCGGCGGTTCTGCTTGGTGGCGTAGGAGCTGAGCGGAATTTTCGCGCACTTGCCGCTGGCAAAGAAGAACAGCATAAAGCCGCTGTAGTCGCTGGTGATCACCATGGAGAGCACGTTCTCGCCCTCGTCCATGCCCAGACGGCCCGGGATGAAAATGCCCATCTGAGCCACCTTGCCGTCCTCCAGCTCTGCCAGACGCACCTTGTACACCTGCTGCTTGTCGGTAAAGAACAGCGCTTCCACGTTGTTGCGGGTCTCGATCTGCTGCACGATCTCGTCGCCTTCTTTCAGCTTATGGGCACCGGCGGTGCGCAGACCTTGCGGCGGGATCTTTTTGAAATAGCCCTCGCGGGTAAAGAACACCGTCACGGGGTAATCCGGCGCTTCTTCCTCCTCGGAGCCGTTCTCATCCTCAGGCAGATCGTACAGGATCTCGCTGCGGCGGGGCTGGCCGTACTTCTTGGCAACATCGTTCAGCTCATTGATGATGATGCGGCGGATGCGGGCGGGCTTTGCAAGGATATCGTTCAGGTCGGCAATGTCCTTCTCCAGCTGTTCGATCTCGCTGGTGCGCTTGAGGATATATTCCCGGTTCAAATGACGCAGCTTGATCTCGGCCACATAGTCGGCCTGCACTTCATCGATGCCAAAACCGATCATCAGGTTGGGCACCACTTCGGTCTCTTCCTCGGTGGTGCGGATAATTTTGATTGCCTTGTCAATGTCCAGCAGGATGGCAGCAAGACCCTTGAGCAGGTGCAGGCGCTTTTCCTTGCCGTGCAGGTCATAGTAGGTGCGGCGGCGCACGCACTCCACGCGGAAGGCCGTCCACTCCTTGAGAATTTCGCGCACGCCCATCACGCGGGGCTGGCCGGACACCAGAATATTGAAGTTAGCGCTGAAGCTGTCTTCCAGAGGGGTAGCCTTAAACAGCTTTGCCATCAGCTTGTCGGCATCCACGCCGCGCTTGAGGTCCAGTGTCAGCTTCAGGCCGTTCAGGTCGGTCTCGTCACGCATGTCGCTGATCTCCTTGACCTTGCCGGCTTTGACCAGCTCTGCGATCTTGTCCATGATGGCCTCCACCGTGGTGGTTGGCGGGATCTGGGTGACCTCGATCATGTTCTCGCCCGGCACCACATTGTAGCGGGCGCGTACCTTCACGCTGCCGCGGCCGTTCTCGTAAATTTCACGCATCTGCGCTTCATCGTACAGAATCTGACCGCCGCCCACGAAGTCCGGGGCGGGCATGGTGGTGGAGATGTCGTGGTGCTCGTCCTTCATCAGGGCCACGGTGGTGGCGCACAGCTCTGCCAGATTGAAGGAGCAGATGTTGCATGCCATGCCCACCGCGATGCCCAGCGTGTTGTTGGCCAGAATGGTGGGGAAGGTGACCGGCAGCAGGGTAGGCTCGGTGGTGGTGCTGTCGTAGTTGGGCACAAAGTCCACGGTCTCCTTGTCGATATCCCGGAACAGCTCCTCGCACACACCCTCGAGCTTCGCCTCCGTGTAACGGGCAGCAGCGCAGGACATATCCCGGCTGTAGGCCTTGCCGAAGTTGCCCTTGCTGTCCACAAAGGGCACCAGCAGGCTCTCGTTGCCGCGGCCCATGCGCACCATGGTGTCGTAGATGGCGGCATCGCCGTGGGGGTTCAGGTGCATGGTGCTGCCCACGATGTTGGCAGACTTGGTGCGTGCGCCCTTGAGCAGGCCCATCTCGTACATGGTGTACAGCAGCTTGCGGTGCGCCGGTTTGAAGCCGTCGATCTCTGGCAGCGCGCGGCTGACGATGACGCTCATGGCGTAGGGCATATAGTTGGTTTCCAGCGTGCGGGTGATGGGATCCTCCAGCACACTGCCGGCATTTAAAATTTCAACGCCGTCGCCCAGCTGCGGGCGCACCGGCTTGAGTGTTTTCTTGGTCGATTTTCTAGGCATCTTCTAACCTCTTGACGATTTTAAATGGGCGCCGCTCTCGCTCTGCCCATATTCAGCGGAAAATATTTTTTATTTTTGCAGTTCAGGATGGCCTGCGGGCCATCCTGAGCTGCTCTTTCACAGATGGAGCCGTTCCGGTTTTCTGCATTTTTCCCTTAAAATGCCGTGACCCGTTGGGGCCTTCTTCGTGAAAACGTGATTTGGAGCAGCCCGCAGGCTGTGACAAATCACCAAATTAAAATAACGTTACCTCTGTCATTGCCAGAGCGCAAGCGGAGGCAATTTAAAATCATCAGCTCACATCCAGATCGTCCAGATATTCTGCGCCGTGCTGCGCAATGTGTTCCTTGCGGCCTGCAAGGTTATCACCCAGCAGGATATCGAACACCTGCGCGGTCTGCACCACATCAGTGGGCATCACCTTGATCAGACGGCGGCTCTCCGGGTTCATGGTGGTCAGCCACATCATCTCAGGGTCGTTCTCACCCAGACCTTTGGAGCGCTGGATGGTGTATTTTTTCTCGCCGATCTCTTCCAGAAACGCTGTCTTTTCCGGCTCGGTGTAGGCGAAATAAGTTCGGTCTTTCGTTGTAATTTCATACAACGGCGACTCTGCGATATACACATAGCCCTTCTCGATCAGGGTCGGGGTCAGGCGGTAGAGCATGGTGAGCACCAGCGTGCGGATTTGGTAGCCGTCCACATCGGCATCGGTACAAATGACGATTTTATTGAACCGCAGATTATCGAGATTGAAGGTGGCCAGCTCCTTGTTGTGTTTGCCGCCCAGTTCCACGCCGCAGCCCATCACCTTGATGAGATCCACGATGACATCCGATTTAAAGATGCGGGCATAGTCGGCCTTCAGGCAGTTCAAAATTTTGCCGCGGATGGGCATGATGGCCTGATATTCACTGTCGCGGCTGGACTTGACCGCACCCATAGCGGAATCGCCCTCCACGATATACAGCTCGCGGCGGGATGCATCCTTGGTGCGGCAGTCCACGAATTTCTGCACCCGGTTGGCAAGGTCGATTTGGGTGGACAGGGTTTTTTTGATGCTCTGGCGCGTTTTTTCCGCATGCTCACGGCTCTGCTTGTTCACCAGCACCTGCTGGCAGATCTTCTGGGCCTCGTCCGGCTTTTCCAGAAAATACACTTCCAGATAATGCTTGAGGAAGTCGGTCATAGCCTGCGAGACGAATTTGTTGGTGATGGCCTTTTTGGTCTGGTTCTCGTAGCTGGTGCGGGTGGAAAAACTGGACGAGACATACACCAAGCAGTCCTGCACATCCTGAAAGCTAATGGCGCTCTCACCTTTTTTATAGAGGTTCTTTTCCTTCAGGTACTTGTTGATCTGATAGACAAAGGCGGTGCGCACCGCGTGCTCCGGGCTGCCGCCGTGCTCCAGCCAGGAAGAGTTGTGGTAATATTCCAGCATCTGCACCTTATTGGAGAAGCAGAACGCCGCGCTCATGCGCACCTTGTAATCCGGCTGGTCCTCGCGGTCCCGGCCCACAGCCTCACTCTCGCAGCTGAACACCGGGGTCAGGGTATCCTCCCCTGCCACCTCGGCCACATAGTCCGCGATGCCGTGCTCATAGCACCAGCTCTCGTACCACGCCTTGCCAGTGGCAGGGTCTTTCTCCTTTTCATCGGTGAAGTTCAGGGTCAGGCCTGCGTTGACCACCGCTTGACGGCGCAGGGTATCCTTATAGTAGCTGCCAGGCACATCGATGTCGGTGAACACCTCGTCGTCCGGCTTCCAGTGAATGATGCTGCCGGTGCGGCGGCCCTTGTAGGCTTCCTTCTGCAGGCCGCCCACATTCTCGCCCTTTTTAAAATCAAGGTGATAGTGGTATCCGTCACGGTAGATATCGGCGGTCATCCATGCAGAAGCATACTGGGTAGCGCACAGGCCCAGACCGTTCAAGCCAAGGCTGAACTCGTAGTTATCCTCACCCTCGCCATACTTGCCGCCTGCATACATCTCGCAGAACAACAGCTCCCAATTGTAGCGCCCCTCGCCGTTGTTCCAGTCCACGGGCATACCGCGGCCAAAGTCCTCAACGATAACGCTGCCATCCTTACAGCGGGTCACGTTGATGGTATCGCCGTGGCCGTCGCGGGCTTCGTCGATGGAGTTGGAGACGATCTCAAAGATGGAGTGGGCGCAGCCCTCCACGCCGTCTGAGCCAAAGATAACGGCCGGGCGCTTACGCACACGGTCGGCACCCTTCAAAGAAGTAATGCTCTCGTTGCCATATTCCTGTTTTTTTGCCATGCTGCTCCTCCCGGCCCGGCCTTTCTTGCAAAAAAGCGGGCCGTCTGTAGTCAAATCATAAAACGCCACTGCCCTTTTTTACTATAATATAGGTATATGCAGAGAAAAAGGGCAAAAGTGCCTGAATTATTTTATTTTCATTAAACCATAGGTTGTTGAATTTGTCAATTTCTGTTTGGCGCGCCCGCACACAGCACGTCCTGTGCCGGATGTGCCGAAAGCAGGTTGAAAAAGTCATTCTTATTTTACGCGCTGGAGCGACCAAAATCAAGAAAGTTTCAATTTTCTGAAAAAAATTTGGATTTACCCCTTTACAAAATCGAAATTTCAGGTATAATAATCATCGTCCGGTGCGCCTCTGTAGCTCAGTCGGTAGAGCAGGGGACTGAAAATCCCCGTGTCATTGGTTCGATTCCGATCGGAGGCACCAGCTAAGGAAATCCAGCAGGGTTTCCAATATGCGGCCGTAGCTCATCTGGTAGAGCGCCACCTTGCCAAGGTGGAGGTAGCGAGTTCGAGCCTCGTCGGCCGCTCCATAACGGAGCAGCAACGGTTGCTCCAATATGGCCCGGTAGCTCAGTTGGTTAGAGCACCAGCCTGTCACGCTGGGGGTCGTCGGTTCGAGCCCGATCCGGGTCGCCACCAAGAAAGCGCAAGCTTTCACCTACTTTGAAACTTGTTTTCAGGGCATCAGAAATGATGGGTGCAAGGTAAAATGCACCGAATATGCGGCCGTAGCTCATCTGGTAGAGCGCCACCTTGCCAAGGTGGAGGTAGCGAGTTCGAGCCTCGTCGGCCGCTCCAACAGGAGTGGAATCCCACTCCTAAATATGGTGACGTGGCCAAGTGGTAAGGCAAGGGTCTGCAAAACCCTCATCCACCAGTTCAAATCTGGTCGTCACCTCCAAAAGAATCCCGGGAACTTCGGTTCCCGGGATTTTTTGTTTTTGCGCTGTTCCCTATCAGCCTCCTCGCCCTCTCCGTCACCTACGGTGACAGACTCCCCCTTTTGTCACCTGCGGTGACATCTTCCCCCGGAGCGGGGGAAGTCTTTCCTCAAAGGGAGAGCCTCTGGCGAAACCGGTCACTTTGCAGCTAAGCCGAAAAGTCTGCCGCAGTGCCGCACTTTCGCAGAAAGCGGCACTGCAAATGCCGTCTACCTTTACGCCCCCTCCAGTGAAAATGCAATGCCGGAGCTTCCGCGGACGCTCCGGCATTGCTCTCTTAAAAATTATTCTTCCGCTGAATACGGCCGGAGCAAGGCGTAGGCCATTCCAGATCGTCCCCCTCAGAACTTCAGCCGCATCTGGTACCACACCACGCCCCCGTGGGTGGAGCCGGAAACGCCCTCGTTCACAAAGCCGAACTTTGCATAGTAGTGCACCAGGGCCTCCTTGCAGGTCAGTACCAGCCCCTTCCGGCCTTGGGCCCGGGCGTCGGCAATGGCCTGCTGCAGCAGCTGCCCGGCGTACCCCTGTCTGCGGCAGGCCGGGATGGTGTTTACCCCAAAGATCATCTGCCAGGCACCATTCTCCCGGTGGAGGGAGGCGTCGGCGTACATCTCATCGGTCAGGTCCGGCCAGTCGGTGCAAAAGCCGTCCACAAAGGCCAGCAGCCTTTCCCCCTCCCACAGCAGCCAAAAATGATCGCCGTACTGCTGCAGCCGCCCGGCAAACTCCTCTGCCGTAGCCGCCTCTGCCGCCGGGAAGCAGGCCGCCTCCACCGCTGCAATGGCCTCCAAGTCCTTTAAGGTCCCCTTACGGATCTCCATAAATATTCTCCCCTCTTTTTCTTCCGAGTGTACCACAGTTCCTGCCCAAAGGCAAAGGTCCTGCCGGTTTTTCCTTTTTGGGCCATTTGCATCCGCTGCCGCTCCGTGTTACAATGGCTATATTGCATCCAGGAAAGGAGCTGACACGCCATGCCCGCCGAAAACCATACCACCCTCACCCCGGATACGCCGGTGCGCTACCTGAAGGGCGTTGGCCCCAAGACCGCTGAGCGGTTCGAGAAGCTGGGCATCGTGACGCTGGCCGACCTGCTGTGCCACTACCCGCGCAGATATATCGACTTCACCAAACCCTATTCCATCGCCGAAGCGCCCACCGATGTGGAGTGCGTCGTCAGGGCCGAGGTGTTCGCCAAACCCGGCGGGCGTATCCTGCCGGGCGGGCGGCGGATGGAGCGCATCACTGCGGGGGACGATGTGTCCAGTCTGGAGATCACATGGTTCAATAATCCGTATGCCGCCCAGAAGCTGCAGCTGGGGCAGGAATACTATTTTCAAGGCATCGTTACCGGCGGGATGCTGCGCCGCCAGATGGTCAACCCGCAGGTGCGCACCGCTGAGCAGATCAAGGCTTCTCCCTTTGAAGCGGTCTACCCCCAGACCGAGGGCCTGACCAGCAATGCCATCGCCAAGTGCGTGCGGCAGCTGCTGCCCCATGCAGAGCTTCTGCCCGACCCTCTTCCGCCGGAAATGCTGGCAAAATACCGTCTGCTCTCCAAGGCAGATGCCGTGCGGGCCATCCACTGCCCCGCCACCGAAGAGCAGGCCTATGCAGCCCGGCGGCGGCTGATCTATGAAGAACTTCTGGTTTTGCAGCTGGGCATTGGCCGGATGAAAAACCGGGGTGCCGCTGCCACCGGTGCGCCCATGCAGCTTGCCGACCCGTCCCTGTTCTGGGCCAGCCTGCCCTTTTCCCCCACCGGAGCCCAGCGCCGGGCCGTGAGCGAGATTCTGGCCGACATGGCGGGCGAGACTTCCATGAACCGCCTTTTGCAGGGCGATGTGGGCAGCGGCAAAACGCTGGTGGCGGCTGCCGCCATCTGGGCCTGCATCCGAGCGGGGTATCAGGCCGCGCTGCTGGCCCCGACGGAAATTCTGGCCACCCAGCACGCCGAAGGCCTGAACCGGATGCTTGCCCCCTTCGGGATGCGGGTGGCCCTGCTGACCGGCGGCATGAAGGCCGCTGCACGCCGCACCACCCTTGCCGCCATCCGGAACGACGAAGCCGACCTTGTGGTGGGCACCCACGCCATCCTCAGCGAAGGCGTAGAGTTTGCCCGGCTTGGTCTTGCCGTGATCGACGAGCAGCACCGCTTTGGGGTACGGCAGCGCGGAATGCTGGCCGAAAAGGCCGCGAATCCGCACCTGCTGGTGATGAGCGCAACGCCCATTCCCCGCACGCTGGGCCTGCTCATCTACGGCGATTTGGACATCTCCATTCTGGACGAGCTGCCGCCGGGCCGCACCCCGGTCAAAACCCGCTGCATCACCGGCAAAAAGCGGCGCGACCTCTACCATTTTCTCGATCAGGAGATTGGCAGAGGGCGGCAGGTGTATCTGGTCTGCCCCGCCATCGAGGACACACCGGATGGCGGGCTGAACGCCGTTAAGAGCTACTACGAGGACATTGCCAAAGCCCTGCTGCCGGAGCGCCGGGTAGGCCTGATGCACGGCAAGCTCAAACCCAAGGAAAAAGCTGCCGTGATGGAGGACTTCAAAGCCGGACGGCTGGACGCACTGGTGTCCACCACCGTCATTGAGGTGGGTGTGGATGTGCCCAATGCCAGCGTAATGGTGATCGAAAACGCAGAGCGCTACGGTCTGAGCGCCCTGCATCAGCTGCGCGGCCGCGTGGGACGCGGTGCAGCGGAGAGCTGGTGCTTTCTTGTCAGCGACAACCAAAGCGAAAACGTACAAAAGCGGCTGAAATTTTTGTGCAGCACCACGGACGGCTTTGCGGTGGCGCAGTACGATCTGGAGACCCGCGGCCCCGGCGACTTTTTCGGCAGCCGCCAGCACGGCCTGCCCACCCTGCAGATCGCCGACCTGATGAACGACACCCGCACCCTGCACGCTGCGCAGGCGGAAGCCGTTGCCATGCTGGCCGACGACCCGCTGCTGGAAGCGCCGGAGCACGCACTGCTGGAACAGCAGGTGCAGCAGATGTTCGAGAAAGCCGGAGCCATGAACTGATCCGGAGTTTTTTTGCGCACAAGCAACAGCAAATGCAAAAGCCGCTGCACGGCTGGTGCAGCGGCCCCTGTTATCGAACGGAACGCTTTGCGTGCCGTTCGCCCATGCTTATCACATCGCAGAACACGCAGCGGCTTTTGGTGGAAAGCTGGGTATCCTTATGGTAGCAGCCAAAAAACCACTTGTCGTAGGTCAGCTTCAACAAAATTTTATCCAGAAAGCTGTGCAGCTGGTTGGTCTCGCCGCTGGCAAGGGCGGTAAAATCCAAAAATCTGCTTGGCGCATCGTGGGTCAGCACATAATCCACTTTGTAATCGCACGCTGCAAGGTTCTCCTCACAAAAGGCGTATTCCTCCTCCGAAGGCATTTCTTCCTTCCACCAGTTCACGCCGGGTTCCCGATCCTCCACATCCTGGCTTTCCGCACCGCCAAAGCACAGGTATTTTTTATTCTCCAATTCCAGCACACTGCCGCGGCACACATGGTACACATTGCCACCCAGTGCCTGCACCTTCCCGCCAAAGCGTTCCTCGGTGGGATACTGCTTTAAAAGGTCGTAGTTTTCGTGGCTGCCGTCCAGAAACAGCAGGGTATACGGGCGCTTGCGCAGCCAATCCAGCTTTTTCTGTTCCTCCTTGCTGCCGTCCCACACAAAGCCAAAGTCGCCCAGTACCACCACGGTATCCCGTTTGCCCAGCCAGCGCAGCTTGCCGTGCTTGAAGCGGTCGATGTCGCCGTGGGTGTCCCCTGTCAGATATACCATTCCTGTCCTCCCTGACCGGATGTGAAATCGGCACAATAAGCCTTGTCACACCCCGCCAAACCTGTTATTATAAAGAATACAGCCTTCCGCTGTGATCTCGTTCTTACCCGGCGCACGGCGCTTGTGCCGTGCTGCCTGTTGTTTTATATTATCGCTTTTTAAAGGAATTGTCCACATGAAACGTATTTTTGCGCTGGTTTTGTCGTTCGCTGTCCTGTTCAGCTGCCTTGTGCTGCCCGCCGGGGCTATGTTCGACCCCACCCCGGTCTATCAGGTGCAGGCACAGAGTGCCTATATCGTCAACACCGATACCAATATCATCGTCTATGATAAGGACAGCACAAAGCAGGTATCCGCCGGTGGTCTGACAAAGTACATGACCATTGCCCTGCTGCTGACCAACTATGCCGACCATCTGGACGACACCTTCCAGATGCCCTTTGCCATCTCGGATTACGTTTATAACACCAACAACGCCGATATGCGCTCCAACGAGACCTTTACCTACCGCGAAGCCATGTACGCCATGCTGACCCGCAACGCCAACGAAGCCGCCATGGGCCTTGCCTACGCCCTTTCCGGCGGCGACCTCGCGGGCTGGGTGAGCCAGATGAACATCCTGTCCCAGCGCATCGGCACCACCGGCAGCACCTGGACGGATGCCTGCGGCATCGACAGCGGCAACGTGACCTGTGCCGTGGATATGTACCTGATCCTGCGCTATCTGATGAGCTTTGATGCCTTTGTGGAGGTTTCCGGTGCGCCCAGCTTTACCATGCCCGCCAAAGAAAAACACCGTTCTTCGTCTGTTCTGGTCAGCCAGAACGCCGCGCTGAGCAAATCCAGCGGCGGCAAATACTACCGCAGCGCCATGCAGGGCGGCATGTGCGATGTGACCGCATTCAAAAGCGACAGTGGCAATCAGAGCTATGTTTCATGGGCCAATAAGGATGGTGCCACCTATATTTTCTGCGTGATGCAAAGCCCGGACACCTGCGACGATTTCGGCTACGCCAACCGTCGCCCGGCCCTGTGCGAGACCGTGAAGCTGATGGACTGGGTGTTCGACAGCTTTTCCATTCAGGCCGCGCTGGACACCGACCTTACGCTGGCCGAGATCCCGGTGAAGTATTCCTCCGATACCAGCTCCCTGCAGCTGTATCCCGCCGACAGCATGATGACCCTGCTGCCCTCCACCGGCGACGGCAGCGTGACCCAGAAATATTTCCACCTGCCGGATGCGGTCAGTGCGCCCATCCAGCAGGGCGATGTGGTGGGTACCGTGGAGCTGAAGCTTGCCGGTGAGACCATTGGCGTGGTGGACCTGATCGCCGGGCAGGACGTCAGCCTGAACCCGCTGCTGTTCACGGTGGCGCGTTTTCAGGAATTCTTAGGCAGTCTGTACCTCAAAGTTGTAATAACATTGAGTATTATTTCCATCATCATCTACTTTGCGTGGGTCCTTTTGAACAACTGGAACCGCCGCAAGCCCACCAGAAAGATCCGCCGCCGCTGAGCTTTGCACCGTTCAGCCGCATTTTGTGGAAAAGTGATGCAAAAAGCCCCGTCAGCCTTTTCAGGATGACGGGGCTTTTGGTTGCGCCAGCAGGAGTCGAACCTACGATGGGGGAGTCAAAGTCCCCTGCCTTACCGCTTGGCGATGGCGCATCGTGCAAGATATTATACCATATTCTTTGTTTTTCCACAAGGGGAAGGTTCCACTTTTCCGCTTTTGCGGCGGCTCTGTGCCGCCTTTTGCAGCCTGCAATTTGTGAAAAACCAATTTTTTTCATCATAACAACAGAATACGCCCATTTTGTTGCACTTTTGTTACACTATATGTGGTAAATATAGGATTGAATAAACCTCCTCTTCCCGGCTTTTTCGTCTACTGCCTCATGGCGGGGACATCGAGGTCTGTTCTGGTGTTTCCGTTCCCGGCAGGCACCACATCCCAATTCGTCAGGAAAGCGAGGAGTCATATGAAAAAGATCTTGAAAATGCTGGTCCTCGGTCTGCTCAGCGCTGCACTGCTCTGCTGTGCACTGCCCTCTGCCTTTGCCGCAGAAGACAAGGATTCGCAGGTCTACACCATTGGTTTGGATGCCATGGGCGGCAGCAGCTCCACTGTGGCAGTCACCACCAATCTGAGCGGCAAACTCAGTGCCCTGCCCGCGCAGCCTACGCTGGAAGGCTACACCTTTGACGGCTGGTATACCGAGCCGGTGGGCGGCACAAAAATCAGCACCTCTACGGTGTTTACCGGTGATACCACTGTGTACGCACACTGGACCGTGAAAAATGCCACCACTTCCACCAGCACATCCACGCCCGCTCAGCCGGAACAGACCGCGCAGGAATACGATGACGGCCCGATTCTGAGCGTTCTGACGGTAGCCGGTGCTCTGATCACCACGCTGGCCGTGGCTGCCTTTATTTAAGTCTTTTCACACACTGTATCAATTTTATCAATAGAAAGGAAAATCTCCATGTCTACTATGAAACTGCCCGCAAACTATGCCTCCATCAGCGAAGAGGAAATGGTCTATCTGGACGGTGGTGCCCGCGACGCTTACAACAGCTTCCTGAATGTCGGTAAGGTGTTCAACGCCATTGCCCGCATCTTCTCCGGTGCAAGCTCCATCATCAACAATGTCAACGTGATCTACCAGTCCTTCCTGACTCTGGGCGATCTGCTGAAGAGCTTCTGATCCGGCTTCTATTTTCATCTGTTTTTCAAGAACTGTCTCCGTTGTGGGGACAGTTCTTTTTGTTTTTAACGCATTTTCAGTCCGGCGTAATCGTTTACATCAAAAGAAACAATTTTTTTATTCTTTGGCAAAAAAATGCACGGAAAAGGCATTTTTGTTACGTTTCTGTTGCGCATGCTGTGCTAACATATAAGGTGGACGGTCATTCATCAAACTGGCACCGTCACGCCGAAAACTGATATATCAAATGTGGTTTTGTGGTGCGAAATTTTCGTATTTGTCGAAAGTTTTCGTTCGCCTAATCCGACCACTTTTTGCGGGAGAAATCGATCATTATGCCAGACCGTGAACTGCGGCACATGCGCCGCACCGAATTAGTCGAGATCATTCTGGCGCTCAAGCAGAGCGAGGACCAGCTCCGGGCAGAAAACGCTGCCCTGTCTGCCCAGCTGCAGGAACGGCAGATCCATATTGAAAATGCAGGTTCCATTGCGCAGGCTGCACTGGAGCTGAACAAGGTGTTTGAAGCGGCGCAGGCTGCGGCTGATGAATACGTTGCATCGGTGCTCGCAGCAAACAAAAACACCGATGCCGCTGCCAGCGCTCTGCGCGCTCAGGCGGAAGCCGAAGCCCAGCAGATCCTTGCACAGGCACAGACCGAGGCTGCGAACCTGAAGGCCCGCACCCAGCAGCAGTGCGACGCGGAAACGGAAGCCGCCGCACGCAAGCGCGCCCAGACCGAAGCGGACTGCAAGGCAATGCTTGCCCGGACGCAGCAGGAGATCCAGCAGCGCCGGGCCGCTTTTGACCGCCGGGCCAGCGAACTGCTGGACGGCTATCACAGCACGGAATTCCTGCCGGAGGAGCGCGCCAAATGAAAGAGCAAAAGATCAGGTTCACGCCCATTCCATCCACAGCAGAGGTGGAAGCAGAGCGCGAACGTCTGGCCTACCGCAGCCGTTATATGCGGGTGCTGCGCAGCACTGTCTACACGCTGCTGGTGGTCGCGGCCATTGCCGTGCTGCTGGCCACCCTGTTTCTGCCGGTGCTGCAGGTCTCCGGCGACAGCATGAACCCCACTCTGCAGGACCGGGACATCATTCTGCTGGTCAAGGGCAGCGACATGAAGACCGGCGACCTTTGCGGATTTTACTGGCAGAACAAGCTTCTGCTCAAGCGCATCATCGGCCTGCCCGGTGATGTGATCGAACTGGACGAGGACGGTGTGGTCACTGTGAACGGCCAGACGCTGGATGAGCCCTATGTAGATGAACTGGCTCTGGGCGAATGCGACATCAAATTTCCCTATCAGGTGCCGGAAAACCGGTATTTCGTACTGGGTGACCATCGGGCCACCTCCATTGACAGCCGCAGCAGTGTGATCGGCTGTGTGGAAAAAAGTCAGATCGTAGGCAAGGTTTTTTTGCGGGTATGGCCCTTGTCCAACTTCTCGTTGATCCACTAAGGAGGTTTAGGAATCATGCGGGATATTGTGAAAGAATATCAGAAAAAGTTCCGTCGGAACCACCAGCGCGCCAGACGCTATACTGCGCTGTTGCTGGCACTGGCGCTTACCACCAGCCTGTTCGTGAACTGGCAGCTGCACGGCGTGGGCATTGCCAAAACGGCCGAATATCTGTGCGGCGAGTTGGAGCACGAGCACACCGCTGCCTGCTATGAAAAGCAGCTGGTGTGCGGCTATGAGGAAGGCGAACCGGAGGACTGGAACGCCACCATGACGGACGACGGCACGTCTTTTGATGATACATTCGGCATGGATGCGGATGATCCCGGCATTGCAGCCTATTCCGCAGAGCCGGAGTACATCTTTGTGCCCCATGAGCACACCGACGACTGCTACCAGGAAGTGCAGGAGCTGACCTGCCTGGAAGAAGAGCACGAGCACACCGATGACTGCTTTGATCCTGAGGACGGCAGCCTGATCTGTGGTCTGTTCTGTCACACCCACGACGACAGCTGCTACACCACCACCTATGAGCTGGTGTGCGGTCTGGAAGAGGGCGAGCTTGTAGAAGAAGTGAACCCCGATTATGACCCGGTGGCCCTGTTTGAGGAGCCGGTGGCCGCAAAGCCCGTGGTGGTCGATCCTGTGACCGAGACCCCGGTGCACCACCACACCGATGCCTGCTACGAGGAAGTGCTGGTCTGCGGCCTGCCAGAGCATCACCACACGGTGAACTGCCTGTCCGACCCGCTGGACGGCACGCAGGACGAGGACGAATGGCTGGCACAGACCGGCACCACGCTGAGCGGCAACTGGGCCGACGACCTGCTGGCCGTAGCCGAGAGCCAGCTGGGCTATGAGCAGAGCGAGCGCAACTTCCAGCTGGACGATGCCGACGGCGAGACCGTGCGCCACTACACCCGCTACGGCAACGACTACGGCAACGACTACGGCCCATGGGACGTGATGTTCCTTTCCTACTGCCTGAAATATGCCGATATCCCCCAGAGCGCTATCCCGCAGGTTTCCAGCGTGCTGTCTTTGCACAGCCAGCTGCGCAGCGCGCTGTACAACGAAGAGACCGGCAGCGGCTATGCCATGGATTTTGACGGTGATCTGCCGTCTGATGCCGCAATGCCCGGTGATATCGTCATTTACAATGGCACCGTGACCAAGGCTGTGGCCGCGGAAAGCCAGCCGTTGCAGGTGCAGGATGATTCCGCCGATGCCGACATTGCCCTGCTCTCCATGGATGCTGCGGCCACCACCGACACCGCGCCCCACATTGAGGAATATACCGTGGATGCCAGCACCGTTGGCATCGTGAGCGATGTGGACGAAGATTTCGGCACCCTGACCGTGATCTCCGGCGATGTGGACGGCAAGGTGGCTAAAGTCACGCTGAATGCTTCGCAGGTGACAACGCTGGTGTCTGTGGCAAATGCGCAGCAGGCCGATTACGGCGTTGCTACGCCGTATTACAAAGTCGAAGATGACGCAGATGCCATTACCACCATCAAAGGTCTGGATGCACTGGATTACCTCACTGCTCTGGAGGTGCAGCGCAAGAATGGCACTGAATACGAGGATACCAACGTCACCACCATTTCGGAGCTTCTGCACAGCAGCCTTACCGTCACAGATATCCCGGCCCAAGAGATCCAGGACAACGACTACTGTGTCCATGTTAAGCTGCCCAAGAGCTTTGATGTGCTGAACGATGAGCTTATCTCCGGCAAACTGGAAGATACCGGCAATTATGACACCTGCGGCAGCTACCGGCTGCTCAAGGGGAATGACGGCTGCTGGTACGCCGTGCTGCGGTACGACCAAGACTATATCAAGCAGAAAGAAGCGGAAGACGCAGGCGCGGATACTTCCGATGCCAAGGTCACCAGCAACGTTTCCTTCAATTTCCAGTGGAACCAGAGCGAGGTCACCAGCAGCGGCTTTAATCTGATCGAGGTCAACAAAGATTACGCCCTTGATATCACCATCAACCCGGATGAAACCCCCGATGAGGATCAAAAAGACGATAAGAACTATGACCTTAACCAGAGCGTGAAGGAACCGCGCTGCGATGGCAGCGATGCCTACCTGGATTACACTGTTACGCTTGTGGTCAAGAACGAACAGGCCGGCCCGCTGACGCTTGCGGACAGCATGACCCTGCCCACCGGCGTAACCGCCGAATATGTCGAAGACTCGCTCCAGCTCAGCATGGAAAACGGCAATACAACGCTCAGAATCACTTGGGAAAATGTTAATGATGAGCGCAAGATCACCTTGGGTTCTGCCGGTTCCCCCATTGCCGCAGGCACCTATTCTATCCGCTACACCGTCAAGCTGAAGGACTTTGGCAAAACGGCTGTTGACGGTGAAGTAATCAATAACATCAGGATTCTGGACACGACCATCAGCGATGATGCCGAAAAGTCGGTAAAAACCGACAGCCTTGTGATCACCAGTCAGGCCGATCCGTCCGACTACGAACTTCCCTCTACCGGCGGGGCCGGTACCAAACTGTATACAGCAGGCGGCGGTGCGCTGATGCTTGCCGCTCTGGTGTGCGGGGTTTGCAGAAAGCGCAGACGCGAAAGGGGGGCACGTTAAAAAGCCTGCATCCTTCCTGACACGGCGGCAAAATTGATTCTGCGCCGGAAGCAGACCCTGAAAATAGGAATCAGAAAAACTTGAAAGGAGACTTTCGCAAATCATGATGAAGAAAGTAATCAAAAAGCTGCTGGCCGCACTGCTGGCAGTTGCCATGGTGTGCGCCATGGCGATCCCGGCGTTTGCATACGACACTAAGGAGGACATCGACAAAAACCACTGTTACGACGCTTTCCAGATCTTCAAGGGTGATGTTAGTGATGACAATACGATTTCCAACGTTCAGTGGGGCCAAAACATCCCTGATGATAAGGATTTTCTGGCCCAATTGAAGGAAGATCCTACCCTCAGGATTCCGTTTCAAGACGCAAATAGCCTCCAGGAAGTCCTTGATGTTATGAAGGGCTGGACAACTTCTGATGATAACAGCATCGCTTTCGCGCGTTTTGTATGCAACTATATCTACACGGATGCCCATGCAAACTCGACACCCGTCAAACAAGGTGGTCACACCGGTGGCTTCGAACTTGATGAGGCAGGTTATTATCTGATCGTTGATACTTCCTCCTTTAGCAGTAGCGCTGATGGCGATTCCTATCATGCCTACAATTCCTTCCTGTTGAAGGTTAACAAAGCACACTATCACGTTCAAATTACGCCTAAGGTTGTAAAGCCCACTGTTGAGAAGAAAGTCTACGACAACGACGATGGAAGCTCTTCTGGTGACAATAACGGTTGGGGCAGTTCCGCTGACCATGCGATCAACGAAGAGTTCCAGTTCCAGCTGATCGCTACCTTGCCCGAAAGCGAAAACAATGGCCGTGCTTACGATTACTATAACGAGTACACTGTTCGCTTCAATGATACCTTGTCCAATGGCATTACTTATGACAGACTCGATAGTGTAGTCATTAATTCCGATGGCCACACCTATGATATCACCAACGATTCTTCGATGTATGAAGTTGATGATAGCCAACTTAAAAATGATAACTCTTTTGTGGTAAGCATTCCTGATGTCAAAACCTGTGCATCAGGCCTCAATTTGAATGACGGCGCTACGATTACGGTCACCTACACTGCACACCTGAACGACAAAGCCTTTGTCAATACTACAAGTGGCTCTTCTACCGAGAACAAAAACAGCGTACAGCTCCAGTACTCTAATAACCCCAGAGATACCGAAGCATACTGGGGCTTCACTCCCAAAAGCGAAGTCTGTGTGTACACCTACCAGCTGAACAACACCAAGTATCACGATGATGATACCCCGGGCAACGAGTTGGCGGGCGCTGGTTTCCGTCTGTACAGCGATGAAGCTTGCACTCCGGAACAGGAAGTAAAGCTCTACAAAAAAGACAACTTCTACTACCCCATCAAAGACGCAACCGATAAAGCCCAAGACGCTGTTGAGATGTTCTCTGACGAACATGGTCAGTTCAATGTCAAGGGTCTGGACGCGGGCACCTACTACCTGAAGGAGACCAAAACTCCTGACGGTTACAGTGCCTGTGACAAAACTGAAATCGTCATTTCTGCAACGCACGACGTATACCATGTTTCTCTGTCCGGTAACCTGAGTAATAAAATCATCAACAAAAAAGCCGGCGGCATTACCCTGCCCTCCACCGGCGGCATCGGCACCACCCTGTTCTATGTGGTCGGCGGCGGCCTGATGGTTGCGGCCATCGTTCTGCTGGTCACCAAGAAGCGCATGGAGAACAAGTAAGCTCCATTTCCCCCAAGAACCCGGAGCAAAGGGGCCGCAAGGCCCCCGCTCCTATCCTTATAACATTAGGGAGTAGCCCATGAAAAAGAACAAAAGCACCGTCATCCTGATCCTCGTCTTTTTCGTGGGTCTATCCGTGATGTTATACCCCACCCTCAGCGATTACGTCAACCAGCTGCATCAGTCCCGTGCCGTGGCCACCTATGCCGAGGATGTGGACAAGCTGACCGATGCCGACTACAGCGCCTATTTCGAGGCGGCAGATGCGTTCAATGCGCAGATCGCCGCCGACCCGGACGCGCTGTTCCATGCCGACCGGTTCACCAGCTACAACGCCACGCTGGATGTCACCGGCACCGGCATTATGGGCTACATCACCATTGAAAAGATCGGTGTGGAGCTGCCCATCTACCACGGCACCAGCGATGGCGTGCTGCAGATCGCCGCAGGCCACTTGGAAGGCACCAGCCTGCCGGTGGGCGGCGGCAGCACCCACGCGGTCATTTCGGCGCACCGCGGCCTGCCCAGCGCCAAGCTGTTCACCAATCTGGACCAGCTGGAAGTGGGCGACACCTTCACCATCACGGTGCTGGACCGGGTGCTGACCTATGAGGTGGACCAGATCTCCATTGTACTGCCCACCGAGACGGACAACCTCAAGGTGGTGGACGGCAAGGACTACGTCACCCTGATGACCTGCACCCCCTACGGCATCAACTCCCACCGCCTTCTGGTGCGCGGACGGCGCATCGAAACGCCGGACAAGCTCAAGCACATCCGTGTAACAGCCGATGCCATCAAGATCGAACCGATCATCACAGCTCCCATCATGGCACTGCCCCTGCTGCTGGTGCTGCTGCTCTGGCTGCTGTTCTCCAACCGCAAACGCAAATCTACAAGAGGTGAAAAACATGAAACGCACTGATCTCAAAAAGCACGCTGCGGCCCTGCTTTTGGTGCTGTGCCTTCTGGTAACAAGTGCGCTGCCTGCCCTTGCCACCAGCGCAAACATCAAGCTGGTGGACAGCAGCGGCAATCCCACTACCGGCACCATCCGCGTTACGCTGTACGACAGCGCCAACGATAAGGCGCTGAGCGGCGGCAAGCTCACTTTGTACCGTGTGGCCGAGGTAAAGCGCCAAAACGGCAACCTGAGCTACGAATACTGCGGCGATTTCTACGGCTGCGGCATTGCGCTGGGTGATTTGACCGACAGCACCCTTGCGGCCCAGCTGCAGGAGTATCTGCCCCAAAGCGCCGAGGGCACCACAAAGACCATTGATGCGGACGGCAACGTGACCTTCCGTGGTCTGGAGCTGGGCCTGTATCTGATCGTGCAGACCGAGGCTTCCAAGGGCTATGAGCCGATCAATCCGTTCCTTGTCTCTCTGCCCATGGCGGAGGATGGCAAGTGGAATTATGCGGTGGATGCCAGCCCCAAGGTGGGTGCTTACACCCCCACCAAGCCGGACACGCCGCCTACGCCCCCTACCCCGCCTACGCCCGATTATCCTGATACGCCTACCCCGCCGGACAACCCGGATAACCCGGTCTTTCCCGGTAATCCGGTCTCTCCCGGTAATCCGGACAATCCCGTGGCTCCGGGCCACCCGGATCATCCGGCAGCACCCGGTAATCCAGACAGCCCCGTTCTGCCGGGCCACCCGGATAACCCGGCAATGAGCGGTCTGCCGCAGACCGGTCAGCTGAACTGGCCCGTGCCGGTGCTGGCTGTCAGCGGTGTGGTGCTGTTTGCATTCGGCTGGGCGCTGGATCGCAAATACCGCACAGTATAATTTTATTCTGATACAACAAAGAGGACCCGATGCATCTGCATCGGGTCCTCTTTTTCGGTTTCTTTTATGCAGTCAGGGTTTACTGCTGCTGTGCCTGCTGCTCGGCACGCTTGGCTTCCAGCGCCAGAATGGCATCGCGGCGGCTCAGGTTGATGCGGCCCTGCTGGTCGATGTCGGTCACCTTGACCACGATGGCATCACCCACGGCCACCACATCCTCCACGCGCTCCACACGCTTGGTGTCCAGCTTGGAGATGTGCACCAGACCTTCCTTGCCCGGTGCGATCTCAACGAAGGCACCAAAGTTCATCAGGCGGGTCACTTTGCCCTTGTAGATGGCACCGATCTCGGGGTCCTCCACAATGGTCTTGATGGTAAAGATGGCGCGCTTTGCGTCCTCCTGATCCACAGCAGAGACGAACACATGGCCGTCCTCCTGCACGTCGATCTTGCAGTTGCAGGTAGCGCAGATGTCCTGAATGACCTTGCCGCCCTTACCGATCACGTCCTTGATCTTATCGGTGGGGATCATCATGCTGAACATCTTGGGTGCGTAGCGGCTCAGCTCATGGCGGGGCTCTGCGATCACCGGCTTGATGATCTCGTCCAGAATATACAGGCGGCCCTTGCGGCACTTCTCGAAAGCCTCGGCAATGATGTCGTAGGTCAGGCCATCGATCTTGATGTCCATCTGGATGGCAGTGATGCCCTTGCGGGTGCCGCCCACCTTGAAGTCCATATCGCCGTGGAAGTCCTCCACGCCCTGAATGTCCAGCATGGTCATCCAGCGGTCGCCCTCGGTGATCAAGCCGCAGGAAATGCCGGCAACGGGTGCCTTGATGGGCACGCCTGCATCCATCAGGGCCAGCGTAGAGCCGCAGATGGATGCCTGAGAGGTGGAACCGTTGGAGGAGAGCACCTCAGACACGCAGCGGATGGTGTAGGGGAACTCTTCCAGAGAGGGCAGCACGGGCACCAGAGCACGCTCTGCCAGTGCGCCATGGCCGATCTCGCGGCGGCCGGGGCTGCGCGGTGCGCGGGCCTCGCCCACAGAGTACGGCGGGAAGTTGTAGTGATGGATATAGCGCTTGGTCTGCTCATCGGTCAGGTCGTCCATGAGCTGGTTGTCCTTGGTGCCGCCCAGAGTGCAGGTGGTGAGCACCTGCGTCTGGCCGCGGGTGAACATGCCGGAGCCGTGCACGCGGGGCAGGATGCCCACTTCGGCAGCCAGCGGGCGGATCTCGTTGATGCCGCGGCCGTCCACGCGCTTGCCCTCGTCCAGCAGCCAGCGGCGCACCACGAACTTCTGCATCTTGTAGCTGACCAGATCAAGGTCTGCAGCGGTCAGGTCGGGGTACTCCTCGGCGATCTTGTCCATGATGGGCAGCAGAGCGGCATCGCGCACATTCTTGTCGTCGGTGTCCATAGCGGCCTTGAAGTCGTCCAGATACTTGTTCTGGATGGCGTGGAACACGTCCATATCCAGACCCACCACCTGAAAATCGATCTTCGGCTTACCGCGCTCGGCCACGATGCGGTTGATGAACTCAATGGTCTTTTTGATCTCCACGTGAGCGGCCTTGATGGCGTTCAGCATGGTGTCCTCGTCCACCTCGTTGGCACCGGCCTCGATCATGACGATCTTATCCATGGTGGCGGCAACGGTCAGGGCAAGGTCGCTCACCTTGCGCTGTTCCTGCGTGGGGTTCAGCACGATCTCGCCGTCCACCAGACCCACCTGCACGCCGCCGATGGGGCCGTTCCACGGGATGTCGGACACGGCAGTGACCAGAGAAGCACCGATCATACCGGCGATCTCAGGGCTGCAGTCGGGGTCCAGACTCATGACGGTCATGGTGATGCACACGTCGTTGCGCATTTCCTTGGGGAACAGCGGGCGCATGGGGCGGTCCACCACGCGGCTGGTCAGGATGGCGCGCTCACCGGGGCGGCCCTCACGGCGCATAAAGCTGCCGGGGATGCGGCCTGCGGCGTAGAGCTTTTCCTCATACTCCACGTTCAGGGGGAAGAAATCCACACCCTCGCGGGGCTTGGGGCTCATGACCACGTTGCACAGAACGCAGGTCTCGCCGTAGCGGATCAGTGCACTGGCGTTGGACAGACCGCACATTTTGCCCATTTCTACCTTGAACGGGCGGCCTGCCAGCATGGTCTCGTAGACCTTGTAGTTCTCAAAGGTCTCTCTGCGGGAACCAAATTCAATTGCCATTGTTTTTGCCTCCTTGTTTTTTCGGATTTTTTCTATCCAAAAGGCGGTGGCACGCGCATCATAGCAATAAATCCAGCGTCCGTGCCGTTCACATCCGGTTTTGTTTGAGATATTTCCCCCACCGGGGGAATGTCTCTGCCGTTGATGTGAGCCGTCCGCGCCATGAAAAAGCATTCGGGGCACAGGCGTTCGATTTACTGCTGCAATACGCAGCCGCTGCCATTTGTATACAAAAGCAAAAGGCAGGCACCTTTGCGGTACCTGCCCTCTGTTTAAATTACTTACGCAGACCCAGAGTTGCGATCAGAGCACGGTAACGCTCGATGTCCTTCTTCTGGAGATAAGCCAGCAGATTGCGGCGGCGGCCAACCATCTTCATCAGGCCGCGGCGGCTGTGGTGATCGTTCGGGTTCTTCTTCAGGTGCTCGTTCAGCTCGTTGATGTGAGCGGTCAGCAGAGCGACCTGCACTTCGGGAGAGCCAGTGTCCTTCTCGGTCAGAGCGACTTTGGCCATAACTTCCTGCTTGTTCATAGTTACATACCTCTTTATAAAATTTTATGTGCCAATGGAACAGCGGCGGGAAACGGCATTCCCAAAAAGCGGGCATACTCCCAACCCCGTACCACGGTAACAGATACAGTATACCAGAACCCTGTGCAAAATGCAAGGATATTTTTTGCATCCTGCCTTTATTTTTTTACGTACTGGTGCCAGTACAGCTGTACCTCCGGCAGCTTCTTTTTGCGCAGCAGAACTGCGGTGGGGATCAGATACAGCAGCACCGAAAGCAGCATGGATGCATCGTAGCCGCTTACCGCATCGGCCACGGTAGTGGTGCCGTACAGCCCACCGATGAGCATGGACGAAATATCCATGGCACCATGCAGGAATACCGTCACCCACAAATTGCCGGTGCGGAAGTAGATCGCCGCAAAAAGAGTGCCAAGCGATGCTGCAAACACGCACTGCATCAGCACACCGAAGGGTGCCGAACTGAGGATATTGGTCAGGTGCGCCGCACCAAACAGCACACCGGACAAAAGGCAGGCCTTCCACACACCGGCGCGGCTGGTGCCAAAGTGCTCCAGCAGGGTCTGGGCAATGACACCGCGGAAGATGAATTCCTCGGCCACACCCACCATGGCCATGCTGACAAGGAAGGTGCAGATGCGTGCCGCAGGCTGCAGCACGCCGTTCTCCGGCCGGCCCAGCACCAGCGAACCAAAGGCATTGTAGCCAATGAACACCAGCGGGTACATGCCCACCAGCAGGCCATTGAAAAAGCCGCTGCCGCGGCGGCGCAGCAGCCCAGCACGGTCTGTCCGTACCAGAAACAGCACTGCCACCATGGCCCCCACCAGCTCCTGCAGAGTGCTGTAGAGGTATGTATCAATGGACGCAAAATCCGCCCGAAAAAGAACCAATGCAATGGTAAAGACAAGATCTGTTACAAACAGGCTTGCCAGAAAGACCACTTCTGCCAGAACGCAGAATAAGATCGGGTGCGCTTTGCGCAGTCGTTTGAGCATGGGATACCCTCCTGAATCGTTGATGGTACTATTCTAGCACACTTTACCTTAAAACGATATAGCACGCGCAAAAAAGGCAGTTTTCCCTTCTGCTGTGCCGCAAAGCGTTCACTTTTTCAAAACAAAGATCTGTTCAAACTCCTGCGTTGCCAGCAGCGAAACATCCTCATAGCCGCCCTGTCGGGCAACGTTCCACGCAGTTTCCATGTTCTGGGCCGTGATCTGCTCCACCTGTTCTGCCGTCACGAACTGCCACAGCCCCCGGCCTCCAATGAACAGCACCAGCGTATCATTTTCGCCGGTGTTATACTGCACCAGCAGCTCACTGGAATCGTCCGGCACCACACAGACATCCTGAAATTTGAGAAGCTCCTGCACGCCGGAAGTGAAACTGCCAAGGTCCCCGGTAATATCCACGCAGGCGGCCTGACTGTATTGTTCCAGTTCCTTGTCTATCTTATAAGTACCGCTGTACATGCGCTCCGGCTCGATCACAAATGCAAGCACGACCATTGCAAGGCACACGATCTGCAGAATGCGCTTTCTGGTGCCTGCACGCAGCGTATCCAGAATGGAGAAAAGGCCGCAGCCACAAAACAGCGCTTCCAGCGGTTGCAGATGGTACACATACCGCAGCGACTTATACGGCGAGATCACCGCGATAACCAGAAATGCAGCAAGCGCCGGGACCGTGATCAGCTTGACATCCTCGGGGATCAGCGTAGTGCCGCGCAACTTGCCCGGCAGCCAGCGCTGCCCCAGCTTCGTCAGGATCAGCACGGCCATAATGCCTGCGCCTACAGCAAAGCCGACGATGCTCCAGCCGATCAGCTCCAGCGGGCCTTTGGGGTACTGCGCCAGATCCAGCAGATTGTTTGCTGTTGACTCCAGCGAAACCGTATCCTGCGAGTGCAGCTGTGCATACCAGCACGGAAAGGTGAGCAGCATTCCGCCAACACCCGCAAGTGCCGGAAGCGAAAATGCAGCAGCATTTTTCCATTCGCGCCGGAACATCAGGTAAAGGTCATATGCTGCGCACAGCAGGAAGGCATAGACCACAAAGAAATACTGGGTCATCATGCCAAGATAGATGGTTACACCGATCAGAAGATATTTGGGCACAGACGGCCTGCGAAGAGACTTTGCCACCAGCAGCGCAAGCAGGATCGTCAGCAAGGTCATGAGCATATACATGCGCACCATCGTCACATTCGAGATCATTTCACGGTTGAACGCATACAATGCACAGACGAACAATGCTTTTTTCCAGTCTGCAAACAGCTCCATGCCCAGCGCATACAGCGCTGCCAGCGTGCCGCCCAGCAGCACAAAATTCATCCCCAGACCCGTCCATTTTGTAAAGCTGCCCGGAAATAATGAGCACACCGTGTGCAGCAAAAAGTAGAACAGCGGCGGATGAACGTCCTGTGTCTGGTTATAGTAGACCGACGCATAGTCGAACCGTGTGCTTCCCTGCGGGGCAACATAATTCAGAAACTCGCTCTGCGTGAACACTGCCTCCGGCAGCTTGCCGTTTGCCACCTGTTCTCCACCATGGAGCCAGCTTAAAAACGGAACATAACTGCTGTTTGCAAGGCCGTAGGAGTAGATCTCATCCAGAAAGAACCCCTCTTTCCGCACAGCCCACCAGCCGCAAAGGCAGATCAGAACGATCACAAAAAGCGCGACCGCCCGTTTTGTCTTTTTTATTTCCTGCATAGTTTCTGTTTTTCCTCGCTTTTTTTGTCCGTTCTGCAGCCAAATATGGCTTTGCTTTTCCAGTATATCATATTTAGAACACAAGTCAAAACTTTTCGGGTTGCAGATTCCACTGCTCCTAGCAGCATGCACCCTGTTAGACATTCCTAGCCGGTGGGACCCGCGGGCTAAACAAAGCCATACTATGGCTTTGTTTGCGGTGCTTCGCACCGCCGCCCTGTTCAAATCCCGCGCGGAGACAAAAAAGAACCAGTACACGAATGTGTTAGCAGCTTGCACCTTGTTAGACATTCCTAGCCGGTGGAACCCGCGGGCTAAACAAAGCCATACTATGGCTTTGTTTGCGGTGCTTCGCACCGCCGCCCTGTTCAAATCCCGCACGGAGACAAAAAAGAACCAGTACACGAATGTGTTAGCAGCTTGCACCTTGTTAGACATTCCTACCGGTTGGGACCCGCGGGCTAAACAAAGCCATACTATGGCTTTGTTTGCGGTGCTTCGCACCGCCGCCCTGTTCAAATCCCGCGCGGAGACAAAAAAGAACCAGTACACGAATGTGTTAGCAGCTTGCACCTTGTTAGACATTCCTACCGGTTGGGACCCGCGGGCTAAACAAAGCCATACTATGGCTTTGTTTGCGGTGCTTCGCACCGCCGCCCTGTTCAAATCCCGCGCGGAGACAAAAAAGAACCAGTACACGAATGTGTACTGGTTCTTTTTGGTCGGAGCAGCGGGATTTGAACCCACGGCCTCCTCGTCCCGAACGAGGCGCGCTACCAACTGCGCTATGCCCCGAAAATACCGCAGCCAGTTGAGACTGCGGTTTTCTTGGTTGGGGATGAGAGAATCGAACTCCCACAAGTAGAGTCAGAGTCTACCGCACTACCACTATGCAAATCCCCATTATTCAGTTTGTCTGCCGCGCCGTGCGCTGCTGACAAGGGATATTATACTCAAAAGGCCCGCGCTTGTCAACCATTTTTTTATTTTTTCTGCAAAAGTTTTCCCGCTGTTCTCCTGCCCGCAGAAATGCACCGTGGAAGCGTGTAAATTTTCTGCGCTTCTCTTGACAGCGGCCCCCATCCGGAATAATCTTATACTATAAACAGGTAGGTCTCCGGGCAGACTGACTTTGAAAGGCAGAACGCGCGGCGCTGAATACCAAATGAAAGAGGGCTTTTGAATGAAAAAACGTGTTGGAATCCTGACCTCCGGCGGCGACTGTCCGGGTCTGAACGCCACCATCCGCGGCGTAGCAAAAGCACTGTATGCCCGCATGGGCGATAACGTGGAGATCGTTGGCATCCTGAACGGATACAGCGGCCTGATCAACGGCGACTACAAGGAGATGTGCGAGGACGATTTCCGCGGCATCCTGACGCTGGGCGGCACCATTCTGGGCACCAAGCGCACCCCCTTTAAAATGATGCGTGTGGTGGAGGACGACAACATTGATAAAGTTGCCGCCATGAAAAAGACCTACAAGGAAGCCAAGCTGGACTGCCTGCTGTGCCTGGGCGGCAATGGCACCCACAAAACCGCAAACCTGCTCTCGCAGGAGGGTCTGAACATCATCGGCCTGCCCAAGACCATTGATAACGATATCTATGGTACCGACGTAACCTTCGGCTTCCACACCGCCGTGGACATTGCCACCGATGTGATCGACCGCATCCACACCACCGCAGGCAGCCACAGCCGCGTGATGTGCATTGAGATCATGGGCAACAAGGCAGGCTGGCTGACGCTGTATTCCGGCATTGCAGGTGGTGCAGATATTATTCTGTTGCCGGAACAGCCCTATGATATCGACCGTGTGTGTTCTGCCGTGGAACGCCGCGCAAAGAAGGGTTCCAACTTCTCCATCATCGCTGTGGCCGAGGGTGCCATCAACTGCGAGGAAGCCGGCATGAAACGCAAGGAATGGATGGCAAAGCGCGCCGAGGCAGGCTTTGGCACCACCGCCACCAACCGCATTGCACAGGCCGTGCAGAAAAAAACCGGCATGGAGACCCGTGTGTGCATCCCGGGCCACATGCAGCGCGGCGGCAGCCCCAGCGCCTACGACCGTGTGCTGGCCACCCAGTTCGGCAGCTATGCGGCAAAGCTGGTGGAGATCGAGCGCTACGGCGTGACCGTTGCCATGGTGAACCGCCATGTCACCGAGAACCGTCTGGCCGACATTGCAGGCAAGACCCGCAACGTGCCGGAGAACTGCGACCTGCTCACCGTCGCCCGCCGCATGGGCATCAGTCTGGGTTGATTACCATTTGAATGCTCTCCGCTTTGCTCTGAGCATATTTAGCGGAATAATTATTTTTTATTGGGGATTCCTGAAAATCTGCGGATTTTCAGGAATCCCTTTTTCACCGGAAGGGTCCCAACCGGCAGATGCTTCAAACAAACGGAATGCCGTTTTCCGCTGCACCCCATCCCGTGAAAATGCAGATCCCGGCAGACCACAGTCTGCCGGGATCTGCTCTATTCAGAAATACTGTTTCCGTTGAAGATGGCCAGAGTGCAACGGTGGCCATTCAAAATCGTCTGCCGGACAAATCAAAGGTCCGTCACATCATGCCGGGTGGGCTGGCCTTTTTCAAAGGCAACCGCGCTTTCCAGCACACCGCGCACCATGCTCTCCACATCCTCGTGGGTGTAGAAAGCCGTGTGGTCGGTCAGGATCACATTGGGCATGCTGCGCAGAGCCGCCAGCTCCGGGTTCGGGATCACATCGCCCATGCGATTATAATAGTACAGGCCGTTCTCATTTTCCAGCACGTCCAGGCCCGCCGCGCCAATCTTGCCGCTTTCCAGCCCGGCGATCAGTGCATCGCTGTCGATCAGCTTGCCGCGGGCGGTGTTGATGATGGTCACGCCCGGCTTCATGCTCTCAATTGCTTTGGTGTCGATGAGATGGTGATTTTCCTCCGTAGCGTTGGTGTGCAGAGTGATGACATCGCTTTCCGCCAGCAGGGTCTCCAGCGGCACATACTCGGCGATCTTCTTTACCTCATCGTTGGGGTACAGGTCGTAGGCCAGCAGGCGGCAGCCAAAGCCGGACAGATGCTGCAGCACCGTGCGGCCAATGCGGCCCGTACCGATCACACCCACGGTGCAGGTGGAAATATCGCGGCCGATTTTTCCCTGCAGGGAGTAGTCCTGCGCTTCGCCGCGCTTGAGGATGTGCCCTGCCTTGCGCAGGCTCATCAGCATGAGCATAATGGCAAAGTTTGCAACGCCGTTTGGCGGGTAGTCCACATTAGCCACCTTCATGCCCAGTTCCCGGGCCGTCTCGCGGTCTACGTGGTCATAGCCGATGGAACGGCAGCAGATGGACTTTACGCCCAGCTCGTGAAACCGCTTGACCATGGGCGCGCTCATATCACAGGGCGTTACCGACACGGCATCATAGCCCTTTGCCAGTTCAGCGTTTTCCAGCGTTGGATACTCCTGCGTAGAGCCAAACTCAACGTCCAGCTGCGGTGCCAGCCGCTGCGCGATGCCCAGCTCATCGTAGGGGCGCAGGGTGTAAAAAAAGACTTTTGTTGCCATAAAACTTCCCTCCCGGCTTATTTTGTACCTATTGTAGCACGTTCTGCACAGATGGATGCATTTTATTGCGTGAATTTTGTTCACCTTAAAAATGAGGATTCATCTCTCCATATGAATGCGCGCAAAACAGTTGTAAATTGTCGGAAAAGAGGGTATGATAAAGGAACTGAGAAGTATACATCACTGAAATATAAAAGGAGTGTGCCTTATGCGCGCTTATGAACGGCTTTTGAATTATGTCCGGGTGCATACCACCTCGGACGAAAACTCCGGTACGCACCCTTCCGCTGAACGGGAGTTTGACCTTGCCCGCCAGCTGGTGGATGAGATGAAGGCCCTTGGCATGGAGGATGCCCATGTGGACGAGCACTGCTACGTCTATGGCACCCTGCCTGCCACGCCCGGCTGTGAGGATCAACACGCTCTGGGCCTGATCGCCCACATGGACACTGCCGACGATGCCAGCGGTGAGAATGTGCAGCCCGTTGTGTGGGAAAACTACAACGGCGGCGACGTAACTCTGCCCGCTACCGGCATGGTGATGAAGCCCTCTGTGTTCCCCTTCCTTACTTCCATGAAGGGCGAGACCCTCATCACCTCAGACGGTACCACCCTGCTGGGTGCCGACGATAAGGCCGGTATTGCCGAAATTTTGACCGCTGTTGAGACCATTCAGGAAAAAGGCCTGCCCCACGGCAAGCTGTGTATCGCCTTTACTCCGGATGAAGAGATCGGCGAGGGTGCAGAGCTGTTCGATATTCCGGGCTTCGGTGCCGACTTTGCCTATACGGTGGACGGCGGCGATGCCGGCTCCATTGAGTACGAGAACTTCAACGCCGCTTCCGCCACCGTGACCATCCGCGGCTTCTCGGTGCACCCGGGCACCGCCAAGGACACCATGATCAACGCTTCCAATGTGGCCATGGAGTTCCATCAGGCGCTGCCCATCACCGCCCGCCCCGAAACGACCGAGGGCCGGCAGGGCTTCTACCACCTGTGCCAGATGTACGGCGATGTGACCACCGCAAAGCTGGGCTACATCCTGCGCGACCACGATGCCGCAAAGCTGCAGTTCAAGAAGGACAACATGCTGGATATTGCCGAATTTTTGAACGGAAAGTACGGCGAAGGCACTGTGACCGTGGAGATCAAGGACAGCTACCGCAACATGCTGGAAAAAATCAAGCCGCATTTCCACTTAGTAGAGACCGCCCGCAAGGCCACCCGCATGGCCGGGCTGGAACCGGAGGAAATTCCGGTGCGCGGCGGCACCGACGGTGCTATGCTGAGCTGGAAAGGCCTGCCCTGCCCCAATCTGGGCACCGGCGGCTTCAATTTCCACGGCGTATGCGAGTGCATCACCGCTGAGCGCATGGACCGCTGCACTGAGATCTTGCTGAACATCATAAAGCTATACGCAGAGTAAATTTTATTTTTCAATATACAAAAAAGTGGGTGCTATTTTCGGATAGCACCCACTTTTGTTATACTCTGACGCTTATCTCTACGACTTCACTCGTGAAAATGCATTTGGAGCAGCCCTGCGGTTGCGTAGCAATGAAAGCCCCAGTGGGGCTTTCAAGCAGGCGAGCGGTCTGCGTTAGCAGATGGAAGGGATTCGCCCTGACAAGCGTCAGGGCTGCGACAAATGCGAAAAATAAAAATCAAATTCCACTGAACATGCCCAGAGTACAACAACGACGACCGCTGCCTGCGGCAGAAGCAGGGAGGAGTTGTTGGGGCCGCGGCCAGCAAGACGCGAATGCCGCTCAAGGCATGAAGTGGATGCTGGGAGCCGCAACTCTAGGAGGGCATTCAAAATCGTTTAACCAACGTTGATATGCCCCACCGGCATGATCTTCCGTTTGTTGTCGTCCGGCTTTGCCGTCAGGCTCATGGCCAGCGACACCGGGCCGACACGGCCCATGAACATGACCAGCATATACAGGATCTTTGCGCCCCGGTTCAGCTGAGCGGTAACGCCCACCGAAAGGCCAACTGTGCCAAAGGCAGAGCAGGACTCGAAAATAGCGTCAATGACCGACACAGCGTCCGAGGTGTTATAGAACACCACCACAGCCGAGCCAACCGCCGCCAGCCCGCCGAGCACGATAATGGTCAAAGCACGATAAACCGTCTTGGACTCGATGTGGTGCTCTGCGATCACACAGTCGTCGCGGCCCTGAGCCACACTGCGGATGGTCAGGATGATGACGGCGAACGTAGTCACCTTCACGCCGCCGCCGGTGGAACCGGGTGCCGCACCAATGAACTGCAACGCGCTCATCAGCAGTTTGGTGATGGGGCCGCAGGCCGCAAGGTCGATGGTATTCATGCCCGCAGTACGAGTGGACACCGACTGGAACAGTGCCGCCATCAGCTTGCCGGGCACAGAGAGCCCGCCCATGCTGGCAGGATTGTTCCACTCCATCAGCGCGATGAGCGCCGCGCCGCCGAGCCACAGGATCACCGAGAAGCTCAGCACCACCTTGGCCTGCAGAGACAAGCGGTGTTTTTTGTGGTACTCGCCGATCTCCACCCATACCATGAAGCCCAGACCGCCGGAGATGATCATGAACATCACAACGGCCTGAACATAGTAATTGTTCACATAGGGTGCCAGTGAGGCATACTGGCCGAACCGGCCAAACAGATCAAAGCCCGCGTTACAGAAAGCCGAGATGGCCGTGAACACGCTCACCCAGATGCCTTCCAGCCCGAACTGCGGCACAAAGGCGAACAGCAGCAGCACAATGCCAATGCCTTCAAACAGGCCAGCCAGTCCCACCACGATCTTCAGCACGTCCTTGGCCTGCGCATATCCGTCCGCTGAGACGCTTTCTCCCAGCAGCCGCAGATCGCGGAAGCCCATGCGCCGCCGCATAGCCAGCGCGAAGAAGCTGGTGAGGGTGACCAACCCCAGACCACCCACCTGAATGAGCAGCAGGATCACCGCCTGCCCAAAGTAGGTGAACTGGGTCCAGGTATCCCGCACGATCAGACCAGTAACGCAGGTAGCGCTTGTGGCGGTGAACATGGCATCCAGTACATCCAGCCGCCCATGCTTGCTGGCAACAGGCAGGCTGAGCAGAAAGGTGCCCAGCGCGATCACGATGACAAAGCTCACACAGATGATCTGCGTAGGCGTATACATCCCCTTGCGCTTGCCCGCCGGGCGGTAAAACAGCTTTTTCCCTTTTGCCTTTTCCATAAGTTCCTCCGCACGCGGCAAAGCCTGCCGCGGCTATTTTCATTTCCTCTATAGCATACACCATTTTGCCCTCCGGTTCAACTTGATTTTATCCGCAAAATGCTGTATTATAATAGGGCATCCGTCTCCGTAGCTCAGATGGATAGAGCGCAAGCCTCCTAAGAATTCGGTCAACCTGATACCTTGGGTGCAGAAGTGATTGCTCTATTCAAAAGCAAAACCAAGAATCACGGTTTTCTCAACAAATTTTGATGCAACAAGTTTAACACCGTTCCGGTTGCAACGCAGTCGGTCACTTCGGTGTGAAAATCATTCTGCATATTCGTTTCCAAGCGCGTTGAATTTCAAAAAATCAACGATAATACATAATATGCCTCAGTAGCTTAGCTGGATAAAGCGCCTCCCTCCTAAGGAGGAGACCGCAGGTTCGAATCCTGTCTGGGGTATCCCTTTATGAAAATGCGAAGGTCATTTTTCCATGTGAAAGACGATCTTCGCATTTTTCATTTTGAACCTATCACCAAAATTAGCCAGCGAATGCCATTAGCAGAATTTTCGGTTCCAGCTAATAAAATCAGGCTTCCAGCTAATGAAGCCCCATAAAGCACCTTTTGAACTCCGTTTTCCGGCTCTCTGCTAAAATTGGTAGCCGCTTTCCTGTAAATCCATGTAAATACAAGATAACCTGTGTAAATCTATTTTCCACATTCCTGCCCAGAACCGTGTAAAACACTTTTCTCCATACATAGCGCGTTCACTCGCTGTTCTCTCTGAACAGAAAGAGGAACGCGCTTTTTTGTTTTCGGGCTGAACTTCCCGAATCCACCAAAGGAGGGTTTACCGATGAAAAAAGTTCTGACCGTCACGATGGATGGTATCCGCTACCATGCTTCCCGCCCGGCAGATTGCCGGCACTGCTTTTTCTGGAAGAACCGAAAGAAGGGCTGCGTTCTCGGTAAAGAGAACTGCTACTATCTGATCGAGCCGCCCAAAGGCCCCAGCAAGTGCGAAGGATGCCCCTACAAGCGGGCAAAGCCCTGTGTGCTGGTTCCCTGCTACAAAGACCTGATGGCACCGCTGGAGAAACGAGGTGATGCCAAGTGAGCCACAAGCGAAACGAAGCTCTGCGCCATGTTCAGCACTCCATGCACCATGTGATCGCCGCTGGAGAAGGTTCTGACCGTGCCCCGGACAGCTGCAAGCTGTGCCCGTACTATCGGCCCGATTTCAAGTTCCGCACCTGCCTGTATGCCCACTGCCCTTATAAGAAGCAGGTCAATGTATTCCGTTCCACACCTGAAAAATGGGATATTCTCTATGCCCGAAAAAAAGCCGACAAGAACCGCAGACCTTGATTACTTCTATGGGCAGTCCAGCGAGCTGTTCCCCTTCTACCGGATTCCCAAGCTGTTGTTTCAGGATAGCCGCTTCCAACCGCTTTCCACAGATGCCAAAACCCTGTACGGTATCCTGCTGGACCGCATGAGCCTGTCAGCCCGGAATGGTTGGTTGGACAAAGCTGGGCGGGTGTTCATCATCTATACCGTACAAGAGGTGCAGGATTCACTGGGCTGTGCCGATAAAAAGGCCACCAAGCTGCTGCGAGAACTGGAAGAGTACGGCCTGATTGAACGCAAACGGAGGGGGCTGGGCAAGCCTGATCTCATCTATGTAAAGAATTTTTCGTCAGAATCGTCAAAAACGCCCTACTTGAATCGTGATAATGACGATTCTGGAACCGTCCAGAATACGCTTCAAGACCCGGCCAAACTACGATGTAATAAGACTGAGAGAAATAATACAGAGGTAAGCGATACTGATCCTATCTATTCCGATGAAAACGACTGGATGAGCGAACGTGAACAACTGGAAGAATATTTTTCTCATTCTTTGGAGGTGGATCTTCTGCTCCGGCTCTGCCCGGATGATGAGGATACTATCTACCAAATCGTGGATTTGCTGGTGGACACCTGTGCCACCAACCGCAAGCTGCTGCACATTGCCGGGGACGATAAGCCTGCCGAGGTGGTACGCAGCCGGTTTATGAAGCTGAACGCCGACCATATTCGCTTTGTGCTGAAGTGCCTTGCAGAGAACAGCAGCCCAATCCGTAACATGAAACAATATCTGCTTGCTTCTCTGTACAACGCACCGACCACGATGCAGCTGACCTATCAAAATCGAACGAACCATGACTTTGCGCACGGTTCCCCAAGGAGGTGATTTTATCGCAAAGAAATGTACCACGATTGCCGTTGTCAATCAGAAAGGCGGCACCGGCAAGACCACTACCTGTGAAAATCTGGGCATCGGGCTGGCGATGGAGGGCAAGAAGGTCCTGTTGGTGGACGCTGACCCGCAGGGCAGTTTGACCATCAGCATGGGCTGGCAACAGCCCGATGAACTGCCCACGACCCTTTCCACCCTGATGGCAAAAGCCATGAACGACCAGAGTATTCCGCCCGGCGAGGGCGTTCTGCACCATGCGGAGGGCGTTGACCTGATTCCAGCCAACATCGAACTGGCAGGGCTGGAAGTTTCCCTTGTCAACTGCATGAACCGGGAAAAGATGCTCAAGCAGGTGCTGGAAGGTGCAAAGCACGAATACGACTTTATTCTGCTGGACTGCACCCCTTCCCTTGGGATGCTGACCGTGAATGCACTGGCAGCAGCCGACACCACCCTGATTCCCGTGCAGGCGCAGTATCTTTCCGCAAAGGGTCTGGAACAGCTTTTGCAGACCGTGCAGAAAGTCCGGCGGCAGATCAACCCGAAGCTGAAAATCGAGGGCATCCTGCTGACCATGACCGACAGCCGCACCAACTATGGACAGCAAATCGACAACCTGATTCGAGGTGCCTACGGCAGCAAGATTAAAGTGTTCGACCAGACCATTCCGCGGTCTGTCCGTGCTGCGGAGATCAGTGCCGTGGGCAAGAGCATTTTCCAGCACGACCCCAAAGGCAAGGTGGCAGAAGCCTACCGCTCTCTGACGAAGACTAACTATTAAAAGTCAAGCCCTAAAATGAAAAAATCCGCCAACCATCCGCTGCCCATGACAAACATCATTCAAATGCTGGCCTTGGAGTAGCGAGGGTGACGGAG